>NZ_JANQCU010000014.1:0-35624 GCF_024723485.1 Campylobacter sp. RM19072
GTCCATAGCCCTAACTAAAAACTCTTTATCAGATAATATTAGGCTTTGGATTATCTCATCAACTCTAACCCCATTACTTTGCTTTATCTGCTCTAAAGCATCAATGAGCTCAGAGAGATTCTGGGCTTTAGCTACTAGCTCTAGCTTTATCTGCTGAGCCTCTGTTTTTATCTGCTGGGTTTGAGATTTTATCTGCTCAGTTTGAGTTTTTATCTGCTGGGTCTGAGATTTTATCTGCTCAGCCCCTATTTTGATTTGCTGAGTCTCTGTTTTGATTTGCTGGGTTTGAGATTTGATTTGCTCAGTTTGAGTTTTTATCTGCTGGGCTGCGTCTTTATTAGCTTGTACTTCACTTTTAGCGCTTTGTATCTCACGCTTTATATTTTGGCTAAGATTATGAGTATCTAGCACGCTATCATATCTATCTAAAATTTCTTGACAAATTTGTGTAAATGCTTTTTGAATTGCCATTATCTTACCCTTTCACTCATCACTCTATCTAAATCTTTGATATCTGCTCTTTGGCTAGAAGTTACGCCATTTTGATAGTCTATAAAGTGCTTTATAAACTTCTCTACACTAAGCCCTCTAATCTTGCTATTATCACTTAGATAAAAATCCAGCTCACTCAAAAACGCTTCATCCCACTCATAATAAGCATTTAAAGCCTTTGTTACTACATATGGCTTAGCATATCCCCACCTGCTTAAAGCTTTTTGTAGATCATTAACTTCATACCCATCATAAATAGTAGCTTGATACGCCATCATCGCTTTTCTAGCTAAAGATATAAAATAGCTTTGATTTTGTGCTACTGCACTAACGCTAAAACAAAATAGATATAATAAAGCTGAGTTTAAATTCTCATCATCATAGCCAAAGCTATCATCATAAATCTCAAATTTGCGTATAAAATAATACTCATCAATATGACGATACACCTCAAAAAATCTCTTATCGCACTCCACTAACTCCAGTGGCTCTATCTCATCACTGATTGTAGCAGCCGCCCTATATATCAGACTATCTATTAAATCACTACTTGCAGGCGGCGGATGATCACCCTTTAAGGCAAATTCCGCCCTTTTGATAAACTCCGCCTTTGTCATTTTTTCAAACCTTTAGATTATGTAACCACGCAAAAGCATATGGAGTACAAACCCTTAGAGTAAATTCATTTATAATCTCATATAGCTCTGCATCATCAGTGGTCTCTCTTTTTTTCTCTGCCATTGGACGCCAATTGACCTTGACTATATCATCAGGCTTAAGTGCTATAATCTCATCATCTTTTAGATATGGGCTTAGCATTACTTGAATATTTGTGCCATAAGCTGTATTTCCAATGTGAGTTACATTGTTATCAATGCGTGAAGTATTTAAGCCACTTACATGAGCTTTAGAAAAGATAATATCATCTAGTCTATCTTTTTGCTTATCATTCATCATTAAAATTCTATATGGCGACCCATTTAGATACCCTATTTTTAAAAGCTCTCTAATAGTATCCCAAGTCAGTTCCTTAAGACCAGCATTAATTTTATTAGCCGCTGTAGCAAAGCTCTTTAGCCCGCCACACTTCCCAGCAACTTTAGCCCCAGCTGTATTTACTCTAGCTACTGCCGTTTGCTCACTTAATAAAATTTTCTCTAAAGTCTTTTTAAACTGGATTAAGGCTTGCTCCCTTTGAGCAGCTATCACCTTTTGACCATTAACTCTCATCGCCTCAGCTTCAGACCCAGTTACCCCAAATGCTTGTTTTAGAATTTGGTAGTGATTTTCTAGCCTTTTACCAATGTAATGACTCACACTACTCATACGCCCACCCTCATCACTAGCCGTGCTAGGATCTGTATGGGCTAGGCCATCAGGCAACTGATCATAAAACCACATATGCCCAGCTGCTACGCTTCCATCTCTATTGCTTGGCGCCATAGAGCTAATTGAGCTTAGAAATGGCGTCTCATTTCTACCAACTTTTAAAATCCTAGATTCATAATCAGCGATTTTACCAAACGCCTCACTACTATCTATCAAACCTGCTTTAATCACATAATCTCCTTTTTGTAAAATTTCCAAACAAAGCCGCAAGAACTACAGCTCACCTAATAAACCTCTTTTTGTAATTCAAAGATTTTAAAAAAATAATTTCGTAAAAATGGGTATTGATTTTGTTTTAATTTCAAATATAGCTAGCTTTTAATGATCATAAAAAATGGGGTTTTTAACTCTTTAATTTTTATAATAAAAAATTTTATATTTTTTAAAAAATTTGAATTTTGAATTTATTTTTCTTTTTAAGGATTTAAAATTTTAAAAATATGACAGAAGTGTAAATTTTCTTTTTTTTAAGTGGAAAGGGGAGCGCTTTTTATTTTTACCTACTTTTAACGCACGAACAAAGTCCGTGCTAAAGTAGCAAACTATTTTAACTTCGCAGGTCAGCAGAGCCGACCTTTGCGACAAGCCCCATCGGCTTGACCCCGCACTAAAGCCCCGCAAGCGGGGTACCCCCTATTATCCGCCCCAAATCTTTTTTTAGTAAATTTAAAATTTTATTAAAAACTAAAAAGAGTTTTTAATAAAATTAGTTAAATCTGTGCGAAGCACAGCAACTTTGAAAGGCTTTTTCAGGGGGTTAGGGGTTGTTAAGGGGGAAGGGGTAGCGGCTGCCAAAAAAGCGCTCCCCTTCCCCCTTAAAAAGAAAAATAAATTGGTTAATTATTCCAAATTTTCGCCACAAAACAACCATTTAAGGTTGTTTTGCTATTGCTCTAAAATGGTTAATTATTCCAAATTTTCGCCGTCGTTTCATCTGCAAGATAAAACGACTATTGCGAAAATTTTATTTACAAATCTCACCAAGATGAGAGTAAAAATCCACCATATCAGCAGAGCTTGCCTCACCTTTATTTATCTTTTCTATAGCTTCATTAGGGTTGAAATTCTCCATTCTAGCCCTATGGCTATCCATCACATTATCACTACTTGCTTGATGAGCAAAATATTTATACCATATAAGCTCTAGCCCTTGAGAGCTAAATAGATTAGAAGCCATAGCTGGGTCTTTTTTGTTTATCTCTTCAAGCTTATGAAGGACTTTGCCACGGTCAAATCCAGGCACACTCTTTTCAGCCATAGCTATCTCATTTGAAAATCTCTCCCTAGCAGCCGCTTCATCTAGTAATCTGCGGTCTTCACTGCTAAGCTCAAGCTTTTGAGTATCGCTCTGTTTTGGTATATCTTGATCAGGCTCTTTTGCCATCTCTTTTTGCGGCTCATTACCGCTTTGTTCTGTATTTGGTGATTTCTCATCATTTGAATTTAACTCATTATCTAGTGGCTCATCATACCAAGCTGTTTGCTGACTCATCTTTTTCTCCTTTTAAATCACTGTTTTGCTCCCCAAATTCGTTTAATACTGGCTCTTTTTTGTTTGCTGTTTTAGTAGCCTCTTTAGCGCTTTTTGGCATTGCTAGCCACTGCTCTTTAGAAAATACCTTATACTCTCTTTTGTTTTTAAGCTTTACTACAGCGTCCCCTATCTCACCCATATCGATTTGACCTTTATCGCCATCAACGCTACTATATACCATCAAACCATTAGTTGCTTTACTAATGATAAATCCTAAAAGCTCATAACTATCTTTTGTCATATTGTCTCCTTATTTTTTACTTCGCAAGACGGAGCAAAGCCCCCACTTTGCGACAAGCCCCACCCTTTTGACCCCGCACTAAAGCCCCACTTCGTGGGGTACCCCTATTATCCGCCCCAACCTTTTTAGTAAAATTAGTTAAATCTGTGCTTCGCACAGCACCTTGAAAGGCTTTTACAGGGGGTTAGGGGTTGTTAAGGGGGAAGGGGTAGCGTCTGCCAAAAAAGCGCCCCCCTTCCCACTTAAAAAAACTATTTAACTTCGCAGACGAACGAAGTCCGTCTTTGCGATGAAGGGCTACGCCCTTTCAAAACCCCTAAAGCCCCACTTCGTGGGGTTCCCCATTTTGATTTCACAGATTAATAATATTATTTTTTTTTCTTAAAAATAGGCACTAACTCCCACAATCAAATTTACTCTTATCGCACTTATCCATCACAGCCTTAGCCTCTTTAGCACTCTTAAATCCTAGCCCCACTTGATCAGCCAACCTTCCAAACTCCCTTACATCGCTTTTAACCGCCTTTTCATCTATTACTAGAGTTTTACCCTTTGGCTCTTCTATCCCCATCGCCCTTCGCTCAGCACGACTTAAATTTGGCTCTTGACTTTTTATCTCTTTTGGGGTAGAATTTGGTTTAGAGTTTAAAGGCGGATTCGTGCTTTTTGTAATAGGCTTAGCGGATATATCTAAGTCTTTCTCTAATCTTTCATATGCTGTAACTATCCATTTATTTGTTGGTTCTCCATAATAATTAGATTTTAACACTATTTTAGTATCATCGGTTATAATTTGTATAGCTTCGTTAGGTTTTTTGATTATCTCCCCATTTTTTATTATATCAGGCAATTTATTTATAAGCTCAATTGCCTTTTGCTTAGCCTCTTCCTTGCTTAGTCCTTGCTGCATATATTGATAAATGCGTTTGTCTAAGATATGAGATAAGCCATAACCCTTATGTTTTATAGCGTCTGTTACTTCGCCCCACACTAAATCTATATCGCCTATCTCTTGCCTCTCAAACGCCCCAGCCACTTGCCCTTGCTTTTCTGCTAAAAGCTTATCAATTGCGCCTTTGCCATCGTGATAAAACTCTGCGTAATTAGTGCCAAACTCTTTTATAGGTCTAATGTTATACTTAGCTTCGATATCTTTACGATACTGGGCTAGTGTTTTACCCTTTGGCTCTTCTATCCCCATCGCCCTTCGCTCAGCACGACTTAAATTTGGCTCTTTAGCTGTTTCAGCTTGTTTTATGCTTTGGTTTGGTATAGTTTTATCATTGAAATGCTGTAATAAATCGCCTCCCATAGAGTTATTTGCTCGAGTGGTTGCTGGAAGTGGCGTCCCAGTCAGCATTTCTTTATTTCTGCGTTGTAGCCTATCTAAATCTTTAATTTTGTTTTTGTTTGCGTGTATGATTTCGCCATCGTTCTTAACTATACCTATATTTGCGAATTTATTATCATTTATTTGTTTGCCTATTAAAGCTACATCATCATCATAATTCTTAAAAAAATGTGTTGGATTGTCCTTTATCTCTTTTATAACCCTAAATACATCCGCTTCACTTCTAAACATTTCTGGGTGTTTTTTGGCTAGTTTGGTTAAATTAGCTCTCCACTCATCACTTATAACGCCACTCATATTCTTAACCCACTCTTGAATATTGAAATTTTGATTTATTGCGGTTTCTTGCCTAGCACTATTTGGATAAGTTACAAATCCATCGCCTTTTATGCTATTTTGGGTTAAATTTGGTGTAGCTTCGCTTAAGTTATCTACTTCTTTAGTTGCGGTTGATGGTGTTGGGGTGTCCTTTGTGCTATTTTGCAAGGCTTCATCAGTTCCCTTTATATCTTCATTTGATATAGCCTTGCTAATCTCCCACACTCCACTCTCACTCTCACGCTCTAGGGTATATCCATCATTTTCTAATCTACTTTTTAATTCAGGGGTCATATCGCTATCATCGATTAATTTAAATTGCGTTTGATTGCTACTTATCTCTTTTAAAATTTCATCTTGATTTTTTGGAGTTTTAGTTTTATCGCTCTTTGTAGTGTTCTCAAGCCACTCATTACGCCCATCTTCTACGCTCTTTTGCCTATTACTAGCCACCTTGCTATCTAGATATCTCCTAGCTACGCTTATATCATCAGCTATGTAAGCATCAGCAAAGATATTGGCTAGCTCATCGCTAAAGCCGTGATTTTTAAATCTCTTAACAATAGTATCACGATCAAAGCGTGTTTTATACTCCATAGTTTTTTGTAGCACCCCTAGCACTCTATACCCAGCCATTCGTGGCGTTACTGGCTTATCATCGTTTATTATGCGTGTTAGCTCTTTTTCACTCTGGCTTGGTGCGTAAGTTTTATTTATATATATCTCTATATCACTAGCACTAGCTTTTGGATTATCATTAGCAAATTTAGCCACACTATCATCTATCGCAGTTGATACCTCTTGGCTCTCTTTTATCGCCTTATTTATATTATCATCATACTCTTGCCCTAAAAGCCTAGCTATATTTTCTGCGTTCTCATCAGCGCTAAAAGCCTCTTCTATATCATCACTTATCTTTTGTAGTCTCTTATCTATATCTTGTGGAGTGCCTTTTTCTAGCTCTTTAGTTGTTTCATCTTTGGCTACCCCAGCGTTTTGCTCTAGCGTAGATTTTTGACCAAATCTACTAGCTATCTTATTAAGCACAGCCCCCAGCGCCATAAATCCAGCCCCAAGAGCCACCCCAGAGGTAGCCCCTATCATAGCTGCACCAGCTACATTTTGTTCATCTTTTTCTTTATAGCTTCCATACTCCATTATAGCCCCAGCCATACCACCGATGGCGCCTAGTTGAGCTAAATCAAATGCTACATTTGCCCCCTTTTTAAAAGCAGTATTAGCTACCTTAAATCCCTTAGCTAGTCCCACAGCATTTAGCGGGTCAGTTACCATCTCTCCAGCGAAGTTAGCCACATTCCACTTATCAGGATTATTAGCTTCATATGCATCACGACTAGCCTGCAGTATCTTTTGAGCGTCCTTTATATCTCTTGCTTCTTTGCTATCTTCGCCGTAAATTAACGATTTTATAAAATATTTAGTAGCATTAGCAGTTGTAGCCATACCGATATTAAATCTATCCATAGCCGTATAGCCACTATTTTCAGCCTGCTCTATTAGATTTCTAGCGTAAGTTTTTGAATCTTTAGTATATGAGCCTATCGCATTAGCTAGCAAGTTATTGCTATCTATTTGATACTCTCTTTGAGTGCGTGGGGTAGTTGCTATCTTATCTAAATTCTTAGCTTCATTGATTGATTGTGTTAGCTTCATATCAGCTAAAATTTGAGCCTCTTTATCACTATCACCCATAAGCCCAGCTATAGGCGCAGCTACCTTGCTAGCTAGTATATCTATACCACGAGCGATACTCCCCATGGTCTCATATCCATTAGCGTCCATCTTATCACCCAGCCTAGTGAAAAAGTCCGCCCTTCCTTGCTTCCCATTCACTAAATTCATTCTATTTAGAGCATCTTTATCCCCACTCTTTATAGCCTCATCTTTATAAGCCTTAGCTATGCTTATTATCTCATCTTGACTTTTGCCTTGATTAATTAAATTTTGTAAGCTCTCATCGCCTAAGATACTTCTAACCGTGTAAATCTCTGCCATAAATACTCCTTTAAAGCAGATAATTTACCACTATTTTTTCTAAATTTTAGCCATCAATCAATCTTTATATCCCCTATCTTATCTATATTTACCCCACCTTTACTTGGCATAAAATCCATATTAATCGGCACCCCAAACATATATTGAGCCATTAGCCCACTATTTTTATCCCCAGTTTTTATAAAGTGTTCGAGTAACCTTGTCTTTGTATAGTTATCTAGCCTTGCTAGATTATGCGCTTCTCTTGCTATAGCTGCCTTAGTATTTATACTATCTATTTCCGCCTTTGTCTTTTTCTCATCCAAATTTAGCTTTTTTACCGCCATATCATTATCAAATTTTCGTTGAGCGCTATTTTGTATATTTTGCTCTATCGCCATAGCCATCTCATTATCTTTATACGCTCTATCCCAGTTGGCCCTATCTTCCTCTGCTATCGCCTTAGCCCTATCATCGCTAATCTTGCTTATATTGCTTAAGGCTTGACCAATTGCTGCTAGCCCTAGCCCTGTGCCTACCCCACCATTTGTGCTAGGTGCTTGTAATGTCCTTAGCATTCTATCATAATATCCCATTATTACTTCTCCTTAGCATAATCACTAGCCCGAAATCCAGCCGCTAGAGCATCATCAGCCTTTTTGCGTCTTGCCCGCTCCTCTTCCATTAAGGCTTTATTGTAGTTAAAGACATCTTGCGCCATCTTACCTTGAGACTTAGCCGCCTTATACTGCCCTATCCCACCTAAGACTTGACCACCAGCGCTTAGAAAATCACTAGCATTAAAATTCTTAAAGATATTTTTACCAAAATCAATCAACCCACCTAAAATATTTCCTGCCATTTTCTCTCCTTTTATTAGATTATTCCAGCGATTAACGCCTCTTTATCCGCATCACTTTGTGCCCCCATATCATTAGCCATAGCCTCTCCTTTCATAGCCTGTGTAGCCATTGCCAGTTCTTGCTGTGCTTGTAGCTCTTTAAACGCTTCATCTATTAGATATACTGGAGCATTCTCTCCCAGCAACGCCACGCTCATCTCTTTTATCAGTGGCATTATCAAATTTGGATTATTTAGCCCAAGTTGCGCTAGAGTGCCTAGCAGTGTATTTATCTTACTTACTACTACATCGCTGCTTATTGTAGTGCCGAAATTCACATTTATATCAAAGTCTATATCACTACTTGCTCTCTCTTCCTTACTCCCAATGATATTTATAATATCCGGATTTTCAGTTATCTTGATTAGATACTCATCATCTAGATTTTTATATAGCAATTTTACATACTTTTTAGCATACTCATGTAGCATAGTAGCGGCCAAGGATTGAAACATACTTTCCACTCTCACCCCACTAGCAGCATTTATAGTTTGCAAGCTTGTATTACTCCTTCTATCACTAGCACTTGTTACTCCAGTCATTATGCTATTAACTCCACTAGCTATCTCATACTCACTTTTTATCATCTCTATCTCTGTAGTTACATCATATACTGACCCAGTAGGCAGCAGTGGCGCTACAACTTTGCTTATATCCCCATCGCCACTTAGATTACACCGTATCACCTTTTTACGACTGAGTAAGTCATTAGCATTTACTATCCCGCCCTCAGAGTTTATAGCAAATTGTGGGTCTATAGCATTTTCTATCAAATCTATCTTTTGATTACGCTTGATATTATACTCTTGTTGTAGCTCACGCACACGCTCAGGCAGACACGAGCCATACACCCCTATATAATCATCATTTAGTAAATCATCTCTACCCACACTTGGCATATTCTCAAAGCAATATCCATAGCAAAAGGGCAACTGATTAAACCACGCCTTTCTAACCTCTATATCATTAGCATAGCTAGTGAGATCCCAGCCACCCTTCTCCCAGTTTTTCTCATATATCTCTTTTATCAGTATCCGCCTACCAGCCTTTAATACCGCATACTCATCATCACTTTTGTAAAATCCGCTTTTAAACTTCGCCTTGACATCATTTCTACTTTTAGCAAATTTATAGCATATATACTCCACATCATTTATATCACTAGCATATGGGTCAAATGCGATTGTATTTATAGGGATAAACTTAGTCTGTATATCCCCATCACCCCAGTACACACTCACCACCCCAAGTGGTAGATATAGAGCCGATAGCACCGCCCTACTAATGCCGATAAAATGCTTATTCTCTCTCCATTTAGCCTTGACTGCTGCAGTTAGTGCGTCCCTTAATGCTCTATCGTGATCATCATTATAGCCTATTCTAGTTATCTCTATAGGACACCCCGAGCCTAAAAAGCTAGATTTAAATATACTATGTAGTATATCTATACTTGTCTTAGCTAGTGGCACATAGATTCTAGAGCGCTCTACTATATTTGACCTCTGAGGCGCTAAGCGTCTGCGATGAGCATCATCATATGTAGCGTTATAAACTCTTTCACAAGCTAAAAATCTATCTTTTTGATTTTCAAGTTTAGAGAATGCATCATCGATTAAAAATAGTCTATTTTTTGTCTTTTTCATAATTTAGCCTTTTATTTTAAAGCTATATTATAAATGTGTGAATTCGTGATTTTAAATGCGTGGATTTTATTATTTGATTAGGTTTTGTATCTGTTTTAAATCTTGAGTGAATTTATCTAGTAAGGCTTTATTGCCATAATCTATATAAAGAAGTATGAAATCTACTAGCTCAGGGCTTAGAGTGTAGTTATGCTGAGTATTATCATCTCTATCATACCGGACTAATATCCCACCTATCCCCCCACCAAAAAACAGCTCATCAAAGGCCTCATCATCCTTCTTTTTATCAGCTTTGGCTTTTTCAAATTTGGCTATTGCTTTTTGAGACAATTGACCAGCTCTCCAATTTCTTGCAGAGTTTCTACTATATCCTAATCTCTCAGCAACATCTTCAAGACTATTTACTTTAAAAAAGCTTTTCATCTCTTGAAAAATTTCTTTATTATTCATCTGTTTCTCCATTGTCATTGCTTTATTATACACATTTTGACTTAAAAATTTAATTATATAAATAATTATTTTATATGATAAAAAAGACTTATTATAACTATTTTTAACTGCTTTATTATCTTTTTTTTAAAAAAATATCATATAAATATCTTGACAAATATCATAAATATATGATATTATAGCGACATAAAAAAAGATATTTATATGATAAATCACTTTAAAAAGTCGCCAATCCTTCAAATCTTGCAGGCGGCTTCTTAAAGTGATTTGCTGGTATCACTTAAGTTATTTAACATCGCAATCAAGCAGTTTTTAAATCCAGCTGGCACCATCCTTAAATTTCATTGATTTTCTAGCTTGATTGCCCCGTTTGGAGGTTTTCTTGAGTGCCTTTGTTTCTTTAGATGAGGCCGCCGCATTTCACGGCATCTCAAAGCTAAGCCTCCAAAAGCTTAAAAGCTCAGACAAACGACTTGGCAGAAGTGATAGATTTAGCTGTGATGGCTTAGTGCTTTTAGATTTTAGTAATCCTCTTTATGAGAAGACGACATATTACTACTACAAAGCACTAGCCGTCGCAGGTAATGAGAGAGCCTTAGCTAGAGCCATCGCTCTTAATCTAGGCAAAAGCGAACATACCATCTATTCGCTTTTTCGTAGATTTAAGTTTAAAAATCAATACACGGCAACAAAGCTAATAGTTGCGCTGCAAAACTACATAGATAGCGCTAGTTTATTTGATGTGAAGGATTTATAATGCAAGATAATATCTTTGAACTACTAAGGAGCTACTCCAAAGAGCAGCTAAGAGAGCTTATGTCATCTCGTGGCATAATCTTTAAAGATTTTAAATACCACTGCCCATTCCATGGCGAAGATAAAACCCCAAGCGGTAGCATAAGTTTTAAAAACGGCTCCGCCTTTTTCAACTGCTTTGCCTGTGGCACTGGTGGGGACGCTGGTAAATTTATAGAGTTATATGAGAAGCTCTCTCCAGCCAAAGCGGCTAAAGTCGCTCTAAATTTCATAGGATTTGACTTCGATGAGAGCCTAAGCGATGAAGAGCTAGAAGCTAAAAAAGAAGCATTCATAAAACTCCAAAAAGAGCAAGAAGAAAAGAGAATAAAGCTAGAGCAAGAAGCCGAGCAAAAAGCCCAAATTGTGAGAGCCAAACTAAGCAAAGTAGCTCCAAATTTCTTACAACAAGCCAAAAGCCTTACCGCCCTAGCTGAACCTTTTGATATATTCATTGCTAAGACTGATTATTTTGATTATCTCTTTGATAGATATATAGGCTTTGACCCACAAAACGATAGCGTAGCAATAGTCATATCCAATGAGCAAGGCGAAGTTATAAATATCAAACACAGAACCAAATTCAAATGGGATAGTGAAGCTAGGTGCTACTCAAATGAGCTAATGCCAGGCAAGTGGATAGGAGCTAGTGGAGCCAGTGCCTATCCATTCCCTATTGATTTTTACCATGAGTTTGATAGCGATATAGTAGTAATATGTGAGGGCGAAAAGGACGCTATAAATCTATGTAGCTTAGGTGTATGTGCTCTAACTCTTGGTGGAGTAAACAGCTCATGGCAAAAACACAAAGAGCTATTAAGAGACAAAATCGTCTATATCTGGTTTGACAATGATAAAGCTGGATATACAAGCGCCATAGCTAGATATAAAGAGATTGAAACCGTAGCAAAAGCTGTATATATCACCCTATTTTATAAGCTCTGCCCAGCAGCACCAGCTAAATATGATATAAGCGATTATTTAGGAGCCAATCAAGCCAAATTCACAAGCAGTGATAAGATAATAGATAAGCTCATATATAGCTCATTTAAGCTCACAAATGACCTAATAGATGAGATAAGCGAGCTATATGAGTGCGACCTAAAAGAGTTTAAAGAGCCGTTTAAGAAAGTAACCTTTAGTGATATATGTAAAGAGATAATGCAAACTGACAAAGATGGCAACTATCTAAACATTATTCCAGTTAAAGGCGAACTAGATGATAATCAAATAGATTATTTCATCAAGCTATTTAAAAGCAAAGAGCTAAAAGATATAACCGCCGAAGTCAAATCCGCAATGCTAGAAAATAGGCTATTTATAACTCCACAAGCTGACAAAGACTTAGAGCAGTGGGCTAAGGTAGTTGATAAAATTTGTGATTTTCAAAAGATTTTACGAACCAACTACCACCAAGTCCATCTAGCCGATATGTGCGATAGCTTTGTAAGAACTATTCGCAAACTAGGCTATGATATCGCCGAGTATAAGGGTCAGATATACTTTTGGAATGGCAACTTCTACTCATTTGTAGATGATAGAGAGATTTATAAATTTCTACTTCATCACTGGATGGGTGCTAGTGGCGTAGATAAAAAGAAGATTACAGATCGCACCGCCACAGAGCTAATAGACAATATCCGTGGCCAAGGGGTGCTAATCGATGCCAAAAGGCGTGAGCCTAGCCTAATAAACAAAAGGGTTATAAACCTAAGAAACGGCTCTATAATCATTAGCAAAAGTGGTAAGATAGTCTTTAGCCAACATCACAACAAAAAGCTATACGCTACAAATATGTTAGATTTTGACTATAACCCGCTAGCCCAGTGTCCAAAATGGGAAAAATTCCTAAGCCAAGTCATGAATGATGAAGACAGGCTTACTCTAATGGAGTTTATAGGCTACTGCTTTTTACCTAGCCATGATTATGAATCCTTTCTATTCTTATATGGCAAGAGCGGTAGCAATGGTAAGAGCGTTATACTAGATGTTTTAAGAAGCTTTTTTGGCGAAGATAATGTATCAAATCTCCAGCTTCAGCAACTTGAAGGCCACGAGCTTCACGGCCTAGCTAATAAGATGCTAAATATCGGTAGTGAGATTGATAAATTAGGCGTTGATAAAGGGCAGTTTAGCAATCTAAAAGCCCTAGTATCCCCAAGAGATCAGATACAAATCAACCCTAAAAATCAGCAGCCCTACAGCCTAAAGCCTGAAGATAAACCCAAATTTGCCTTTGCTGGTAATGACAAACCAAAGAGCAATATAGATAACGCCGTTTTTCGCCGTATGCTCCTAATAGGCTTTGATAAAGAGATTAAAGATGATGAGAAGATTAGGGGGCTTAGTGAGCGCTTTAGCGATGAGCTAGATGGGATCTTTGCTCTAGCGCTTGAAGGACTAAATCGCCTAGTAACTCAAGGCAAATTTACTAAAGGGCAAAAGATGCGTGACGCCCTTGATGAGTATAAAGATGAAGTTAATCCTACTAGAGTCTTTATCCGTGATGCCGTCGCCCCAAATAAAGAGAGATTTACCCCAAATAAATATCTATATCTACTATATTGCGAATTTGCCAAAGAGCGTGGCAACAGACCAATGAGCCAGACCAAATTCATTCAAGTATTAAAAGATGAACTCACAATGTCAAATATAGAGTTTCAAGTTATATCTAGAAGAAGCTCAATCCCTAAAATCGGTCTAGCCTCTGTTGAGCGTGGCTTTGCTGGTATTGAGATAAATATTGATTTTGATATCACTAGCGTTACTATAAATAATATGAATTTAGATATAGAGAATATGTCTGAGCCTTGTAGTCTTTTGTAGTGAGTCTATGACTCACTATTCTTAAGGCTTTTTAAATCCTTAAAAAAGTCTTAAGAATAGTATAAGCAAAACTTATCTATTACGATATTTAATTTATTATTGTTATGAAATGTTTAAGGTTAATGGCGGTTTTTTGCTAGGATTATCTGATTTTGATAATCCTACCCCCATAAAATCGCAATGTTACACTTGTTACACTTTGTTACACTTTAAGAAAAAAAGTGTAACAGGCTCAAAGCCCCTATTTAAGGGCATTTTATAAGTAGTGTTACACTTGTTACACTTTTTTTCTATATAGCTATAGAAATATTTTTCTCTCTACTTAAAATTTTTTCTAGAGCAATTATAGGAAAAAAGTGTAACAAGTAGTTTTCTTAAGCCTTTAAATGCTTATTTTACCTATATTTGCTCTATGTTACACTTTTTGAAAATAAGTGTAACAAGCATAGCAAAACTTAAGCCACCAAACAGCCATAAAAAGGCACTTAGCACAATGTTACACTTTTTAAGCTTAAAGTGTAACAAGTGTAACAAAGCAAATTCAGCTATAAAAAGGATATTTATGAAACAGATAAATGATGTAGTTACCTTCTATGATGAAGATGGTAATCTAATAGGCGTAAGCCAAAAAAATCAAAGAGATGAAGTGTTAAACACAGATGAAGAGCTTAAAACTCTTAAAAGTGATGAGCTGCCCCCAGCCCCTATCATGAACGAAGAGCAAAAGAAGGCTTATGAGCTTTGGATAACTTCAGCTACCTTAGAAAACGACTTCACCCCCATAACAGAGCGTAAATTAGCTGAGAATTTAGCAGAATATGGCATAAGCGCTTCTAACTCTAGGATCAATCGCTGGAAGCAGAAATTTGGCTGGGCAAAACTCCTAGAGCATAAAATTAATCTAGCAATGATAAACAACGAAAGCCTAAATAAAACCATCAAGCACACAGCATTAGGTGCGGCAGTAGAAAACACCAAGGTAGATCTAGAGCGCAACACAGCTCTACTAGGCACAGCCTACAGCATAGCTGAAATTGAACTAAAAGAGCTATATCACAAACGCCAAAACGGCTCACTAACCAAAGATGAGTTTAAACGCTTTGAAGCCCTATTTAAGATCATAGCTGATAGAGATGATAGGATGAATGACCGCTTAGCCCATATCGCTACTGAGGCAGTCTCAAGCGTAGAAGTTTTTGAGAGATTAAACCAAATTTCACTAGATATAGAGACAGAGTAAAAATAAAAAAATGGAGAAAAGCAATGAAATACAGAAATATTTTAAAAAATTTACTAATCACAAAAGAGATTAATAACGCTATGGCTTTTATTAGCAAGCCATATATCTTAGGCGCTGATGGCATAAAATACTCAACCAAATTTTACATCGTAATGATGGATGCCATCTACACTCGCCGTGGTGGCAAACTAATCACAAGAGTAAGTAGATAAAAGGAGAAAAGATGAAAATAGGCTACATAACACAAAAATCATTTTTAAAAGATAGTGAGACCATCACCTATCTAAGCGGATCAATGCAAGTTTTAGGCATAGCAAATATGTTAGAATTTACTATAACAGAGTCAAATAGCGATAACCCAAACTCGCCAACATATTATATTAAGCTACCGCGCCTTAAATCAAATTTGGCGAGTAACATCATTATTGGCTCACTTTGGCTACGAACCAGCCAAAGCGGCAATGAGTATATGAGTGGCTATATAGATAGCCCAATCTTTAGTGGTGGTAGAATAGAGATTATCTGCTTTAAGCCATATGCTGATGATAATCCAGCGATTTTATGGAATATAATTTGGGAACCAGCTAAAAAGCAAAAAGAGCAAGCCACCCAAACAGCCACGCCAGATCTAGAGCCAGCACAGCCAAAAACTACGCCAAAAGATCTTCATAGCGGCGTAGCAGATGACTCTATCCCATTTTAAGGATAATCTATGTTTATAGACGCAGAGTTAAGACTGATCCACGCTATAGCCTTAAACAGACAGGCTATAGAGTATATAAAAAGAAATTTCCCTAAAAGCAATAAAAGAGATAGACGCATAAAAGCACATAAAATCCTAATCAAAAGGTATAACCTAGCATTAAAAGAGTTATCACTATGAATGCTAAAGTTATCACAAATACAAAACTCGCTTTAATTCTATATAGGTTTAATCTAGATAAATTTAAACCCATATGGAAGCAAAAAGCCAAAGTAGTTTGCAAACACACACAAAGGATGAGAATTATGTGGGAGAGAATTTGCCAAAATGAAGCTACCCTACCTCTATTTGATGAAGATTATGAGCCAAAAAGCATAGCCGAGCTTTTTACCCCAGAGTTGCCACAAAGCATAGAGATAGAACAACCAAAAGAGCAAACCAAAAACAGACACAATAGGGGTACCCCGCTTGCGGGGACTTTAGTGTTTGGTTCTTTAGGGGCGACTTCACAGAAACCACCCCTTCGGGGTCGCATTCGCTGGTTTTGTTGCCCCGCTAAAAGAACATCAAAAAATAAAAGCCCTAGCCTAGAAGAGCTTAAAGAGCTATTTTGGGCAGAAGAGTTACGAAACCCACCAAGACAAAGGAGAAAACAATGAATAAGATAAACCACCCACCACACTACGGCGGAGACACCCCATATGAGACCATAAAGGTCTTAGGCGCATGGCTAAGCATTGAAGAGTTTAAAGGCTTTTGTAAAGGCAATGCTATCAAATACCTTAGCCGTGCTGGTAAAAAGGGTGATGAGCTAGAAGACCTACAAAAGGCTAGGTGGTATTGCAATAAGCTCATAGAACTACACAAATTTAGAACTTTAAAAGGCTTATAAATGAAAGAAAAATATATAACAATCAAAGAAGCCATAAAACTTCTAAATGTCAGCCGCTCAACCCTATGGCACTGGGATAAGACTAATTATCTCAAGGCCTATCACATAGGCAAATCAGTCGTCTATAAAACTAACGATATAGATAGCCTTGCCACCAAACCTAAACCAAAAACCCTAAACGCATATAAAAGGCGCAAAATATGGTAGCACAAAATCTATTTTTAATAGTGATGGCAGTTGCCATCTTGCTACCTTGGCTAGAAATTCTAAGAGTTGTAGCACTATTTATTTTAAGCTTTTTCTTGATAATATTATTATATGGAATTTAAAAGCTACTAAAGATAAAAGCCTGTAAATAGGCTTTTATCTTGATTTAAAAGCTATTTTTGGTAAAATAATGATAAATTTTTTAGTAGTGATTATCGCCTACCAAATAGAAAAAAGGAGCAAAAAATGATAGGGCAATACATAGCAGTCGCAGTTGTAACAGCTTGTCTTATAATTGGCATTTACAAACTATACACTATGAAAAAACCACAACACTAATGAAATTTAGATAATTGTGGTAGAATATTGCTATAAATAGTTTAATCCGTATTAGTTACGCTTATTGCCACCAAGATTTTAATATTTGGCATCAAAAATGGTGGTAGGTAAGTGAAATTTTAATCAAAAAATGCTATATTGAGCTAATTAAATAAAGGATAAAAAATGAAAAAGCACGAAGCTATAATTGCTTATATAGTTAAACACTTTAGAGAGAGTGGAGTTGTAAAAACAAAACTTTTAAAGCTTTTATGGTTTGCGCATAGAGAATTTATGTATGCTTATAGTAAAAATTTGAGCGAATTAAAATTTATAAAACTTCCACATGGGCCAGTGCCAAAAATTAAAGAAGCTCAAAAAACGCTAGATCATGAAAAAATATTGTCTAAAATGATTGATGATGGAATATTAAAATTAGAAAATCGTAATGGTTACGACTATTTTTTATGCAATATTGATATAGATGTGGATAAATTTTTTGAGCCAAGTGAAATTTGTATTTTAGATGAAACTCTATATGAGCTTGAAAATCTAAGTGCTACAAAACTTTCAGAGCTTAGTCACGATTCTCAATGGAACGCTTTAAATATGGGCGATACAATGCTTGTAGAAAGTGTTTTTCTTAGAGATGTAGTAGAAATTCCAGAAAGCGAACTAGAAACTTTAAGGGCTAAATATCTATGAATCTTGATGAGATAATTAAGCGTTATGAAATAGAAGAACAAGAGCAGATAAAAGTGGCACAGTGGTTAAAACAATATGGGGAGCCTTTTTATTATAGGCTAAATAGCTTATTGCGTGGCATTGAACTTAATTTGCCAGAAATAAAATCTTTAAAATTAAATGAGAAAAGTCAAATAGTTAGGGATAAGAATTTAGAAATTGTTTTTACTTGCGAAACCAATGAAATAGTTCAGAATAATGAAAGAGTTAAAATTAAAAAATGTATTTTTACAAAAATAGAGATCATAAATACCAAATTTAGTAATTTCGGTTAAATAAATTAAGGCTAAACAAAATCATCAAAAACAAAAAAACAGAGCATTAACAGCTTTTTGCTACCCATTTTATAGAAAATTTTAAGCTATATTAAAATAAAAAGGCTTAAAATATGAATCAAGAGATACTTAACTATCTTAAATTTGCTAAGGATATTAGCCCTGAAATCTTTGAAAATCCTACACCCAAATTTCATCTAGAGATATTAGATTTTATTCTTAGCAATGGCAATAAAAAGGCGTGTGCGATCTTTCGTGGTGCTGGTAAATCCACTCTACTTAATAAAATTTTTGTAGTATGTCAGCTCTTTTTTCACTATGAGCCATTTACTATGCTAGTATCAGCTGATAAAGAGAAGGCTTGTAACTTCTTAAGAGATATAAAAGATATGATAATTAGCGCTAATCGCAAAGGCTATGCTATAAGTAAGGGCGAAATTTGGGCTAGTGATAGATGTGAGATAATCATAAACGCAGGTCTAAAAGACGCAGATGGCAATAGCTTAGAGAGAGCTTGTTTCATCTGTGCTATGGGCGCAGGGCAAGACCCAAGGGGATATATCTATCATCACAGAAGACCTAGCCTTATAATAGCTGATGATCTAGAGAGCAAATTAGGTCAATACGCAATAGCAAATATCAAAAATAGACAAAAGATAAAGGAGTGGTTCTTTGCTGATTTAGCCCCTACCTTACACCCTACAAAAGGCAAACTTGTAATAATAGGCACAATAATCCACGAAGATAGCCTATTAAATACCATTCTCATGGACAAAGAAGAGAACTCTAGAGGGTGGCAAACTAAGCGAATACCAATTATAGAAAATAATAGATCAACTTGGCCATCTCGTTTCCCTATTGGTCTTATAGAGGCTAAAAAGGCTGAATTAGCCCAGCTAGGCTTAGAAAATGAGTTTTATCAAGAGTATATGTGTAGAGCCATCAGCCCAGAAAAGCAGCTATTTAAGCGTGAGTATCTACGCTACTTTAAGCGTGTTAATTATGATCTAAGCGCCACTCCAATATCTTACAGCGATAGCGATAGCATTAAAACGATAGAGATCACAGCCTACCCAGCCAAGAGCCTAACGCTAGAAAACGGCTCAGAGCTAGAGCTAAATAGATGCACCATCTATACTACCATGGATCTAGCCACCTATGATGGACATGATAAAACGGCTATTGTAACATTTGCCGTAAATGAGTATAATATCTATATTATCGATATTGAGTGCGGGCATTGGACGCCATTTGAAAAGGGATTAAAAGCTTTAGAGGTTTATTTGAAATTTCGCCCTGTTAGATTTGGGATTGAAAGAGCAGGAGCGCAAAATGACTTTTTCTATACTATTGATCAAGTCCAAAAACGATCAGGCATTACAATCCCAGTAGAAAAGCTAAAACACCATAGCAACGCCAAAAATGTGCGTATATCACAGTTACATCCAGATTTTGCTAGTGGTAGAGTGATTATAAACGCAAGTTTGCAAAACGCTGGCGAGCTAGAAGCCCAACTCCTAAGCTTTGACCCGCAAACTGATAGCAAATATGATGATATCATAGACGCAGTAGCTTATATCAAAGAATTTACTCGTGGTAGATACTTTGCTAAAGATGATGAGAGTGAAGCTGATAATATATGGGATTATGACAGTTCAGATACTTCGTGGGTATAAATTGGCTTTTATCACGCCACCACAATTTATAAATTTATATAAAAATCAGCAAAATAAGCTATAATTTTACTACCAGAGCGCCCATAGCTCTGTTTTATACATCTACAAAAGGGGTGCTACTTTTTATAAATTATTTAGGCTCTGTTGTAATTAAATATTGAATTTTAAGCTTTATCTCCCTAAAATATTCATATTAAAAATATCAATAAAGGTGGCAAAATGGCAACTTCAAACGCAGGGCTTGAATTGGTGGCATAGAAAACAAGGATAGAAAAAGAGCAGATTTTGCTAAATCATATACTAAATACTGATTGCATAAGTCAAAGTATAAGCGTGGCAAATAGATCTGCCGTGCCGTTATTGGTGGTGTAAGCTGTAAAAAATTTAAAAAGGAATAAAATTGTCATATAAAAAATATTTAAACAGTATTACATTGGGTGATTGTTGTGAGTTAATGAAAAATATTCCTGATAATTATATTTCAGGCTGTATAACTGACCCGCCATACAATTATGAATTTTTTGGTAAAAATTGGGATAATGTAGAAATAGAACGTAGAAAAAATAAAGCAAATAACAATAAAAATATATTGGTAAAAAATATACCATACGGCAGTGGATTAGCAGGAGGAGTTAAAAATGAAAGATGGTATAAAAAAAATAGGGATAATATTTTAGAATATCAATCTTGGGTGGAGCATTGGGGAAAAGAGTTATATAGAATTTTAAAGCCAGGTGCGTTTATAATGGTATTTAATAGCAATAGGAGTGTGGCACATATTCAAATAGCACTTGAAAATGCAGGTTTTTATACCAAAGATATGTTTATATGGATAAGAAATAGTGGTATTCCAAAAGGCTTAAATGCTTATGAAAAAATGAAAAAAGATGAGTATGAATTGGCAGAAAATTGGAGAGGTTGGCATAGTGCAACAAGAAACAATTACGAGGCAATATCCGTTTTGCAAAAACCGATAGAAAACAATTATGTAAATAATATAAAGAAATACGGAGTAGGACTTTTAAAAACAGAAGGCTATATAAATCATAATGGCTTTCTATCAAATATATTTGAAGGCTATCAAAGAGATAAAAAAGATGACTTCAACAAGCACATAACGGTTAAACCAATAAAACTTATAGAAAAATTAGCAGAGATGATTGTTCAAAAACAAACAAATAATATTATAATTGACCCTTTTATGGGAAGTGGGACAACAGCATTAGCTTGTCAAAATTTAGGTATTCCATATATTGGTTTTGAATTAAATGAAGAGTATATTAAAATAGCAAATATGCGATTATCTTAAAGAATCATATTTAGCTTTTAGATCAGCTAAATATTGAACTATATTTATTCCACTATTGTTCATGATAAAACTAAAAGCATATTCATCAGAGATAATTTGCCAACCGCCGCTTATAGCAGCATTAATAGCCTCTCGTAGGTTATCATTTCTTAAAATAAGGAAAACTGGATTATATCCCCTTTCTTCTAGCATTTTTCCATATGACTTAAATTTTTTCAGCGTTCCACTATCGCCTGAACCAATTCGATATTTAGCATCAATTGCCAAATCATCTATGAAATAATCTACAGGGCGGTCTGTTCCAAACTCACCTCTTACTGGTAGCCTAAAAAATGGATTATTGAAAGCAAAAAGCTCCCTAGTTATCAATTCCCAAACTGTTCCAAGCTCTCTATTCCAATATTGCATATTTTGCATTTTTATGTCATAGGTTATATCAAAAAAATTCATTAAAATATCTGAGCTAGGAGAATCTGGGGCAAATTCCTTTGAATTAAACCTGCTTTTATATTTTGACAAAATATCAACAACTTTTCTTTCCATTTGATCCATAACTATACTCCTTATTTTAATAATTCCGACAAATCAGTTCCTAGAGCTTTTGCAATTTTATAAGCACTTATTAGGGTAATATTTTTTTCACATCTTTCTATACTGCCAATATAAGTTCTATGCAGACTAGATAATTCTGCTAACTTTTCCTGAGTAATATTTAGTGCTTGTCGTCTTTTGCGAACATTTTTTGCAAATGTGTTTAAAATGTAAATCATTATTTATATTATATAAATAAGTAACAAAATAAATCAACACTCTATTAATAGCATTTTTTAGAAATCAATACACTATCAAAACAGAGCCTAAAGGAAATGCTAGTAAATAATAAGATTTTTGATAGAGTGATAGAGAATGAAAAGCATATTTTATTAATTAGCACTTTTTATTTGTCAATAAATCAACGCTTTATTACAACAGAACCATTATTTAAAATCTTTTAACCATTTTATCTATCTTAGTTGGTGCTAGGATTATTAAACATTCCACTCCAAATTCTAACACCCTAACCACTCAACCACGAATAATTATCACACCCACCACACCACTATCGAATACTACAATATCTAAAATTTTGCTAGGCATAACCCACACAACCACTCAACCACAACCACGCCCCACAATCTACCCCCCCCCATCTCACAAATTTTAACCCCCATCACACCACACCACTCAATCACCGCGCCGTCTTAAATCCCTGTGCTAACTCAAATTTAGCTTAGATATCCCTAATCAAGCAAAGCAAACCTTTAAAAATTTACAAATTTACAAAATAGCGTAATATTACACGCGCACAACTTCAATGGGGGACACGCCCCCTGTATGATAAGGTTATTTATGCGCTTATTTTGCCTAATATCCGCTAATTTTATCGCCCCATCGCCTAGCAAAGCTTAAGCAAAATCAAGGGGTTACAAAATACGAACTATATACGATTAAGCTATATATAAGAATTATTTAGAATTAAAATTAAGTTTTATTTTATATTTATATGATTTTTTTATAATAAATTAATATTAACCCATTATTACAATTATAAAAAAGGATTGCTAAACGCCTATTTTATGGACAAATCGCCATTTACGCTTATTTTAGTATTGAAAATTATGGTTTTCATAACTTTAAGTTTTTACCCCATCATCCCTAAATTCACCCCACACAACAGCCTACCTACTCCACTTACCCAAAACCAATCGCCCCCCCCCACCACCACCAAATTCACCCCACCAAAGCAAACCAAAAAATCCCACACCACCACACGCCACCCCCTACCGACACTATTATTTATAAACGAAAAAATAAAAGCCGTCTTAGGCTTTAGCGTTTGATAATACCCCTACCCTACTCTCTCAACACTCCCAGTAAACTTCCACCCACTAGGCGAGGTGTGATAAGCACCCCAAAAATATAAAGCCCCCTGAGCTTGTAGAGTAACATCTATATCCCACGACATATTATCACCATATGAGCTACCGGTTCTACCAGTATCTATGAGTATATGTAATGCCTTTGCATCATCATTAAAATAGCACCTTTTTTGATTATATGTAGGCCAAGTGTAGTTAGAACTCACCACACCTTTAATACGGTAAGACCCCCCCCCCACTCATCATTAAGGCACCTTACCCACTATTTAAGCATACAAAATTAGTAAAATCTTTTCTATTTACACCACATAACATCATTTTAAACCTCCTATAATATTTGTTTGTAAATTATCAAGCTGCGGCTCAACTCTAGGATTAAATTTACTAAAAAACTCAGGCGTAGCCACACTCATCGCCATAACTAGCTGATATCTCCACCCAGCTGGGTCGCTCTTAGCCCAAGTTACTAGCGTAGACCAAGGTATTCCAGTACGCTGGCTTATCTGTTTTGTTGTCATATTTTATCCTTTTGATTAAATTCAAAGCTAATTTTAGTCCTACTAATTCATAAAAATGAGCTATTTTATATCCCTCTTTTTCATCTTCATAAGAGCCTCTAAGCTCACACCCATATCAGATGCCGCCGCCTTACACGCCATAAAGTCATTCAACGCCACCACCATAGCCCCATCATCGCCTTTCTCTTTTGCTTTTTTATATCTATTTTTAGCACTTATTGCCGCACTTCTTAGCTCCTTTTTCTCATTTATCATTCTAAGACCCATAAATCTCCCCGCTAACTCCCCTAGCCCCATCGGCTCATCATATGCATTTTTAGGATTATTGCCTGTAGCTATGGCTAAGCCTTGCCTACCATATCTACCCAAGGTTATCGATGGCAAAAACTGCTTAGAAAACGCATCTAATCTAGCTGTGAGCTGTTTTATAGCTGGATCGTGCTTACCTACCATATCATTCCCCCAGCTATCTCTACCACGCAAAATATCCAAAAGCCCACCAATTAACCCACCACCACCAGTGATATCATCTATACTACTAAGCCTAAATCCAGCCATCGCCCTAGCAGCGTTGAAGTATAGTCCAGACTCCCCTATTTGAACTTGATTTTTAACCCCAAAGAGATTTGGCAAGTAGTTTGAACTCGCCCAATCAGGCAATCTTGAGTTATCAGCATCTTTTTGCTCACTATCAAACCAATATGGCAAACTAGAAGCCCCCGTGCCTATCAAAGCAGTTTGCAACATAGCAAATTTAGCTGGATTTTTAATAGCTGCTTTAGTTACCACTATACTAGATTTAACCGCAAAGTGAAAAAACGGCAAAACCCCAGTCTTATCAAGCAGCTTAATAGTCGGATTAAAGTGAGAGCTATAATCCACATAAGCACTATTAGCATCACTAAAGGCCGCTTCATCACTCATACCCATATCTAAATTCTTCTTAAATCTAGCTAGTTTAAACCACTTATCCTCCCACGCATAAGCACTCCTAGCTATCCTGCCAGTGGCGCTATTTTTAGTTAGATAGATATTTTGCCACGATGCAGCTATATAGTATCCTAGTGGATTTTTAGTTTTTAGCGCCTCTTTTGCCACTTCATCATTTGCCATTAGTAAATTTCTCATCTCTATATCATCGCTAGCCGTATCAAGCCCCATCGCTTCAGCTTTAGCTAGTAACTCATCAAAGCCTTTTTTATCACTGGCTAAAAGCTTCATTAGCTTTAAATTCGCCCCCAAATCCCCATGTAAAAAAGCCAAAACCGAGTTACTAAGCACATTATACCCATGAGTTGCGGGATTTTTCACAGTTAAATTTACCTTGATATGATCTATCACATTTGTATATGGTCTAATGACATCAAAGATACTGCTCACAAGCCCAGCATTTTGTAAGTCATCATACACAGCGCTTGGCACATACTTCCCAGCTAATGCCCCATATTTTTTAACCCCACCGCCCACACTCTCATCACTTACCTTCACATACCCATCTTTTGGCTGAACTACTGCGTATTCATCAGCTAAGCTTTTAAATAAAATAGCCTTTTGTATCTGATTATTTTGTGAATTTAGAGTTTGAGTTACTGCGATGGCTGCGTCTTCTATCAAACCTAATTGAACTCTATCTTCATAGCTTAAATTCTCATCTCTACCCCTTAATTTACCTATACCAAATCCACCTAAAGAGGCATCTTTTTTACCATAATATTGCGAGTAGCTATATTTTATATAATTCTCTTTAGCATTCTCTCCTTTTAGCATTCCTAAAGAGATTAATTGCTCTGCTCTCTCATCTATTTTATCTCTTAGTTTTTGATATGTTGGGCGTAGCTTCTCAGCTAAATTTGGCTCCACTTCTTGTCCATCAAGCATTCTAAATAGCGCCACTCTCTCATCTATTTTTAACTTTACTAAGCTCTCATACACCTTCATAGCCTCCATTCTTGCTACTTGGTTATTACGATGATATGCTGATTTTAGCCTACTTAAAGCACCTATCTCATCTTGTAAGGCAAAGGCTTTTTCTAATCCCCTTTGGATTTTTTCTCCACTCTCTTGAGAACCAAAAGCACGACTTATAGATCCAACCCCCTTAATTCCACTCTTAACACCCTTAGCATATATATTTTTATACGCCCAATCAAAGGCTTCATCTACTCTTTTTTCCCACCTACCTGCTATGCTGTTTGGATACTCCTTACCATCAACGCCTTTTAAGATATTTTCTTGACTTTTATTAGCAGTTGTGGTAAAATTCTCACTAGAGTTTAAAGGCAGAGTCTCGCCTTTTGTAATTGGAGAAGATGTATATAAACTTTCTCCATTCTCTTTATTTATATAGCTAGTAACTATCCATTTATTGGTAGGTTTGCCTTTCCAATTATCTTTAATCCCAACTATAAAATTATCAAATTCAATTCTCAATCGCCCCTTATCATCCTTAATAAGATTTCCATTTTTTATAATATCAGGCAATTTATTTATAAGCTCTATTGCCTTTGCTTCGGCTTGTTCTTTGTTTAATCCTTGCTCCATAAACTCAGCCATTCTTTTATCTAAGATATGAGCTAAGCCATAGCCCTTATGTTTTATAGGGTCTGTTACTTCGCCCCATACCAAATCTATATCGCCTAGCTCCTCTCTCTCAAACGCCCCAGCCACTTGCCCTTGCCTTTCGGTTAAAAGCTTATCAATTGCCCCTTTGCCATCGTGATAAAACTCTGCGTAATTAGTGCCAAATTCTTTAATAGGTTGTATGGTTGGCTCTTGACTTTTATTAGCAGTTGTGGTAGAATTATTTTTGCCCTTTAGGGATAGATTGTTTCCATTCCCTAGCTCTTTTGAGTTCGTAACTTGGTCGAAATTCTGTGCGTTAGGGCTCTTTTTTTCATAACTTGTTATAACCCACTGATTATCACCTTTACCAAAAAATCCTTTTGAAAGCCCAGCTCTAAATTCAGAATTTCCTTCTTTTAGTATTATAGTATTTACACCAGCATTTTCTACTATCTCCCCATTTTTTATAATATCAGGCAATTTATTTATAAGCTCTATTGCCTTTGCTTCGGCTTGTTCTTTGTTTAATCCTTGCTCCATAAACTCAGCCATTCTTTTATCTAAGATATGAGATAAGCCATAGCCCTTATGTTTTATAGCGTCCGTTACTTCGCCCCACACTAAATCTATATCGCCTACCTCCTCTCTCTCAAACGCCCCAGCCACTTGCCCTTGCCTTTCGGTTAAGAGCTTATCAATTGCCCCTTTGCCATCGTGATAGAATTCAGCGTAATTAGTGCCAAATTCTTTAATAGGCTGTTTTAATTTTGGATTTTTAAAATTCATAGGCTCATTAAGATTTCTATCAGAATAGAATGTTATAATCCTTTCATGCAAAGCTAAACCACTTTTGGATCCTACCGCTGTAGTAGGGGCTTTGCTTTGTATATCACCCACCACAGCTCTAAATCTTACGCCATCACTATTTTCCCACTCATATATCCTAGCTCCATTTTTATCTATGAATGGCTCTTTATGATTTTTAATATACTCTCTTATATTTTTACCTAAATTTACTAATTCAATATCAGTGATATAGCCTTTTGCATCTTTATTTATCGTGTGTTTTATTATATGCTCAGCACCATAGCCTTTATTGTTTTTGTTATTAAATCCACGCTCAAATTTTATAGCACTATCTATACTATCTAAATCACGCTTTATTAGTGTAGATTTTTTGCCATTGTTCATTACATTATGTATCCCTCTGGCCTCTTTTTTAAAGACTTTTTCATACTCTCCAGCGTGTGCTGCCATCTCTAGTATCTCATCACTTGAGTTATGCAAAGAATTTAGGTTATCATTTTCTACCTTATTACTGCTAAATTTTTGAGTATTAATTCTCTTTATCTCATCACCATTTTTTACACTATCAAAGCCATTTTTCATTAGCTCATCGCTCACATCAGGCATCTTACGCCCACTAGCTCTAGCAACCTCTTTAGCAAAATTATTAGGACAAATCATTATCAACTCCTTTTTTATAATGATTTTACACTTTGAAATTCTTTTTATTAAATATTAGATATAATACCGCCAACTTAAAGGATAAAAAAAATGGAAAAATTAATAAAATTAAATGACACACAAAAAGAGCAATTTAGTAAATTTATCAAATCAACCCGCAATAAAATCATTCCAAAACCAAAAGATATTCTAATAAAAACCTTATTAAAGCACGACCTAAAAACTATCAAATTAGATACCATCAGCCAAACCATAACCCAACTTAGAGAGTATAGCTATGATGAGTTTTTAACCTATGAAAACGAATTTAATAGTGTAATCTTAAAAAATATAGCCAGCAAATTTAACATAGCAGATGAGATATTAACTCTCATCGCAAAAGATTTTTTTAAAAATTTACCATCTGATTATGATAGTTTCAAAGCTTCATTTTCACTATATTTTGGTAGATATGCAGGAGAGATTAGCCCATATATTTATGAACTTTGTCTAAGCAATACCCATAGAACTATTTTAACTTCGCAGACGAACGAAGTCCGTCTTTGCGACCAAAGTTTGGCACTTTGGAAACGCACTAAAGCCCCACTTCGTGGGGTACCCCATTTATGGGGCTTTAGTGTTTGGTTCTTTAGGGGCGACTTGTTGCCCCGCTAAAAGAACATAAAAAATGGAGGCTCGATGAAAACCACACTAAGAGAGCGGTGGCAAGAAGTAGTAGAAGAGATAGATCGCTCAAATTTACCAAACATATATCTATTAACTTGCGACACAGATATAAGCACGAGCAAAATAACGCAGATGAGTCAGCACAATATCGTTTTAGTTGTATTAAATAGCGTAAAGTCAAAGTTAGAAAATTTCCACAATGTGATCACATTTGAAAGCTATTTCGCTCATGAGATACCTCAAATTTTAAATTATTGGGATAAGGCAAATGGTTAAATTTATAGATTTATTTGCTGGTATTGGCGGTATTAGATTGGGATTTGAAAATGCTTTTAAAGATAGCGTTTGTGTCTTTGCTAGTGAGATAGATAAATTTGCTATTAAAACATATGAAGCTAATTATAATCACACCCCTAGCGGAGATATAACCAAAATTAATACTGATGATATCCCTGACTTTGATGTTTTACTAGCTGGTTTTCCTTGCCAACCATTTTCCCAAGCTGGATTAGGGCTAGGCTTTAATGATAGTAGAGGGAGTATGTTTTTTGAAATTGAAAGAATTTTAAAAGCCAAACGACCAAAAGCCTTTTTGCTTGAAAATGTCAAACGCCTTGCCACGCACGATAAAGGACAAACATTCCAGACTATGCTAAAACACCTTAAAGATTTAGGATATCACACACACTTTAAAGTCTTAAATGCTAAAGATTTTGGCATTCCACAAAATAGAGAGCGTATTATAATTGTTGGTTTTGATAGAGCCGTAGATTTTAGCTTTCCTATTCCACTTGGGATACAGACTAAAGTTGGCGATATTTTAGAGCCAAATTGCGATGATAAATATACTATTTCAGATAAGCTATGGGCAGGACATCAGCTTAGAAAAGAACGCAATAAATCCCTTGGTAAGGGCTTTGGCTACTCACTATTTAATGCAAACTCACCATACACAAATACAATTTCAGCAAGATATTATAAAGACGGGAGTGAAATTTTAATCGAAAATCCAGGCAAAAATCCACGCAAACTAACACCACGTGAAGCGTGTCGCTTACAAGGCTTTAGTGATGATTTTAAGATAGTAGTTAGCGACGCACAAGCTTATAAGCAGTTTGGCAATTCTGTCTGTGTTCCGCTAATTACCGCTGTAGCCAAGCAGATGAAAAAGCACCTACTCCATCGCTGGCACTAATGGCGCATATCTTTTTTTTAGCCTTGTTTGAATGATATTATCTACTAAATTTGCTAGATTTCCTTTGTCGTGGATATATGCCTTAAGCAGTGAGCGAACATAAATTAACGAATCTTCATCTAGCCCCAAATCCGCTGGCATTATATCACGCTCAAATCTCATCACCACACTAGAGCTCACACCTATTGCCCCATTGCCATTTGCTAGAGCCTCTTCATCGCTTTGATTTGTAGGGATTTGCGGGTCTACTGGCTCCCCACGCAGTGAGCTTAATACATCTTTGACGCTATTAAATCCACCATATAAACTATTGCCGATGGAGTAGGTAGTAGTAGCAATATTTGATAAGCTAAGTAGCTGCGTTACTGTAGTCATAGAAAAGCCAAATTGTGCCGCCATAGAGCCTATAATCCCAGTCCCACTCATAGCCACACCATTGACAAACAAAACGCTTGAATTTGCCGTGCCTACACTCACAATCCCCATACCGCTATTTACAGTAGTTACGCCTAAATTTGTGGTAATACTCATACCGCTATTTACCATCATAGAAGTTGCCCCCACTCCACTTGTCGCCCCACCGCCATTCAATGCCATTTGAGTTAAATAGCAGCCACTTTGACTAGCCACCGCTTGTGAAGTCGCTGTAGATAACGCCGTAGATATACTAGCCCCAATTGACGCTACCCCCATTGCCGCACCAGCGAAACTAGCGATTTTACCACCAGTTATTAACCCTTCTATACCATGTTTAGCCCCAGCGTAGCTAAGCCCATAGCCTAAAGCACTTAAAAATATAGAAGATAGCGCTAGTGTCCCAGCAGCAGTAGTGATACCTATAGAGGCTAAAGCACTAGCGCTAGCACTATAAAACCCAGCCGAAGTAGCCCCAGCGGCTGCTCCAGCGCCAGTAGCTCCAGTAGTCCCAGCTGTAACAGCCGAACCAGCAGACGCAGTCTGAGCCGTCATTGTCCCCCATGTAACGATAGTTACTACTATAACTATCACTATAGCTACTATAGGCACTAGCTTTTCCCAAGTCTCCTTATCCTCTTCTACGAATAATCCATAATGGCTCTGCCACTCTGTAACGAATTTAAACGCTCCACGCAGTGGCATATGAGTATTTGGGTCGAATGTTTCTATCAAATTTAGCGTAGGGATGTCATAATAAAAGTAGTGTGTATGTTCATTATCAGAGCCAGTGGTAAAACTATGTTGCCCCCTCTTGGTGCCTTGTATCAATATCCTACCATCATCCATATACCCAGCTACTTCACCATCACCAAAAGCAATTATCCTACCAGCGTAGCTCCCCCAAAGATATATATCTACAAAGTCATCATCGCCATTAAGCACTAGCTCAACCTCCAAGGTTTGACCTAATAATTTTGTCATCTCATCATAGGTATAAACTCTACTATCTTTTAACTCTCTATAAAATTCAGGCAAATTTGCAAATATATTTATATCTTTATTATATCCAGTAAGCATTTCATCTCTTATACTTCCATCAGACCAATATGTATATTTATATATCGGTGTAGCTTGTAAAGTTGTATTAAAGTTCAAATCCCTTATATCAGCTAATCTCTGCCTAGAGCCATCAAGATTTATTCTCCAGCGCTCCATATCTATACTAACATTTCTAATAACTTTTATAGTTGATTGTGATTTATCTATTATCTTATTTCCATTCTCATCTAGTATCTCTTTAAAATTCTTTTTTTTATAAACTATATTATCCCACTCAAATCTACAACTTATTTTAGCTTTAACAGGAAACCGATATATATACTCTCTATCTTTAAATGGATTAAACACAGGATGAAGGCTATGAACCATCTCGCCTTGCCCCCATTTTTTAATTAGTGATAAATCTTTATAGCCATATTTGGTAGAAGTAGCGTTATCTACACTTCTAACTATCTCGCAAGTATCGTGATATATGCCACTACTATCGCCTGGGTCGCCTTGATACCACGCATATGGATTTTGCCCTACGAAAAATTGATTAAGCCCTAGATTATATGGACTATGATAATCATATGGGGCGCTTGAGCCAGATTTTATATCATATTTGCTTATGCTATAGACATAGCCATATACAGGATGATAGTATGAGCCATAATCTCTATGTTTGCCTTTTCTCATTAGCTGTATATGTAAAAGCTCTACTAGCTTTACCATGGCAATATTACGCCACTTTATAATCTCCCAAGTCTGCCTAAAAGGGGTATTAAACTGCGTTAATGTCTTATAACCTTTTAGATATGTATTTTTTACTTTTGCCATTATTTTGTGATTCTATTTACCGCATCAAGCATGCTAGTTTGTAACTGCCCAGGGATTGCCATACCACCAGCAGCATACATGCTGACTACATTGGCTAAATTTTCAGCCTCTTTTATCCTTAAATTATCATCAAAGCTTGCCTTCTCTCTATCTACGAGTCCAGCCTTTTTAGTCTCAGTTGCTGTTTGTGCTTTCACTAATTCTGTGCGTGCTGCGTTGAACTCCTTTTCGCCTTGAGCTAATCCAGCTTGAATTTGAGTTTTTAGCAGCTCAACTGTAGCATTGACACACACCGCTGTTATGCTAATGGTCATCTCTGAATTTGTCTTTGCTAGTAGCTCTGTAGCTGTTTTGCTATCGATTTTATACTCTGCGAATTTCTCTTCTAAATATCTTTGATTAGCCTTATAGATAGAGTTATCACTCATCACTGAACCAAAAATCGTATTTATAATATCTGCAAACTCATTTATATTCATTTTATCTCCTTTTTTTTAAATATTTTATAACCCTATTTTCTAAAAAAAGGACAAATCCAAAAAGCACCAATATATTTTATACAATATAAATTTATTTATCAAAATATAGTTTATGTAATATAAATTTATTTATCAAAATATAGTTTATGTAAATACAAATTTACTTAATAAAATCATAGTTTATGTATAAATTTACTTATAATTTTACTTACAAAAATCTATTTTTAATACTTTAAATATCATAAAACACGGCAAATACCATTCCGCACACCTCCACCAATGATATTTTTATACAATAATTTTATTTTATCCTTTTAAAATACCAACAATATTTAAAAGCTTTATCTTAACAACCCACTTAAATAATCTAATAAAAAGTATTATCTATAATATAGCTTTCCATCTCCACTATTTACAAAAGTTTTTAAATCCTCTTTTGTTCTTATTTTTAGCTCTGTGCCGTGTAGCTTACAAATATTATCAAGCGATGTAAAAATAGCAGAAAATTCCCCACCAAACTTAGCATTGGCATAATCGCTAAATGCTGAGTCTAGTGCCATCATTCGCTTCATATGAGCTTGTTCTACTGCTAGTTCTAACCTTTCTATTTTGGCAATTAAAGCTGGCAAATTAGAAGTCACAAGCTCTGTTATTTCATCTGCTCTTTGCTTATTCATAGCCTTACTATAAAGCTTTTTCAGGGTCAAACCACGCAGATTTTGCCCCTTGGATTTTGCTTAGAAACTGCTCATCTACACTAAACTTCTGCTCTAAAATCTCCACACTATTTACGCTTTTGAAGTGAAATTTCTTAAACTTACCATTATCAAGCGCAAGTAAATATCAAAAGCCCATAAAAGTGCGATTTTTATAGGTTTTAGCTTAAACTATACTTTGCGGTAAAGCACACTTATAAGGCACTTTTGCCTATTTATATGATAAAAATGGTCGCTCAAGTCTCAATATACCTTTGGCTGGTGGGACTTTACAAGGATATACTAGCAATAGCGTATCTATAAAAAGAAGCTCTTTATCCACAATAAAAAAGGAAAAATATAAAAATCCCAGCCTAAGCGTATAATGTAGAGTTTTAGCTAAGTATTTTTACTTAGCTAAATGATTTTTATTGCTAATCTCCATTGATTTTATTATTTATTTCTTTTAATTTATCTTTACCCTTTTTTATATCGCTTAAAATCCTATTAATATATTCTTCAACACTGTTTTCATTCTCGATATTCTTTAAAATAAAATCTTTTGGCGTCATGCTTTCAAAGGCAAAATCACCAGCTAAATACCAATCATAATATTGTGCCTGTATATTCATGTCTTTTAGTTTGATTTCTTCATTGTTTTTAAGAAAACCATATAATATCTCATTCGTTTTTCTTTCTACAACAAATCTAACATATTTATTATATTTTAGTTCTTCTGGTGTTATTTCGATAACACAAATATTTTTATTTTCAAACTTATTAAATGACAATTTCCAATTATCTTGAATTTCCAAATTATTGTTTAGCTCGCTATAAACTTTTTCAAAAAAGTTATTTGTTAATTCTATTTCTACGCTTTTAAAATTATCGTATATTGCAGCACAAAGCTCATAGTTGCTTCTAATTTGCTCTTTTACTATATCATTCGCCATTCTTTCTCCTTGATTTGTTAATATTTTTACTGCTTTTTCGTATTGTGAAATTATCGCGGTTAAATCCATCAAATTCGTAATTTCATCTTTTACTCTGCACAACCACTCTATAATTTCTTTCTTATAAGAAATGTGTTTAAAAGCGATTTCATTATTGTCGATTATCAAAGAATCATTTTTGACTTCATCAATTCCATCTAACTTTTTAATTACATCATCAGAAGGTGTAAGATATAAAACCAAAATTCTCTCATAAATTTCGCTTAATGAATCTTCGTTTTGTTCGCCTATTTCGCCTATAATAGTTCGTATATATCTTGCGACTTGTTCATCGTGGTCGCTAGTCCAGAGTTTATTTTCTATTATTATGTGTTTATCGCCATCGGTTATATAAATATCAATATTTTCATATTCTCTATAAACTAGCGCATTTGAAGCATCAAGTCCAAAATCACTTATACCGCAAGCATTTATAAACTCACGCAAAAATAAATCGCCTTGATAATGCAGTCCCTTTGGGTCTAGCAAAGAGGCTATAAATTTTGAGTGTTTTACCTCTTTTGTTTCAAGCACATCAAAAATATTATAATCATGAATTCCACGAGCCCTACGCTCTTTTACTTTGTTTTCATACTCATTATAAGCCTTTTCAAACTCAGCAAAAAAACTTTTGTAGTCTTTTTCATTAAATTCCGCCATTGTAGTCTCCTAAAAAATGTTTAAAATTTTACCACAATTTCAATAGAAAATAGCCACCAAAAGCACCAAGTCCAGCCAAAGTACCAGCTCCACCAGCAGCAATCACACCACTCAACATAGAACTTAGTCCAAACACACTATAGCCAATTTTAGCAAGCTCAATATCTTTACCATTGATTTCTACTACATAATCATCATTGGCAGTTTCCACTCTAGCAATTAGTGCTGCAAAACGCTCCAATGTCCCATTAAGGGTTCTTTGTTTTTCTTCGCCTAATTGCTTAAATGCTTCATTTGTTTTATCTTGAATAAGTTTAAAGGCATCAACAGCATAAACATACATTTTTTGCTCTTCACTTCTTTCTATAGCTCCAACTGAATCTACTATCCAACCAGCTACTATAGGTATTAATGGTAATTGGCATATTATCTCCTTAAAATTCTTCTTTTATTCTGAAATTCTCATCAATGTTTTCAAGCCTTCATTACAAGCCTTAGCATTAATGGAATAAAACTTCTCTCTACTCCAAATCTTATTAAATAAACCATACATTTCATCAATACGGCAAATTAGTGGTCTATTGTCATATATTTTGCACTTATTGCTCTTAAGATCTAGCTCTTTACCCCCCCCCTTTTTTTTATCTAAATATTTACTTAAATTTAAAAAATAGCAAATTTATAAGCTCTTAAATTACATAAGAATATCAAAAAACAATTACTACCAAATGCGAGATAGTCTAATTTACAAGCTTGGATTGGCTTAATCATAATCCTAAGCTAATTTTAATAATATTATCATTACAAATTTATCTCATAGCCTAAATTCATAAATTTTCTTAAATTTTCATCTGGTTAATATCTAGAGTAATTTATT
>NZ_JANQCU010000015.1:0-26175 GCF_024723485.1 Campylobacter sp. RM19072
GGCATTCGCATCAAAGCCAAAGGCTTTAGCGCCAGCTTCTATAGCTGCAAATTTAGCATCATCTAAAGGCAATACTAGACCAAGTCTAAAATTTTCTGCCCACATACTTGAAGTGGCGTATTGAGCTTGTAAGCTTAGATCTATATCGGCTATATTTGCTCCTATTAGCAAATCAGTAGCGTATAGTTGAGCTACGCTATCAATAGCAGCATACCATAGCTGGAAGCTAACTAGATCATATGAGCCAATAGCAGCTACACTATAGAGATTTCTATCGGTTACAAATTCTGCTTGCGGGGAGTTTCTCTTGCCGATGAAATAAAATCTTGTCCTAATATCATCATCATTTTGAAGGTTATCAAATGCCATACCAGCTAAAGTAAGCCCGTTAATATCGTTATTAAGCACTTTAATACCAGTGCCTACCATATCATCAGTGAAGAATGTGCCTAGCACTTGGCGACCAGCTGTGATAGTGGTGTTACCAGCTTTGTATCCTAGGTAGAATTGGCGAACATTGAATGTTTGACCATAATTATCATAGTTAAAGCCCGTATCATTTGTCCCTACCTGGGTAGCAGCGTCAGAATTTTCGCCAGAGTTATCGCCGCTATCATACCTAAAGCCGATAACGCCAAAGAAATTATCATCTAAAGCAGATTGAAAATTTATATCAGATGTAAATCTATGTTTATTAATATGACCTTCAATATCATTATATTCACTATCATATCTATATCTTGAATACCCTGATATATCTATATTTTTCATGGTATCTTCAAGTATCCCAGCACTTGACACGCTTGAAGTGGTTAAAGGAGAATACCCCCCCCCATTATCTTCAAGTGTCTTAGCGTTTGATACGCTTGAGATGGTAGCTACGCTTATAATAGCAGATAAGCTTAGTTTGACTAATTTCATTTTTATCTCCATATTGAAATATAAATTCTCAAATTATAACGATTTTTCATTTAATATTTACTAAAAATTTGATAAATCATTACCTATCATTTACTAAAATTTAGCAATCTTGATAAGATTAGTTTAAAGCAATAGCGGTAAAATCGCTAAATTCATTTGCCTATTAGCAGTAAATTTAGGCTACATTAAACGCTTTTTGCGATTTTCTCCATTTTGGTAAGTAGCTTTGATCTCTCATTATCATCTAAATTTCCATATAATAGCTGATTCATTGCTTGCATAAAGTCAAATGTAGCAAAGAGTTTCGCATCGCTATTTGCTTCTTTGGTGGCATTTGAGATGGTTGAGTCTATAGAGCTAGACTCAGCTTTTATCTCTTTTAAATTTTGTAAAATTTTATCAAATTCGCCAGTTTTATCAAATTTTGCTTGATTTATAGCTAGGTTCATTAGCTGGGTATTTAGCTCATTGATTTGCATATTTTGCCTTTAATTTGTGAATTTGCAAAATATAAGCAAAAATTAGACCAAAATATCAACCCCCAGTAGCTTGGCTTGAGCCGCTACCGCTTCCGCCTCCAAAAAATCCGCTTCTAGCGTTGCTTCCAGCTTTTGAGGCAGTGGAGCTTGTGGCGGCTTTATTAAAGCTATTTACGCTTCTATTGTATGTGCTTGGGTTGTTGTATGCTCCTTGGCGAGTGTTTTGGTAGGCTGGATTGTTAAATAGCTTTGAGCCAATCCAGCTTCCTATTATCGCACCAGCTGCGCTAGCTAAGATGGCTTCGCCTAGTCCTAGACCACCGCTTCCGCTACTTAAATTTGAGTTTGTCAGACCGCTTGTTCCAGCGTCTATTTTGGCATTTTCTTCTTGTAAGAGCTTGTCTATTTCAGCTTGGCTTAATAATCTTTCACTCATTACGCCATTGGCATCGCTCTCACGCAAAAATACTCTAGTATCATTACTTGGGAATTCATCTGCTATTTTATAGCTTCCATCGCTTGTTTTTTCTATAAATACCGTTGCGCCTTGTTTTTGGATAGTTTGGGCTGTGTTTGTGCTATTAGACTCGCCGCACCCTGCTAAACCAAATGCTATTATAGCGCCCACGCCGCTAGCTATACTTATATCTTTTAATCTTTTGATATGTTTCATCTTTGCCCTTTAAATTAAAGTGAAATTATAAAAATATAGATTAAATTCAAATTTAACTTATCTCATATTTTAGTTTATACTCGCCAAATTCATTTTTAGCAAATATATCTTTGTTATAGTGTTTTTCTATAATTTGCCAAAATTTGGATTTGCTAATGCCTATAAAATTACAAAAATCCTCCACGCATCTAGGGTCTAGTGCATGGTCTCTCTCTTTGACTAGCTCGATTGCTTTATCTCTACTCATCAGTCCATATCTAACTAGCCTAGCAGCGTAGTCAGTAGCCATGGCGTGGCCAAATTTAGGATATTTCATCCAGGCATGGACGATATATGCTACGCTATCTACTTGATCGAAATCTTCTATAGTGTGAGTTCTATCCCATTCGCTCTTTAAATCGCTAAAGCCTCTGCTCTTAGCAAAGATATAATTAGAGTATGAATTCCACTTGATAAAATAGCTTAAATATATAGGCTCAAGGCTATCTACATCTAAATTTGGGTTATTTGGGTCATAGAATAGTTGTAGATCTTTAAGGTCTATATCTACGCCACTTAAATCAATATCACTTGCTACGCCATTTAAAAATATATCTTTAGCGCTTGGAGTCTCTACTGCGTCGCTACCACCATACTCGTAGCTAACATTTTCGCCATATACCAAAAGCGGAGTATTAAATTTCGCCGCCATAGCAAATGGATAACTATATATAAGGCGATCTATATACCATGTTGGTTTGCCATATTTTTCAAATGTGTAGAGCATTAGGGCTTTTTGGGTTTTGATATTTGGTTTTAAAGATATTATATGACAACCAAATTCTTCGCTTAAATTTCTTAAATTACTCTTACCAGCTTTTGTCATTGTGAAGTTATCCTCAACGCTAAAAAGCACCGGATTCATCCCTAAAACCTCTTTCATGATATGGACTTGAAAGTGGCTATCCTTACCGCCACTTACAGCAATAGCGCAGTCATAGTCATTTTTGCCATTTCGGCCTCTGTGCTTATCGCATAAAGCTTCAAGCTCTTTAAATCTAGATTTGTAATCGATATTTTTCTTATTTTCGTGATTTATACACGCACTACATTTAACTCTTCCATCATCTAAGGTAGTAAATTTAATCCCCGGTCTGCTATCAGGCATAACGCAAAAATCACAATATCGCATTACCCCCCCCCTAAAATTTTTATTCATCTGTAAATCCTTTTTAAATTATTTAAATTTGAAGTTGCGTTTAAAAGCAACATATCAGCTATAACTAGCCTTGCCATTGCCGTAGCTACCACGCTCCCACGCACTCCAATACATGGATCATGTCTGCCACGCAGCTCACATATCGTCTCATCACCATTTAAATTTAGAGTTGGTTGAGCCTTAAAAATGCTTGGCGTTGGCTTAAAATAGCTCTTAATCACAATATCGCTTCCATTACTAATACCGCCTAAAATCCCGCCACAATGATTGGTTATAAAGCCGCTTTTATCCATATAATCATTATTTTGACTTCCAAGCATATTAGCCACGCTTATTCCATCTCCTATCTCTACGGCCTTTACTCCATTTATCCCCATCATAGCACTAGCTAAGGTCGCATCAAGCTTATTATATAGCACTTCGCCTAGTCCAGCGGGGGCGTTTTTGATGATAGTTAAAACACTAGCCCCAAGGCTATCATTTGAGTTTTTGGTATTTAGTATTAGCTCTTTAGCGCTCTCTTCTGTGGATTCATCAGCCCAAAAAATCTCACTAGAATTCGCAAATTCAAAGTCGATTTTATCAGCTTTTATATCGCCAATTTGCCTTACGCAACTTTGGATATCTATATCAAATTCTCTTAAAAGCAATCCCGCAAACGCCCCACCAGCAACCCTTGCTACACTCTCTCTAGCGCTACTTCTGCCACCACCCCTATGATCTCTAATCCCAAATTTAGCAAAATATGTATAATCAGCATGCCCTGGGCGAAATAGATCTTTGATATTATCATAATCTTTGGAGTGTTGAGAGGTATTAGCCACTATAAAGCCAATAGGACAACCGGTGGTAAAACCATCATAAATTCCGCTTAAAATCTCTATCTTATCACTCTCTTTTCTTGAAGTGGCGTATTTGCCACCGGGGCGACGCCTATCAAGCTCACTTTGGATAAAGCTCATATCGACTTTAATACCGGCTGGAATTCCATCTATAACCCCACCTATAGCTACGCCGTGACTTTCGCCAAATGTGCTTAATCTAAATTTAGTCCCAAATGTATTCAATAACTATCCTTTCATTGAATTTAATATCTCTAAAGCCTTTAAAGCACAAGCCTGCTCGGCTGATTTTTTGCTATTTCCTATGGCTCTTGCGATCTCTTTGCCCTCTAATATCACAGCCATTTCAAAGCTCTTTTTATGATCTGGTCCACTTGAGCTTATTAGCTCATATTTTGGTGCTAAGCCTATCTTGGCTTGAGTGAGCTCTTGAAGAGTTGTTTTGTAATCTTTAGTTAGATTTAAGCTGATATCGGGGAAATTTGCTTCTAATAAAGCTATAAATATGCTCTTCACTTTTTCTAATCCACTCTCTAAATATATAGCCCCCATCAAGGCTTCTAAAGCATCGCTTATTAGGCTTTGTTTCTCTCTGCCGCCGTTATTCTCTTCGGCGGTTGAAAGATATAAAAACTCGCCAAGTCTTAGCTCTTTGGCTATCTTAGCAAGGCTATCTTCATTGACTAGTGAGGCTCTTAATTTGCTTAGGTCGCCTTCGCTTTTACCTTTAAATTTGTGATATAGATACTCCCCTACTATCAAATCCAACACCGCATCACCTAAAAACTCAAGCCGTTCGTTATTAATAGAGCTTTTGATGCTTTTGTGAGTTATGGCCTCTTTTAACAAATTTATATTTTTAAATTTATATTTTAAAAGCTTTTGAATCTCTGTTAATTTATCCATAATAATCCTTTTTAATCCTTTGTAAGCTTCATCGCTGCATCTTTGGCTAATTTGTCACATAACTCATTTTGTGGATGGCCGGCGTGGGCTTTGATCCAGTGGGCTTTGACTTTGTGAATTTGAGTTAATTTATCTATCTCTTGCCAAAGCTCTATATTTTTGACATTTTTAAAGCTCTTTTTCTTCCATCCATCTAGCCAAGAGTTAATCCCATTTGCAGCGTAACTACTATCGGTGTAGAGATTGACAATACAAGGCTCTTTTAGGGCTTTTAAGCCATTGATGATGGCCAAAAGCTCCATTTGGTTATTTGTAGTATCTCTTATGGCTCCGCTATCATTTTTGGTATATTTTTCATACTCTAAGATATAGGCCCAGCCGCCATTTCCAGGATTATTTAAGCAACTACCATCGCTAAAAAGAGATACTATTTTCATCGCTCTCCTTTATAACATTTGGGATAATAGCACAACTTCCTAGTCTAGCGCAGTGATTACACCGATAAAAAAATAGAGGATATGAGCCTTTACACTCCTTACAGATATAGCTAAAACTTAAAGTAGCATTAAGGTTATTATCCCTAGCGACCTTTAAAAGATTTAGATTAAAATCACTGATTTGAGCGTTATTTAGTCCCTTAGCGCCATAAAGTTCTTTATACTCATCACCATCTAAAACCCCATCATTAAGATACAAAATATCTATACAATTATCCAAATTTGGCTTGGATTTTATCTCATTTATATCTTTATTATTTGTGATATAAGTTTCTAAAATCATACGATTTATCAGATTAAACTCATCAGCTAATTTATTAAATTTAGCTATTTTTTGACTAAATTCCATATTGCTATTTTTTATCTCTAGAGCTTTTGTATATGCTATTTGCATAGATACTTCTACGCCTTGCTCATTTAGAGCATCTAAAACTTCAAGGCTTTTTTGATACATTCTAAGCTTTTCAAATCCTAGCCCAAGATGGCTAAGTGCGTCAATATTTTTGGTACTTAATTTAATGGATTCTAAAAATACCTCCGTAGATCGCTCTATAAATCCAGCTTTTAAATAGGCTTTTCCTAAATTTAAAAATATAAACTCTTTTTCGCCCTTTTTAGCAGCCTTTTTAAGAGCGATTAAATATATACTAATAGCCTTGTTAAAATCCCCACTCCTAGCAAAAATCCCAGCCAAAACCCCAAGCGAATTTGAGTCTATATCAAGGTTTAATAGCATATTTTGGTATTTTGGGTCTAGTTGGCTTTGGGATTGAAATTTGCTAACAAATTTATCTATGCTGTTTTTTTGATCTTTGAGCGAAAACACTCCCCAAAAATAGCTTAAAACCGCTATCAAAAGCAAAACACTAAAAAGAACAATAAGCCCAAAAATAGGATCCCTATACTCAATGAAAAAAAAGTCCAAATCCAAAAACCTTGCTAAATTTAATGGCGATTATAGCTAAATCAATGTATAATCTCGCTTATGATTTCTAAAAATAGTATAGAAAATTTAAAAAATATAATTGATATTGTTGATGTAGTAGGTAGCTATATACCGCTTAAAAAATCAGGTGCGAACTTCGTATGCGTATGCCCTTTTCATAATGACAAGCACCCATCAATGTCGGTTAGTCCAAGCAAAGGGATATATCACTGCTTTTCATGTAAGGCTGGTGGAGATGCGATTAAGTTTGTTATGGAGTATGAGAAGCTAGGTTATGCTGAGGCGATCGAGAAATTAGCGTCTATCTATAATGTAAGCTTAGAATACACAAGTAGCAAAAATGAGCCAAAAGTAAATAAGAAAATTTTAGAGAATTTAAATCTCCATTATAAAACGCTTTTGTATAAAAATCCTGAAGCTATAAATTATTTAAAAAGTCGCTCTATCAGCGATGCCATCATAGAAAAATGGGAGCTTGGCTGGGCAGCAGGCTCGCAAAATACTCTAAATTTGCTCCAAAATGAGGGCATTGAGCCAAAAGAGGCTTTAGAAGTTGGTGCTATCAAGCAAAATGAGAGCGGATACTACGCTAGTTTCATCAACCGCATAACATTTCCTATATATAATCATCTTGGGAATTTAGTAGGCTTTGGTGGTCGCACCATTAGCGATAATCCAGCTAAATATATCAATAGCCCACAAAGCCAAATTTTTGATAAATCTAAGATATTTTATGGCTATGATAAGGCTAAAAATGAGATTTATAGGTCTCAATCAGTGGTGATTTGTGAAGGTTATATGGATTGTATTATGCTTCATGCTGCGGGGATAAATAATGCTGTAGCGGTGCTTGGAACAGCACTAACCCAAAAGCATATCCCACTGATAAAAAGAGGCGATATTAAGGTTACTCTAAGCTTTGATAGCGACGCAGCTGGAGTCAATGCGGCCTTTAAGAGTGCAAGATTGCTTATGGAGCATCAAATAGATGGTAAAGTGGTCTTAATAAGTGGTGGCAAGGATCCAGCCGAGCTAGTAGCAAGTGGCAAGGAGATGGAATTAAAAGAGCTATTAAGCGGCGGGATTGAGCTTGGGGAGTTTTATATAACTCAACTTGTAAAAAATTTAAATCCCAAAACTCCTTTAGAGATTTCCAAAGCACTTAAGGCTATTCAAGAATTTAGCTTTAATCTTGATCCTATAGTGGCTAACTCCTATAAAGCTCTTGTATCTACGCTTTTAGGAATTGAGATTAGCTCATTTAAATTAAGCAAAAATGTGAGCGTATCTAAATCTATAAATATCCCAAATAAGGCTTTAAATTTAGGAGAAAAAAGGGATATTGCCGAGCTATCAATCTTAAAAAATATGCTTATAAATCCTGAGTATTGCCAGATTGTAAAGCAGTATTATGGTATTGAAATTTTTAAAGATAAGGCTGCGTATAGAGCAGTTGTAGGCTCACAAAGCCAAGATAACGAGCATATAAGAGAGCTTGAACTGCAAGATAATTTAGAAGAGTATAGAAGTGTAAATGAGCTTCATAATGCTATTAGACCCCTTGCGGTGGGCTATTATGAGAGACTTTTAAAAAGTGCAAAGTTAACGCTTGAAGAGATAATTGAGTGTAAAAAAAGAATATCAATATTAAAAGGAAAAAGATGAAAAGAAAATGTTTGGCCCTATTTAGCGGTGGGCTTGATAGCATGCTAGCTATGAAGCTAATCTCACTACAAGGTATAGAAGTTCATGCCTTAAATATAGATATAGGCTTTGGCTCAGATCCTGTTAAAAATGAGACTCTAGCTAAAAGAGCAGCGATGGCAGGAGCTAGTTTTGAGAGTGTAAATGTGCGTAGTAAATATCTCCAAGATGTGCTTTTTAATCCTAAATTTGGATATGGAAAGCAGTTTAATCCATGTATTGATTGTCATGGGTTTATGTTTAGGACGGCTATTTCTATGCTTGATGATTATAATGCAAGTTTTGTAATCAGTGGAGAAGTCGTAGGTCAAAGACCAATGAGCCAAAGAAACGATGCGATGGCACATGTGAAAAATTTAGCCGATGATAAAGATGATATAATCCTTAGACCACTTTGTGCTAAGCTATTAAAGCCTACTTTGCCAGAGCGTGAGGGCTGGGTGGATAGAGATAAGCTTTTAGGCTTAAATGGTAGAAGTAGAACGCCGCAACTAAGCTTAGCTAAGGAGTTTGGATTTAGCGATTTTGAAAGTCCTGGTGGGGGCTGTCCATACACGATGGAGGGCTTTAGCAATAGAATTAGAGATTTTATCAAATATGATAAAGATATGAGCGAAGATGACCTTCAAAGCTTAAGATATGGTAGGCATTTAAGGCTTCCTGATGGTGCTAAAATGATAATTGGCAGGGATCAAAATGATAATGAGAAGCTTGATGCTTTAAAACTTGATAAGATGGATAGTATAGATTGCGGCGGTATCATTGGCGCAAGAAGTTTTATAGATAAAAATGCTACTCAAAGCGATAGAGAATTAGCTGCGAATTTAGCCATAAGCTATTGTAAAAGTAGCGACAATCAAGATTATATAGCCAAAATCGGCACCCATTTAATAAAAGCTACAAAATGCGATAAAAGCTTAGCTGCTAAATACTTCATATAGGCATTTTGGTGGCTAAATTTCAAAAAGTTTATATAGAGATTAGCGATATTTGTGGTTGTGAGTGTAGCTTTTGCCCCTCTGTGAGCGTGGATAAATTTGGCCCTATGGATTTGGGGCTTTATAGCGATATTTTATCACAGATAAGGGGCAAGACAAGGGCGATTTGCCTACATCTTTTAGGCGATCCATTGGCTAATTTAAATTTGGATAAATATCTAGATTTGGCCTTTAAAAACTCCTTTAAAGTCGATTTAGTCACAACTGGCAAATATCTAAATAAGCATGATTTTACCACACTTTGTAAAGCTCATCAAATTTCATTTTCTCTAAGCGCATTTATAGATAAAAACGGCAAATTTAAAGATGATTATATAGATAATTTACTTGATTTTTGTAAATTTAAAAAAGAGATAAAAAGCGATATTTTTGTAAATTTTAGAGTTCAAAAGCATATGATAAATGAGCCTAAATTTAAGATGATTAAAGATAGATTTGAGCAGTTTTTTGGGGTGAAAATTGATTATAATGCGGATAAAATTCGCTTAGATTATAAGACATTTTTGGTTTTTAAAGAGTATTTTGAGTGGAGAAAGCCAAATTCGCAAAATCCGCATAAATATTGCCACGGCCTAATCTCACAAATTGGTATTAAAAGTAGTGGAATTGTGGTGCCATGCTGCATTGATGCTGGGGCTAGCATAAATCTAGGTAGCCTAAAAGAGCAAAGCCTAACTACCATCATAAACTCACCTAAAGCTAAAGCCATAATAGAAGGCTTTAAAGCGGCAAAAGCGGTAGAAAATCTATGCCAAAAATGCGAGTATAAAGCGGTTTTGGACTAGGCTAAATTTTAGCGTTTTAATCCGCTTAAAATTTAGCTTAGTAAATATAGAATTTAAATTATTTAAGTTAAATTCTATTAATAAATTTAGCTTTGAAATTTGGCAATTTTAAGCAATATTTAAGCTAAAAAGCTCCAAATTTCAACCCATCAAATTTTAAAAATTCGCCCTTATATGCGCTCTATACGCATTTACATACTCATCTACTTTTGGATTTTTTTCCACATCATTACACATAAAGCTAGGCAGCGCTTTCATCCCGCAATACTCCATCGCTTTGTGCATAGTAAAGGTTACACCATCACACCCACGCCCTTCAAAAAAATCATTTTTGTCATTAAAGGCCGTAATTGGCGCATTCCAAGTGGTGCTTATCATGTATTTTTTCTTCGCTGTTTTCTCGCCTGTGCCATATCCATGCTCAGGGTCACTAGCGTGGCGACCATCGCTTTTTGTCAAGTGTGGCGCTGCAGCTGACAAAACCTCATCTATATATTTTTTGACAATCCACGGCGCACTCATCCACCAGCCAGGGTATTGAAAGATGATTATATCGCTTTGGATGAGCTTTTGTACCTCACTCTCTACTTCATAGCCATCATCTATTTTGGTGCGGATAACCTCATATCCCTTAGCCTCTAGCTCACTGCTTGCTATTTCGCAAAGCAAGGTATTTAGTTTGCCGCCACTATTACCAAAATTTTTACCACCATCTAAAATTAATACCTTCATACTCTCTCCTTTGTTTAATAAAAATTGCTTATTTTAAATAATTTTTTAAAACAAGCATTAAATTAGCATATCTTAAATTAAAAAATTTATTAAATATATTTTAATTTTAGACATATTAAAGAGATTGATAAGGCATCTTTGATGCAAAAATATAAATAATTTTTTAAGTAAAAATTTTGATATAATTACAAAAAGGTAGATTATGAAAAAAGAGTTAGATCAGTTTTATACAAAGCAAGAAGTTGCTTTAAAGTTATGCAAAATATTAAAAGAAAAATTAAATTTAGATAAATATACTTTTTTAGAGCCTAGTGCTGGGTTTGGTTCGTTTGTGAATGCTTTACGGATAACTTTTAAAGAGCCAAAAATAGAAGCTATTGATTTAGACCCAAAGTCTACCCATATAAAATCGCAAGATTTTTTCACTTACCAGCCAAAAGAGCAAAAGATAATAACAATAGGAAATCCCCCATTTGGCAAAAGAGCCACTCTTGCTATAAAGTTTTTTAATTACGCTAGTGAATTTAGTGATTATATAGCTTTTATAGTGCCTTTGCAGTTTGAAAAATGGAGCGTTCAAAAGAATTTAAATAAAGATTTTAAGCTTATTTTTACTGAAATTCTAGACCCTAATTCTTTTATATTTGGCGGCAAAGATTGTTATATTAGATGCTGTTTTCAAATATGGACTAGACTGCCTAGCAAGATAGATTTAAGACTAAAACAAGCACCGCCTACTACTCACAAAGATTTTGAGATGTGGCAATACAATAACACAATTGGGGCAAGAAAATATTTTAACCAAAAAGAGTATAAATGGGACTTTGCTGTTGTGCGACAAGGCTTTTATGATTATAAGCACCTTATTTTACAAGAAGATGATTTAAATCCAAAAATACAATATATATTTTTTAAAGCTTTTGATAATAAAACAAAGCTCAATTTAAAAAGTCTTGATTTTGAGAGCTTATCACGCAAAAATACCACAATACCAGGCTTTGGAAAAGCTGATGTAGTGGCTGAGTATAAAAGGATATTTAATGAATAATTTAAATAAATTTTTTGAAAGCATTTGTAAGGATAGAGCCAAAATAACAGGTTCACCAGATGGCAAAATCTTTGAAGAGAATTTTAAAAGCTATTTAAAACGCTCAGGCTTTAATGAAATGAGCCTTACTATTATAGATGATGGGCTAAAAAGATTTTTAAAAGAAATTAAACCTAAAATTCTAAGCAAAAATGACACGCAAATTTTAAAAAACTCTATTTATCTAAACAACACTAACCGCAAAGATTATGCTAATTTTTTTATTTGGCAACCTTATGGTAGTCAAAATTTCCCGGATTTTTTGGTATTTTGCCAAAATTATATTTTCGCAATTGAGACTAAGTTTTCATCAAAAACAAGTAATAAACCAATGTGGAATTCTAATATCCCAAAAGAAAATTCTATTTATGTTTTTGCTAGTTATCAACAAAGAGATTTAACTTTTTTCTTAGGTCATGATGTTATAGAGAAAAAAGAGCGAGAAGAGCTATTAATACTATGGCAAAAAACAGATGAAGAGTATAATAAATGGACTAAGAGCTTTAGGGATAAAATAAATGCTGGCAAATTTAGTAATGAATATGGCTTTACAACCTATATAAGAAAAGCTTACGAGCAAAAAAATACGCATAATAAAAATGCTATTTTGAATTTTTTTAAAAACAAAAATAGAAAAAAATTAGAAGATAATGTTTTTGAGTTTATAAATAAGCATAAATGAATTTAAATTTATTGATTTATCAGAATAAAATTAATTGTTAAATATCTTAAATAGATATTAAATTTGGCCAATATAATAAAGTTTTAAATTCTTAAATCTAGCGAATTTTAGAATTGGCTAGATTTAAGCTTTTGCTTTAAGTTTTTTTAAGCTCATCAAGGTGCTTTATAGCGTAGTTAAATTATACTTTGAAATCTATCTTTGAATTTTCTATATTTGCTTCTATATTTTTTATCACAGAGCTTAAATCTTGCGTATTTTCATCCATTAGAAGTCCTGCTTTTGCTAAAATTGCTTTTTGCTCAGCATTTAGTGAGCTTACTCCGCCCATAAATTGCTGTAAAAGAGCTTTAGCTAGTAAGTCTTCGCCAACATTTACTTGTTTTATTCCATCTCCCACTATAGCCGTTATAATGTCTGTTACATCTTGTGCGTGTTCGTTTTTATCCATTATTTCGCCATAAATTATTTCGCCATCACTATTTTTATCATTTTGTATTGTTTTGTTTAGCTCCTTTTCTATGCTATCACTTGCGTATTTGCCAGCAGCATAAGATGAAGAATGCTTATTTTTAAAACTATCTTCAAGTTTCATATAGCTCTCGGTGCTAGTAGAAATATCAGTCATAGAATAAAGACTAAAAACTCCGTGCGAAGTAAAACCAGAGTTTGTATTTGCTAATTCATCTTGGCTTAGGTATCCATCGCCATTAGCATCGCTACTAGCATATCCACGCTTGTAAGCTATATCGCCAAACCACCCAGCCACAAAGCTTTCAGCCTTGCCACTAAGTATTTGCGAACCATCGCTTTTAGTAAAGAAATCTTGTTTTCCAAATACTCTTTGGAGTTTTGCTAAATTTTCATCACTAAGTCCAATTTTTATAAATTCCCCACTTGTTTCATCTTTGAAATAGACTTGATTTTTAAAAGTGCTTTCATTGAAATTAACCTTAATGCTAGTGTTAGTAAGGCTATCTATACTCTTGTCAAGCTCGGCTAATTCAGCCTTAGAACGATTTTGTGCATTTTGACTAAGCACTCCATACACAGAATTATTATAAATGGTCTCATAGCCATAATGTTTCATATTTGCAAGATTCATTGATAGCCTTTTATTATTTAACGAATACAACCTATCCGCGCACAAAAAGCATTTGAATAGATGCTTTGATGATCTGTTTGTGGATTGGTATTTGCGTTTTTATTATTTGAAATTGCGGTGTGAATGTCTAACTGATATCGTATATTGCCATACCTATCTATATAATAACCAGCAAAAGCAGAACTAGCCAAAGTGGCGACTAAAACTGATGAAAAAAGCAATTTTTTCATATTTTCTCTTTATTATTATTAAGTTTGTTTTATTATAGCAAAAAATCAAAATTATTAAATGATTTTTGTAATATTTGTTACAATTTTTTAATCAAGTGTTACTATTTTACACAAAATTTATTTTAAATCAATAAATTTGGCTATTTTATCGCAGAAATTTTCTTATAAACTACTTTAAAACAGATTATAGTGTTTCATTTGCTATATACTTGAGAGCTTAATAGATAAAAAATTTAAGCTTTTGCTTTAAGTTTTTCAAAGTCAAACTCATCAGGGTGGTTTATAGCGTAGTTAAATTTTTGCCTATCGATTTTTTTATCCCAAATTCCTACGATTAGACAAGCCACTGCGTTACCGCATAAATTCCCCACCGCACGCATCTCGCTCATAAACTTATCCACCCCAAGTAGCACCGTTACAGCCACCACAGGTATGACATCATGCATAGAGCCAAGCGTCCCAGCAAGCACCACAAATCCTGAGCCAGTTACTCCTACGGCACCCTTGCTTGTAACCATCAAAATTAGTAAAATACTAAGCAAATGTGAAAAACTAAGCTCTATATCAAAAGCTTGAGCCAAAAATATAACACAAGCTGAGAGATAAATATTTGTACAATCTAGGTTAAAAGAGTAGCCAAAAGGGGTAATTACACCTACGCAACCTTTATGAATTCCAGCACTTTCAAGCTTTTTCATAAGCGGAGCTAGGGCAACTTCGCTTGAGCTAGTAGCAAAGACAACTAGCACCTCTTTAGCAATAAATCGCATAAATTTAAATATATTTACCTTAGCAGTGTAGCAAATCACGCCAAGCACCACAAAAATAAAAAACAAACACGACACTAGCATAGTCCCAAGCAGACTTAGCATACCTATCAAACTCTCAATACCAAATTTACCGATAAGATACGCCATCGCACAATATGCCGCTAAGGGGCTTAGCCACATAAAGATACTAAGAGCTTTTAGCACCCAGTTTTGAGCCTTTTCAATGGGATTTATGAAAAGATCTTTGATTTTCTTTGGGGTAAAGCTTAACACAATTGCCAAAAACAAAGCCATAAAAAGCACTTGAATTGTGTTAGCTTTGATAAAGGGCGTGATAACGACACTTAGGGCTAAAAGAGCATTTTTAAGCATACCTAGCACAAAGCCAAATCCGCTAAGTGTGTTTAAATCATCATAAGGCAAAAGCGGAGTTTTTGGCACCGCACCAGCTAGTATCGACCAGATCGAGCCTACATCTTTAGAAGCTCCAGAGAATTTATCCACGCTACTAGCATCAAAGGAGCTAGGATCTAGATGCATTCCCACCCCAGGTGCTAAGAGCAATGAGCCAAAAATACCTACAGCTAAGGCTATCGTGCTAACTACTTCAAAGTAGATAAAGCCCTTTAAGCCTATGCTACCAAGATCTCTTAGACTCTCTAAGCCTACAATGCCTGAAATAATGGTAAGAAAGATAATGGGTCCTACCATCCACTTTAAAATCATTATAAAATAGTCAATTCCAAATTTACTATCAATTCCAATTTGCGGAAAAGTATAACCTACAAAAATACCAAGTATTATTGCTAAAACAACCCAAAATGCGAGATTTTTTAATACTCCAAGCATACTAAAACCTTAAAAAAATAATAAATTTTATCACAATAAATCTTAAATTTTTAAGAAAACCAAGTGGAATTTTAAATAATCTTAGATTTTTGGTTTAGGTGTTTTTGAAATGTTGTTTTATTTTTAATTTTATTTTTTGATATAATGCTAAATTTTATAATAGATTAAGCGAGTTTATAATGTTTGATATACAAAAAGCAAAGCAAGATGATAATTTTAGAGAGTTAAAGCACTCTAAGATAAGCTCAAAATTTCTAAATTTAAATGGCAAAAATCTGCTAAATTTAGGTAGTAATGACTATTTAGGCATAGCAAGTAGTGTAGCCTTAAGAGATGAATTTTTAAAAATTTGCCTTGATAAGGATTGGTATTTTGGCTCTGGGGCTAGTAGGCTAGTCTATACTTCAAGTGATGAATTTGAGCGTTTGGAGAGTTGGTTTGAGAGTAAATTTAATAAAAAAGCGTTAATTTTCAACTCTGGATATTGTGCGAATTTGAGCTGTATCAGTGCGTTAAATGATAGTGATACTCTATTTTTAGCTGATAAATTAATACACGCAAGTATGATTGATGCATTAAAGCTAGCAAATGCGAATTTCAAACGCTACGCCCATAATGATAATGAAGCCTTAGAGAGTTTAATTAAGCAAAATCAAGGCAATGTTAAACGCATTATAATCCTAAGCGAAGCTATTTTTAGCATGGATGGAGATAGGGCTGATATAGAGTTTATGCTATCATTAAAAAGGCGTTATGATAATGTAATGCTGTATATAGATGAGGCTCACTCGTTTTTTGCTTTAAATGAGCTTGGAATTTGCGGCGATATGGGTTGTGATATTGATTTTATCCTTGTTACGCTTAGTAAGGCTGTAGGAAGTAGCGGGGCTGTGATTTTAAGCAGTGGGGAATTTAAAGATATATTTATAAATAGCGCTAGAAGCTTGATATATTCTACCTCTATACCGGCTATAAATGTAGCGTGGAGTAATTTTATCCTAGCCAAAGACCACTCAAAACGGCGTGAAAATCTAGCAAATTTGATAAATTTTCTAAATCTTAATTCAACCCATATCTGCCCTTTTGTAGTTGGGGAAAATACCAAGGCTTTAGAGCTATCAAATGCCTTAAATGAGCTTGGCTACTTCGTCCCAGCTATCCGCCCACCTACAGTCCCAAAGGGCAAGGCAAGGCTTAGAATTAGCTTAAGAGCAGATTTAGAATGTGGCGATTTAGTGAAATTAAAAAGGCTTTTAGATGAAAATCGATCTCATTAAAGATTCTAAAAAACTCATTGTATTATTCTTAGGTTATGGCTTTGATAAAAGTAGCATTAGCCACTTAGAGCTTGGAGATTATGGGCTTTTGGTGGTTAGTGATTATAGCGATTTAAGGTTTGATGGGGGGATTTTAGCTAATAAAGATATATATTTGATCTCTTGGTCTATGGGCGTTTGGGCTGCGAATTTGGTACTACAAAACACCCCCTTAAAGGTCGCAATCGCCATAAATGGCACCCCTTTTGGCATAGATGAGAAGTATGGGATTAAAAAAGATATTTTTTATAAAAGTATAAGCGAGTTTGATTTTGAAAGCTTTAAAAAACTCTGTTTTTTAGGTATTAACAAGCAAAAATTTCAAAATTTTACATTTAATCAAAACGCTAAAATCGAGCTTATAAATCTTTATAAAAATGCTATTTTGCCTTGCCAAAACCATATTTTGTGGGACAGGGCTTATGTTAGTAAGCGTGATTTGATCTTTGATAATAGTGCGGTTTTAGCATATTTTAAGGATAAAGCTAAGATTATAAATACTCCACATTTTGCATTTTTTAACTTTAAAAGCTTTGGAGAGATAGTTGAGATTTAAGGGTGCTAAATTCTATGATATTTACGCAAAACCGCAAATTTACGCTGCGGATATTTTGATAAATAGCCTTAAAAATTATAGGCAAAATTACGATGATATTTATGAGATTGGTGCTGGAAGTGGGGTTTTGACAAGGCTGATTTTAAGCCAGTTAGAGTGTAAAAATTTGATTTTAAATGACCTTTATGAGAGTGAATTTATGAGTAAATTTAGCACTCAAATAGGCGATATTACGCAGTTAAAAATTAAAAATAAACAAGATTTAATCATCTCAAGCTCAGTTTTTCAATGGATAAATGAGCTTGAAAATTTAAGCTATAACCTAAAATTTAGCTTAAAAAGTGGCGGGATTTTAGCCTTTAGCACATTTATAGATGGCACACTTAAGGAGCTTTCAAGCTTTACAAATCAGAGCTTAGAGTATAAAAATCTAGCCCAGCTAAAAGCAATTTTTAGCAAAAATTTTGAAATTTTAAACGCTCAAGAGAGGCAAATCAAGCTAAAATTTAACAATTTAAAAGAGCTTTTAACCCACCTTAAACATACTGGCGTAAATAATATAAAGGGCGAATTTAAGCTTACAAAAAGCAGTTTTGAGGCCTTAAATTCGCACTTTAAGAATGATTTTAGCCTAAGTTATAAATTTGCTATTTTAATCTTAAAAAACTAAAATCCCCCAAGCACCTCATCAATGCTTTTTACGCATCTTTTTATCGCCTCGTTCATCTCATCTTTTTGGATATTTAGCGGCGGATTGAAGTATATCACATCGCCAAGTGGCCTTAGTATAAGACCATTTTTTAAAGCCTTTTTATAAATTTGATATCCAGTTCTTAAGGCTGGGTTAAACGCCTTTTTACCATCTTTTTGCTCCACTAGCTCAATTGCATTTATTAGCCCGATGGAGCGAATTTGACCTACATTTTTATGTGAGCTTAGAGCGGAGTTTATCTCATTTTTTAGATAGATTGCGTTATTTTGAGCTTGGCTTAATATATTTTGACTCTCAAATATATCCAAAACCGCATTTGCCGCAGCACACCCAAGCGGATTACCACTATATGTATGAGAGTGCATAAACGCCTTGCCTTGGGAGTATGGTGCGTAAAAAGCGTCATAAATTTCATCAGTAGTAGCCGTAATAGACATTGGCATATATCCGCCAGTTAGCCCCTTTGAAAGCGTCATAATATCAGGGCTAATACCAGCATGCTCACAAGCAAACATCCGCCCAGTCCGACCAAATCCAGTAGCGATCTCATCAGCTATTAGCAGCACCTCATACTCATCGCAAATTTGCCTTAGCTTCTTAAGATATAAAGGCGGATATATCTTCATTCCAGCTGCGGCTTGAAGTATAGGCTCAACTATCAAAGCCACGCTCTCTTTGCCATGCTGCTCAAAAACTGGCACAACATACCGCTTGAAATATTTCATAGCGATCTCATCGCTATTGCCATCAAATTCGCTTCTATACATATCAGGGGCTTGCAAACAAATGGCCTTCATCAGCATTGGCTCATAAATTTTAGCATACAAATCAAGCGCCCCAACGCTCAACGCTCCGATAGTCTCGCCGTGATAAGCACCACTTAAGCAAATAAATTTATTCTTATGCGTATTGCCTACTTGGTGCTGATACTGAAACGCCATCTTAAGCGCACTCTCTACAGCTGAGCTACCATTATCGGAAAAGTTAAATTTGCTTAGTTTAGGCGGTAAAATTTGCTTTAATCTACTAGCTAATCTCACAGCCCCTTCATGCGTGAAATTCGCAAATATCACATGCTCAATCTCATCAAGCTGATTTTTAATAGCACTATTTATATACTCATTTGAATGACCTAGTAGATTACACCACCAAGAGCTGATAATATCTATATACTCTTTATCATTTTCATCATAAATTTTAACCCCCTTGCCACGCTTTATCACAATTGGCGGTAGCTCCTTATAATCATACATTTGCGAACACGGATGCCATATTAGCTCTAAATCCATCTTTGCTATATCTAAAAGCATATTTTATCCTTAATTAAAAATATTTAAAATCTCATCTTTGCTTATATCTAAGCTTAGCTCATCTCTTTTTACACAAGATAAAATTTTTAGACCAAATAGCTCATTTATCATCTTTTTATTATCTACGCAAATGGGGCAATTCTCATCAAAATTATTTAATACCACACCCTTTATATCAACGCCATTTTGCCTTAGATAAAAGCTAGTTAGCCCAGTTTGATTGATCGCTCCAAGGGCTGCGTCTGAGACTATTATAACGCTTAAATTTAGAGCTTTTATCAGATCAAGTAGCATTATCTTCTCATCATCATATCTAAGCGGACATATCACTCCACCAGCCCCTTCAACCACCATAAAATCGCAAATTTCATCTAGATTATTAAGCTTAGATATGATTGTGTCCATATTTACGCTTTTATTCTCATTTTTAGCTGATAAATGCGGAGAATAGGGCTTGATAAAATTATAAGCACTCATTTGAGAGTAGCTAAGCTCAATCTTAGCAAATTCACGCACGAACTTCACATCAAGCGGATCATCTGCTAAATTTCCGCTTGAAACTGGCTTGAAATAGCCGACATTTAGTCCAAATTCACGCATTTTTTTAACTACCAACGCACTTATATAGCTCTTGCCTACATCAGTGCTAGTCCCAGTAATAAATATCTTTTTACTCATCTTATTTTCCTTAGATATTGTAAATTTGTATTTTAAGATTTTAAGGCTAAATTTTACATATTTTTAACCAAAATAACTCTATTTATCTATGATTATTTTAAATTTATTATAATTGCTAACTATTTTTATCTTATCGAGTGATTAATGAGTGGTTATATTTCAAATTTAAAAGGCTTTAAATATCCAGATGCTGAGCTTATACGCTATTTTTTCAAAAATCATCTAAACACAAATCCCCAAAAAGTCCTAGAACTAGGCTGTAATAATGGTAATAATCTATCTGTTTTTGCTAGTTATGATTATGAAGTTATCGGAGTTGAGCTTAATTTGCAAAATGTAGAAAATGCGAATTTTAATTTTACTAATGTATATGGATTTGATAAATTTAAATTTATTAATCAAGATATGAGGGAGTTTTGTAAGAGTGCTAAAGGGTTAAAAGCTGGTGTTTTACTAATACCAAATGTGATAAACTATATCACAAAATCCGATTTTATAACCCTTTTAGATAATATAATTAAAAATGAATTAATAGAGCCAAATAGCGACTTTTTCATAAGAGCAAGAAGTATAAAAGATCATAGATATGGTCTTGGAGAGCAGATTGATGATGGGGTATTTATCCTTAGTGGCGATGAGTATAGCGGCGAAAAGGGGATAATATGTAGTTGCTATAAAGAGTATGAACTAGTAGAAATCTTAAAATCAAAATTAAATTTAAGAGATTTTACGCTAATTACAAGCGAAAATTTAAATGTAAAAAGCGGAGTATATATCAAAGATAGTGATATAATAATTTATGGAAAAATCAATTAGGAGAGAAATATGTATAAAAATTTAAGGGGTTTGAAATTTCCAGATAGTGCTATGATACCATTTTTCTTTAAAAATGGTTTGCATAATTTGACAAATCAAAAGGTATTAGAACTAGCTTGTAGCAATGGTAATAATCTTAGCTTGTTTGCTTCATATGATAATGAGTGTATAGGTGTAGATATAAATCCGCAAAAAATCGAAGATGCCAACTATAATTTCGCAAATATCTTTGGGTATAAAAACTACTCATTTTTTGCTAGTGATATGTTTGATTTTATACCTAAAAATAGTGGTATAAATGCTGATATTTTGCTTATACCAAATGTTGTAAATTACTTTGTAAGGGCTGATTTTTTAAGGCTACTTGAACTTTTAAAAGAGCATAAAATGTATAAAAAAGATGCTATTTTTTTCCTTAGGACAAGGAGCATTAGGGACTTTAGATATGGTGTAGGCAAGATGATAGAGCCAAACTGCTTTAAGATGGCTGATGATTATGATATTACAGGCGAACCAGGTGCTATCAATACTCTATATCAAGAGCATGAATTAATCCAAATTTTACAAAAAAAACTAAATTTAAAAGATTTCAAACTTCTAACTTACGAAAACCAAAATTTGATGAAAAATAATCATATAATAAATGATAGCGATATTGTAATTTATGGGAAAATATCTTGAAAATAGCCATTATGCAGCCTACCTTTTTGCCTTGGTTGGGCTATTTTTATATGATAAATAGCGTTGATAAATTTGTATTTTTAGATAGTGTGCAATTTGAGAGACGAAGTTGGCAAAGTAGAAACAAAATTAAGCTAAATGATAGGGAATTTACCATATCCCTATCCACTCAAAAAACCGCCCAAACCACCAAAATAAGCGATATAAAGCTTTTATCTGAAGATAAATGGCGTAAAAAAATATTAAACACCATATACCACGCTTATAAAAAGAGTGTAAATTTTGATTATTATTTTCAAATTTTAAGCAGTGCAATTATGCAGTGTGAGAGCCTAGCAGATTTAAATATAAGCCTAATAACCAAATTTATGCAAGATTTGGATATTAAAACGCCGATTTACAAATCCAGCCAGCTATCTCAAAGTAACGCAAAAAGAGAGGAGCTACTACTTAGAATTTGCCAAGATTTAAAAGCAGCTTCATACCTGTCATCACAAGGATCTAAAAGCTACTTACAAACCAAGCACTCAATGGACATTTTCGCAAATAGTAAAATCGATATAGAGTATCTAAATTTCACCCACCCAGCATATAATCAAAAAGGTAAAAATTTCATACCATATTTAGGTATTATTGACTTTTTGTTTAATGAAACCAACCCAAAAGAGAGCTTTAATAAAATAATCTTAGAGCAAAATTCAAATAATATGGGGGGGGGTAGAGCCAATCTACCTAATCCTAGTGTGATTAAAGCTCAAAACCACATACCAATCTTGCTAGATAAATTTAATTTTATTAATTGCTAAATTTTACATATTTTTAACCAAAATAACATAGAAATTTTACAAGCTAATTTTATAATTCCATCACAATTTATTAATGGAGTTTTAAATGCAAAGAAGAGATTTTTTACAAGCAACTTGCGGTGCGTTGGCTTATGCTGGGATATTTATGCCTAGTGGTATTAGTGCTAATGTAAATAAGCCTTTAATCGGCTTTAAGCAAGTCCCACCTAGCACTCAAGATAAGGTAATCGTCCCAGATGGATATGAGGTTAGAAAGCTCATTAGTTGGGCAGATCCGCTATTTAGCAAGGCAACGCCATTTGATGAAAATAAGATAATTGATAAAAACGCAGTTGAAAATGCCAAGCTAACTTTTGGAGATAATACTGATGGTATGGCGTGGTTTGATATAGATGAAAATCGTGCGATTTTAGCTGTGAATAATGAGTATATAAATCCAGAAATAATGTTTAATCATCAAGGTAAAAATATGAGCTTAGATGATGTTTACTACGAGCAAAACTCAATGGGTGTGAGTATATTTGAGATAGCTAAAAACCAAGATGGGTTTTTTAGCGTTGTGCTAGACTCACCATATAATCGCAAAATCACAGCTAGGACACCTATAGATATACAAGGTCCGGCTAGAGGTCATAAGCTATTAAAAACAAGAGCCGATAAGAGTGGAGTAAGGGTGCTTGGAACGATTAATAACTGTGCTAGTGGCAAGACTCCTTGGGGGACATATCTTACTTGTGAGGAGAATTTTGATGATTTCTTTGGCTCAAGCGATGAGAATTACGCATTTAATCCATCGCAAAAACGCTACGGGCTTAGTATCAAAGGCGAGAATTATGAGTGGAAATTAGATGAGAGATTTGATATAGCCAAAAATGAAAATGAGCCAAATCGCTTTGGCTGGGTAGTAGAAATCGACCCATATAATCCAAATTCCACACCAATCAAACGCACCGCCTTAGGGAGATTTAAGCACGAAAATGCTGAAGTAGTAATAGCCAAAGATGGTAAAATCGTGGTATATATGGGAGATGATGAGGCTAATGAGTTTATATATAAATTTGTTAGCAAGGCTAAATACAACCCAAATAAGCCAAATAGAGATATTCTAAACGAAGGCACCCTATACGCAGCTAAATTTATAGATACAAAGGATTTTGAAGGGGTAGGAGAGTGGGTAGCCTTAGAGTATGGCAAAAATGGTTTAGATGAGACAAATGGCTTTTATAATCAAGGAGATGTATTAATCCATGCTAGATTGGCTGCTAGTGTAGTTGGTGCTACGCCTATGGATAGACCAGAGTGGATAGCTGCTGATCCTAATGGTAAATATATCTACGCTACACTTACTAATAACACCAAACGCACCCAAACAAACGCATCAAACCCAAGAAATAAAAATATCTACGGCCATATCATCAGATGGCAGCCTAAAGGTGATCACACAAGCACAAGCTTTAGATGGGATATATTTTTACTTGCTGGAAATCCGCTTAAATATCCAAATGACTTAAGAAAAGGAACGAGTAATATAAATGTAGAAAATATGTTTAATAGCCCAGATGGATTGAAATTTGATAAATTTGGCAGACTTTGGATACAAACTGATGGCAAATACTCTAATAAAGATGATTACGAAGGGATGGGAAATAACCAAATGCTATGTGCTGATCCTATCACAGCGCAAGTAAGAAGATTTCTAACTGGTCCAATCGCTTGTGAGATTACTGGCATTGCTTTTAATCTTGATTATACAACTATGTTTGTAGGTATCCAGCACCCAGGAGAAAATCTAGCAAATAGCCACTACCCAAATGGCAAAAGCTCCACTCCACGCAGCACAATAGTCCAAATACGCAAAAAAGATGGCGGAGTAATCGGCTCATAGATAATATTTAATTTTAAAGACTAGCTTTGCTCTAGCGAAGTTAAACCATAATTTCATCCGCATTTGTCGGATGGATAACTTTAGGTGGGTCAAGGGAGCGTAGCTCCTTGTCGCAAACGGCGACTTGTTGCCGTGCGAAGTTAAAATAATTTTAAGGGGGAAGGGCAAGGTAGCTTGGCTTTTATGTTTCGTAGTGCCGTCAAACGATAGTTAGTATCGTTTGACTATTGCACCACTCAACTGCCAAAAAGCGTCCCCCTTCCCACTTAAAAATAAAAAGAATTTCTTTGCGATAAACTTTTTTAAATTTTCTTTTCTTTAAGGGATAGGGGAAACTATAATTTGAAAGCCAAAACAGTTTCCCCTATCCCTTAAGATCCCAACCCCTTCCCAGTTTGGCATTTTTATTTTATAAAAAGCTAAAAGTGCCTACTCCGTAGGGTTACCCTATTAAAATCTGAGCGAAAGCTCAGCAACATTAGAAGGCTTTTTCAAGGGGTTAGGGGTTGTTAAGGGGGAAGGGGTAGCGACTGCCAAAAAGCGTCCCCCTTCCCACTTAAAAATAAAAAGAATTTCTTTGCGATAAACTTTTTTAAATTTTCTTTTCTTTAAGGGACAGGGGAAACCCATTTTTACCTACTTTTAACGCACAAAATTTTCGCAACAAAAAACTCGAAGGAGTTTTTGGCGAAAATTTGGAATAAAAACCAAAGTCCGTGCTAAAGTAGCAAATACTAAAGTCCCCATAAATGGGGTACCCCACTTGTGGGGCTTTAGGTGGGTCAAGGGTTACATTCCAAATTTTCGCCGTAAAACAACCATTTAGGTTATTTTGCTTTTGCGAAAATTTTGTCGCAAAGGTCGGTTTTACAGAAACCACCCCTTCGGGGTCGCATTCGCTGGTTTTGCTGACCTGCGAAGTTAAAAATAATTTCCCCTATCCCTTAAGATCCCAACCCCTTCCCAGTTTGGCATTTTTATTTTATAAATTTGTCGTGAAGTTAAAATAGGGTTACCCTGCGAAGTAGGGACTTTCTCAAAGAGAGTGCAAAGCACAAGAGGTGGGTCAAGGGAGCGTAGCTCCTTGCCCTTAAGCTGGGCTTAGCTCGTGCGGCGAAGTTAAACCATAATTTCATCCGCATTTGTCGGATAGATAACTTTAGTGCGTTTCCAAAGTGCTAAACTTTGGTCGCAAAGTGGGGCTTTGCTCCACTGCGAAGTTAAAAATAGTATTGAGCGATGATTTTATTAGCATAGCTATCTTTTATAATAGAAAATTCTCCATTTTGCTTAAATGCTACTAATTTGGCATTTGATAGGGTTTGCTCTTTGTCATCTAGAATTTCACTGCTATTATCATAAAAATAGATTTTATCACATACCCCAAGTATCTCTTTTAGGTTATCAAAACTTTGTCCAAATCTCCTTTCTAAAGTTGTATTATCGATATTATGTCCGCCTTTGCTTACTCTGATTGCTACTCTTTTTTTAGATATTTCAACGCTTTTTAAACCTATATAAAAAAGTGTGATATTATAACCTTTGTTTTTGGCTAATTTTATAAATTTGACAATTCCTTTTCCACTAAGTGTAGTCTCAAGATTAAAACTAGCACCGCTATTTAAAAATTTATTTCTCATAGCAATAGCCAATTTACCTGCTTTATTTTGTATATATGGGCTTTCGTAATTGCCTAATTCTTTTGCTAACTCATCGCTATTTACCCTATAGCCATAAAAATCATTTTTTAAAAGTTGATTAATATAAAATGTGCTTTTGCCACTTCCATTCACTCCAGCAAAAATATATAGTTGTTTAGTATTGTTTATATTATCCATATAGTAAAACCTTTTATATCAAGCTTTTGCGTTTTATTATATTCTTATTTTACATAATTTAATCTTTAAAGATTAAAAAAGGAAAAAAGTTTATTTGATATTTAAATTTTCTAAAAATTTAAAAAATCTTATTATAAAATCCGTGGCGTAAGCCACCCCTTGAAAGGCTTTTT
>NZ_JANQCU010000016.1:0-24125 GCF_024723485.1 Campylobacter sp. RM19072
TTCCCACTTAAAATTTTTAACTTCGCAGCTGAGCTAAGCCCAGCTTTGCGACAAGGTAGCTCCGCTCCCTTGACCCACCTGAAGTCCCCATAAATGGGGTATCCCTTAAAAATCCCAACCCCTTCCCAGTTTGGCATTTTTATTTTATAAAATTTTCGCAAAAGTAAAATAACCTAAATAGTTGTTTTACGGCGAAAATTTGGAATAAAAACCAAAATCCGTGGCGTAAGCCACCCATTAGAAGGCTTTTTCAAGGGGTTGGGGGTTGTTAAGGGGGAAGGGGTAGCGACTGCCAAAAAAGCGTCCCCCTTCCCACTTAAAAAAAAGGAAAAGAATTTTTGCGATAAAAGCTTTTTAAATTCTTTTTTTAAGGGACAGGGGAAACTAAAATTTGAAAGCCAAAACAGTTTCCCCTATCCTATTTTTTACCTACTTTTAACGCACGAACAAGTCCGTGCTAAAGTAGCAAACACTAAAGTCCCTACTGCGTAGGGTTACCCCTTAAAATCCCAACCCCTTCCCAGTTTGGCATTTTTATTTTATAAAAAATTTTTATAAAAAGTTAAAGCAAAATCCAAAAACCAAATTTTGGAACGCTTTTTGCTTTCCCCATACTCAAAAATCAAATTCCAATATAAAGGATTACCAATGATGGGAGCATTATGGTCTGGAGTTACTGGTCTTCAGGCACACCAAGTAGCTATGGATGTCGAAGGTAACAACATAGCCAATGTCAATACCGTAGGCTTTAAATATTCTCGTGCGAGTTTTGCCGATCTTTTCAGCCAAACCCAAAAGGTCGCCACCGCTCCACAAGGCAATCTAGGCGGCAAGAACTCTATGCAAATTGGCCTTGGCTCCACAGTAAATACAGTAACTAAAATTTTCAAGCAAGGCACTATCCAAACCACCGAGAAACAAAGCGATATGGCTATCCAAGGCGATGGATTTTTCGTCGTATCCCCAGATGGTGGCAAGACCTATCTATACACTAGAAACGGCGATTTTAGCTTAGATTCTCTAGGTAATTTCGTAGATCGCAACGGCTATATAGTCCAAGGTTGGCTTAGAAATCAAGATACCGGCTTGATAGACCCTACTGGACCGCTTAAAAATATCGTTATAGAGCCAGGTATGTCTATGGAGGCTAATCCCACTAGCGAGCTTGCCATCATCGCCAATCTAAATTCCGGCTCAAATATCGGAACCAAAAACTCCCCCATCTACACACTTGACCAGTATAATGACTTTTTAGACCTTAATGGCAATGGCCTTTGGGATGATGGTGAAGCTAAAAATCCAAACGACCTAAACACCCACACATACTATATAAACTCAAATAAAGAAGTAGCCGTCAAAGAAGCCGGCGTAGATCTAGGCGTGGTATTTAACGGCGCAGGAGAGGGGATAAATCTAAGAGAGGGTCAAGGTATGTGGGTGAGCTACGCTGATGCGAAGGTTGCATTTGGCGCTTTAAATAATCAACAAAACAACCAACAACCGCAACAACGCACCCTACACATCTCACTAAATGGCATTGAGATACCGGCTTTTACCGTTACTACTATGGATGAAGTGGCTAAAAAGATAAATGAATTTACCAATAAAACTGGCGTCCAAGCCACCGTAATAAATGGCAATGAACTCCAATTATCTAATAACAACAACTCCGGCACCACCGATGAATCCAAAAATATTAAGATCAAAAAATATGAAGATGATACCACATCTATCAGAAGCACAAATGTCATAACCGCATACAAATACACCTACTCATCAGCCGCTGGCACTAATGCAGGGCATCTCTATAGTGATAGTGCTGCTAGGGTAGTTAGAACCACAGAAGATCTAAGAAAAGCTATGCAAACAGACGCTAGAGAGTATGTCAATTATAGTGGCTCTAATGTCTCAAATGCCGTAAATGGTGCGACATATGTAGCAAATCGAACGTTACAGATAATTGATGAAGAACTAGCTAAAGGTCAAAATATAGGGCAAATAAAAAATACAATAAGTGGGCGAATAAATCAAAGATTACAAGACGGACAAGCTATATTTAATAACTTACGAGATAGTGGCGCCGTAACTGCTCCAATCTCTGAAGGTGCGGTAGCTACGATAGTAGAAGTGTTCGGATCAGTACTACAAATAATGGGTAATAATCAAGCCAATACCACCGCCAACGATCTAAAAGAGGCTATAAGAGAGTTAGTAACTAATGACAAATTGGCTACATTCGCCTCAAGAGAGTGGAACTCTCCACTAGATGCCGATGGAAATCCAGATGCTGCTAATAATACCATTAATGGCTTACCAAATCCAACCGGTAACGAACATAGCAACGCCACATATAGAGATACAAATTTAAATGATGGGGTGAAAGTAACAGTCAATGAAAAGGGTCAATTCGTCTTTGAAAACCCAGCCGGTGATGCTAGCTACGGTCAAAATGATGGCCACTGGGTTAGAAATAATGCTGCTCCTCCAGGTGCATTTGAAGTTAAAGATAGCCCAAATGCCTTTACCGACGCAAATGGTATTAAACAAGTCCCATCAAACCAAGATACATATATCAATGACTATAATATGCAAATCGCAGTTACAGGCTATAGCAATCTAGCACAAAATATCAATGAAAACTCAGCCCTAGCTAATGTATTTAAAAGCCTAAGTGGCGGCTTAAGCACAGGAACTAGCTCAAGAGTTAGTAGTAACCTTACAATGTCTAGCCACGCTGCTACAACTGAAATTTATGATAGTTTAGGCTCTAAACATGAGATTAAATTTGAGTGGAGAAAGATTAGCTATAGCCCAGAAAACGGCACCGAGTGGTCGCTTCTTATCCAAGTCCCAGAGCCAGGTGTGCTAAATGCTGATGGCGCTGTATCAAATGTAATATCAGGTTCAGCAAGATTTAATAACGATGGAACCTTGCTAGGCTTTACCCCATCTACGCTGACCTTCACAGCCAATAACGGATCAGCACCCGGTCAAAATATAGAGCTAAATTTCGGCAAAATCGGCGGCTCAAACGGCCTAAGAAGCAATGATAACCCAAGCTCAACTGACAATATCATCCAAGATGGCTACGCCGCTGGTAACCTAGAAGGCACAAGGATAGATGAATCAGGAACGATAATAGGTAGCTTTAGCAATGGTAGAAGCTTTGGCTTAGCGCAAGTGAGCCTAGCAGTATTTACTAATAACGAAGGCTTAGAGACTAATGGCGGAAGTATCTTTAGCCAAACAGCAAATAGCGGTGATCCGGTCTTTGGTGCGGCAGGAACTGGTAGGCGTGGAACCATCACAGCAAGTGCTTTAGAAATGAGTAATGTGGATTTAAGTAGAGCATTAACTCAACTAATCGTAGTCCAAAGAGGCTACCAAGCCAACTCCAAAACCATCACCACAAGTGATCAAATGCTAACAGCTTTATTACAGATTAAGCAATAGTATTTTTGTTTTGCTAGACTTCGCAAGAAGTCTTTATCTTATATAGGCTTGAGAAACATCACAAGGCGAATTAACGCAGATAAATATGCTTGGTATGGGTTAGCTAAGTATATAATCTAGTAAATTTGCCTTTGAGATATTGCCTATTTTGCCGTCCTTTTAGTAAAAGTTACCTAATAATTTTCTAGTTACTTATTTATCTTATATCAAAAGCAAGTTAAGTCAAAATAAGCTAAAATAGCGGATATGTCGTGTTGTTGTAAAATATTGTAAATCAAAAGAAATTTAAAATAAGCTTAATTGGTGGAGTTAAGCGGGATCGAACCGCCGACCTCTTGAATGCCATTCAAGCGCTCTCCCAGCTGAGCTATAACCCCATCAAGATGGCGTAATGATACACTTATTTTGCTTATAATTTTATGAAATTAAATAAATTTGCCAAATTCATTTAATCAAATTAAATTTTAAGTTTTCTTTTGCTATTATTCAACTTTCAAAATTATTGCGGGAATAGCTCAGGGGTAGAGCACAACCTTGCCAAGGTTGGGGTCGCGAGTTCGAATCTCGTTTCCCGCTCCATATTTTGCCCAGGTGGTGGAATGGTAGACACAAGGGACTTAAAATCCCTCGGAAATTACTTCCGTGCCGGTTCAAGTCCGGCTCTGGGCACCACACATGGCGACATGGCCAAGTGGTAAGGCAGAAGCCTGCAAAGCTTTTACCCCCAGTTCGAATCTGGGTGTCGCCTCCATATTTTACAGGGTTAATATGCGTTATATAGTTTATACTTTTATCTTGTTATTATATGGATGTTCTAATACATGGCATGGAGTCAAAGAGGATTCTAGAAGTGCTTATGAGTGGTCTAAAGGTAAGATCAATCAAGGTGCTAGCTGGATAAAAACTTCTAATTAATTCATTCGGGAGATGGCTGAGTGGTCGAAAGCGGCGGTCTTGAAAACCGTTGAGGTGTGAAAGCCTCCAGGGGTTCGAATCCCTTTCTCCCGGCCACTACTTAATCAACTAAAATTTTTAAGGCTATTTTATGCAAAGTAGTTCAAAAATTCATGGATTTTCTAAATTTAAATTAATCATTATTTTAGCTTTTATGTCTAGCATTGCGCCATTATCTACTGATATGTATCTACCTGCGCTTTCTCATGTTCAAAGTAGTTTTGAGGCTAGTGAGTTTTTAACTCAGCTTAGCTTGGCTAGTTTTTTTATAGCATTTGCGTTTGGGCAGCTGATTTATGGGCCTTTGAGCGATATTTTTGGTCGTAAAATGCTGCTTATTATCGGTATTTTGATATTTATCGCTTCAAGTCTTGGGTGCGTGATGGTGGATAATATCTATGTTTTTATCACTTTAAGATTTTTTGAAGCACTTGGCGGATGTGCTGGTGTGGTGATCGCTAGGGCGATTGTCAATGATAATTTTGATATTAAAGATGCTGCTGGGATATATGCTTTGATGATGGTCTTTTCATCGCTTGCACCTATGCTATCGCCGACATTTGGCGGTATTTTACTAAGATACTTTTCTTGGCAAAGCATATTTGCGGTGCTATTTATGCTAGGTATTTTGCTACTTTTATTCATCATTTTTGGGCTTAAGGAGTCTATGGTAGAACGAGTTAAATTCTCTCACAAAGCGACAATTAACAGCTATAAATTTGTTTTAAAAGAGCCTATTTTTATTCTTTATTGCTTGATTGGAGCCCTTGCTTCGGCGGTGCTTTTTGCTTATATTACTGGTTCATCATTTGTTTTTATGGGGTATTTTGGGCTTGATGAGACTAAATATGGTATATTATTTGGTGTTAATTCCTTCTCTTTTGTTTTGTTTGCTAATATCAATGCTAGGTTTAGTAGAAAATTTGATTGCGAAATTTTGCTTAAATTTGCCTTGATTGCTATGCTTGTAGCGTTAATTTTTATTAGCTTTGCGGCATTTATCCAGCTTGGATTTTGGGCTTTTGAGGTTGGAGTGTTTATAGCTATTGGAATGCTAGAATTTATCTTGCCAAATTCAACCACCTTAGCGATGGCAAGATTTAAAGACCATTCAGGCACTGCATCAGCGGTGCTTGGCGTTATGCAGTTTGGGTTAGCTGGAGTTATCGCATTTGGTGTGGGGGTACTTGAGGCAAATACTCCGCTATTTTTAGCTTTGGTTATGCTAGTGCCGTGCGTGATAGCAGTTATTTTACGCTATAAACACACTCTTGATAGATAAATTTATGCTCATTAGGGATGTTTTGGTAGATTAGATTTGCTAAATTTCTAATCTCCCAAAGAGCACTTTTAGAGCTTCTAAGACTTATAAAATTCTGAAGACTTCTAGCGTTTATGCTCCAGCTAAGCTCGGTTTTATAGCTTTCTGGAAGGCAGTATTTGGCTATATCTAAGCTTGTATTTTGGCTTAGAATTTGGCGTAAATTCTCAAGTGCATTTATACTCGCATTATCGACAAGCTCATTGCCAGTTAGCACTATATATCTACTTGCGTTATTAAAGTCATTAGGCTTAAATTCGCTTTCGTTTTTTAACTCTTTTAGTGTGTAGCGAGTGGATTTTACGCTTAGACTTGCTACTCTATGCCTTGCTAACTCTTGGAGGCAAGCTCTGCTAATACCTTTTATGTAAAAGTTATAAAATAGATGCTCTAGCGTGCTTGCGTGTTTGAGTTTATTGCCTACTCTATCGATTAAAGCTAGATCTATTTCGCCGCCATTATCGCCTTTATCGAAGCTTTGCCAGCAAGTGCGAATAGCATTTGAGCATATCCAAAGCGGTGTATAATTTAGTAATTTTACATCCATATCTATGCCTATTTATAGATCACGACCTGATCTTTACTTTGGCGGATTTTAGCTGGGGCTGACTCATCGCTATAACCCAAGGCTATCACAAGAACAGGCCTGAAATGCTCACCTAAATTTACAAAATCATCTAATTTTTGCGGATCAAAACCAGCCACAATACAACTTTTCACCCCTAGGCTTTGAGCGATATTTACCATATTAGCACTTGCGATATAGCATTGGAGCGAGGCGTAGTGCATTAGCTCTTCATTAGTTTGTGGATCAAATCTAGCTGCGAAGTGATCAAGGGCTTTTTGTAATCTTTCTGGTGTTCGTGGCTTGCGATCTACTTGAGCTTTGATAAAATCACAACCACCTTTTAGATCATTCCTTGCAATTACGATTATAGCGTGGCTACATCCGCTTACTTGGGCTTGATCGTTGCAGATTTGACCTAGCTCTTTTAGATCATTTTCTTTGCTAACTACCATAAATTTCCATGGCTCAAGTCCGCATGAGCTTGGGCTTAATCTAGTAAGGTCTAGGATCTCTTCTATAATGCTATTATCTATCTTTTTGGAGTTAAATTCTCTACATGAGTAGCGTTCTTGCATTATTTTTTTCATCTATTCTCCTTTAGTTATTTTGTAGATTATAGCGGTATTTTGCCAATATTTGGTTAAAATTTTTAGACTGTATGAAATTTTAATTTTATTAATAAAAAATATGTAGAATCATTAGGCTTAAATTTTATTATTAAGGACATATTTATGAAAAGAATATTGTTTGCATCTTTGCTATTTAGTTCAGCTATATATGCAGAAGTTATTGCGTATGGACCTGGTGGGCCAGCTCCTGTTTTAAAAGAATTAGCAACTGAATTTGAAGCTAAACAAGGCAAAAAAGTTAAAATAGTTGTAGGTCCTACTGGTCAGTGGATCAATCAAGCAAAAGCAGATGCTGATATTATTTTTGCTGGTAACTCATCTATGATGGATGGATTTATTAAAGCATTTGATGGTAATTTAGATGTTAAAAATGTAGAGGTTTTAAATATTAGAGAGGCTGGAATAGTAGTTAAAAAAGGCAATCCTAAAAATATAAAAAGCTTTAAAGATCTACTTAAAGATAATATTAATGTAATGGTTGTAGATGGTGCTGGTCAAGTGGGTCTATATGAAGATATGGCGCTTAAAAATGGTAAAAGAGAGCATCTATTAAAACTTAGAAAAAATATAGTGTATTATGCTCCAAATTCAAAAATGGCAGTTGATCGCTGGAATAGTGATGATAGCATAGATGCACTTATAATATGGTCTCATTGGGCTAAAGTTTTAGGTGAGGATAAAGTAGATTTTGTACAAGCTGGTAAAGATTTTATAATTTATCGTGCAGCAGAGATAGCTGTAACAAGTAGCACAAAAAATAAAGAAGTTGCTATGGAATTTATAAAGTTTGTCCAATCTAAAGATGCTCAAAAAGTATGGAAAAAATGGGGCTGGCAAGTAAAATAATTGAAGTAAAATAATTTAAATTTAAAAAGGCATGGAGATGACTCCTGCCTTTTTATAAGTAGGTTTATTTTTTCGCCATTCTTTTACGAAGTGTTGGGTCAAGATAGCGTTTTCTCACCCTAATATTTACTGGCGTTACTTCTACTAATTCATCTTCTTCTATCCACTCTAAAGCTCGCTCTAAGCTTAGTTTGCGTGGTGGGACTAGTTTTATAGCGTCATCGCTACCGCTTGCACGCACATTTGTTAAGTTTTTGCCTTTGATAGGATTTACATCAAGGTCATTTGGACGGCTATGTTCGCCAATTATCATACCTATATAGACTTTAGTTTGTGGCTCACAAAAGAGCACTCCACGATCTTGGAGATTAAATAGAGAATATGCTAAAGCCACGCCATTTTCCATACTAACTAAAGCACCATTACTTCTATGCTCCACTGAGCCGCTTAGTGGGCGAAATTCCAAAAAGCTATGGTTCATCACACCTTCGCCTTTGGTATCGGTTAAAAACTGACTTCTAAAGCCGATAAGCCCCCTAGCTGGTATTTCAAACTCAATCCTAGTTTGCCCATCGCCAGTTGGATTCATGCTTACCATTTCGGCCTTTCTTTTGCCTAGTTTTTCTATCACAGCCCCAGTGCACTCATCTGGAGCATCAATGACTAAAAGCTCGTAAGGCTCACATTTAACTCCATCTATCTCTTTGACAATCACCTCAGGTCTGCCAAGGCAAAACTCAAAGCCCTCTCTACGCATATTTTCAGCTAAAATAGTAATTTGCAATTCCCCACGGCCGCTTACTTTAAATTTCCCTTCGCCTATATTTTCATATCTCATAGCGATATTGGTTTTCATCTCGCTTTCTAGACGCTCATCTAGTTTATTAGAGGTTACAAATTTACCCTCTGTGCCTGATAGTGGTCCATCATTTACGCTAAATACGACGCTTAGAGTTGGCTCTTCTATGTGGAGAGGATCAAGTGGCATAGGGTTATTTGGATCAACGACACTATCGCCGACATCTAAGGCATCAAAACCTGCAATAGCCACAATATCCCCGCTACTTGCGTTATCTATATCAGTTCGCTCAAGACCTAAAAATCCAATGAGTTTGCTAATTCTACCTGTGGTTTTGCTACCATCTGCTTTGGCTAACATAACGCTTTGATTTTTGCTGATTTTGCCATTGAAAATTCTAGCGATACCGATTTTGCCTACATAATTATCATAATCAAGGGTAAAAACTTGGAGTTGAAGTGGATTATCATCTTTGCCGCTTGGGGCTGGAACATGAGCTATAATGGTCTCAAAAAGTGGCTCCATATTGATATTTTCATCTTCTAATTTATGCTTTGCGTAGCCATTTTTAGCAGCGGCATAGACTATAGGGAACTCAAGTTGCTCATCGTTTGCATCAAGTGCGACAAATAGATCGAAAATTTCATTGATAACTCTATCAGGATCGCCAGCTGGTTTGTCAATTTTATTTACTACCACTATCGGGCGAAGACCTAAAGATAGAGCTTTTTTAACGACGAATTTGGTTTGAGGCATTACGCCTTCTTGCGCATCTACAAGGAGTAAAACTCCATCTACCATCTTTAAAACACGCTCAACCTCGCCACCAAAATCAGCGTGTCCTGGAGTATCTATAATATTGATTTTATAATCTTTATATCTTATGGCTGTATTTTTGCTAAGGATCGTAATACCACGCTCACGCTCAATATCATTACTATCCATAACTCTCTCGCCAATATTTTGGTGTTCTGTAAATGTGCCTGATTGCTTAAGTAGCTCATCTACCATTGTGGTCTTACCATGGTCGACATGTGCTATAACTGCGATATTTCTTATATTTTCCAAAAGATTTTCCTTAGATTTTTCAAATTTTTGGCCTAGATTATATCTAAAAATTGCTAAATTTGCTTTGAATTTAACTTCTATGAATTTGCTATTAAATTTGGAATAGAATTTGCTAGAAATCCGTAAAATTCACCTAAATTAGGATAGCAAATGCAAGGTTTAAATGAAGCTTTAGCTAGCTTAAATACCACAACTCAAGTCCCATCTAAGAGCGAAAATAGTAGCACAAATAATCAAGATGATAGCTTTTATAAAATGATTGAAAATAGCGTAAAAGAGTATGAAACTTCTCAAAATACGCAAGATGATAAAATCAAACAAAACCAAATAGAGCAAAACAGCACTAAATCAAATCAAAAAATTAGCAGTGATGATACTGAAAATAGCAAGGTCTCTAACTTACAAAATATACAAAATTCAGATGAAATAATGCTTGAAAATGCTGATTTTATCACTTTACTTGGGCTTTTGGACTCTCAAGATGGAGCAATGAAAACTGGAATTAGCAATTTAGTAAGTGCAAATTTAAATAAATTTTTAGCCACTGAGAAGAATATTAAGGAGTTAAAAGGGGCTAAAAACTTGGAAGATTTGCTAAATTTGAGTGAGAAATTTAATCTAGGATTAAGCAAGATAAAGATCACAAAAGATGGGATTGAGACTTTAAAAAGCGAGTTTAAAAATTTAAACTCCAAAGGCTTTTTTAACCAAATTCCAATGATAAATCAAAAGATTGATATAAATGTGATTAAAGATATAGAAAAGAGTATTCAAAAAGCAGAAAATAGTGATAAAAATGTTTTAAGCAAATTAATGCTAGGTCAAAGTGTAGAGATAAAGACAGATGGTAAATTTATAAGTGATGATGAGCCAAAACCACAAGGCAAATCAGATATAAAATCAGAGCCAAAAGTGGATTTAAAAGAGTTATTAAAAGAGAATTTTCAAAAAAGTGAGCCTAAAAATACGCTTTTAGATGAGCCAAAGATGGAGAAAATGCAGACAAAATCTAGTCTTAAGCTAGAGAGTTCTAATACGGCTGGAAATTTACACAATTCGCAAAATAGCATTGATGATTATCTAGCAAATATTATGCAAAAAGCTATGAAGGAAACTAAGGAGTCATCTCCTACTCAAAGCCATATTTTGGAGAGTTCTAGCCAGACAAATGGCGAGCAAAATTCCAATAATTTTGATAATCAAAACGGCTCAAATCAAGCAACAAAAGATATAATTAATATGGCAAAGCTAGACGCTAAGGAGCTAAAACCGCACCTTAGACAAGTCTTTGATAACTTTGCTACACAACTACAAGAGAAAATCAGTGAATATAAACCGCCAATTACTAGATTTCATCTGACATTAAATCCAGGGAATTTAGGCGAGGTTGAGGTAACACTCATTAATCGTGGCTCAAATTTACATATAAATTTCAACTCAAATACCCAGACAATGCAGCTTTTTATACAGCACCAAGCTGAGTTTAAAGCTAGTCTTGTAAATATGGGATTTAGTGAGTTATCAATGAATTTTAGCGATAATGCAAATAAAGAGCAGAGCCAAAGCGATAATAAAAGGCAAAAATTTAACTCAAATGGTGATGAGCTAAGTGAAGTAGCTCAAGATGAAGAGACTATATTAGAAGTAGTATTGCCAAAATATTTCTAAAATAGGAATGAAATTTGCTTAAAGCAATAAAAATATATAATAAATTTAGGAGAGAAGCATGGCAACATCTGTAAATTCAACACCGCAATTCACCACTGATATTTGGGCGGCAAACGAGGCAAAACAAAAAGCAGATAGCGTATCAGGTGGCGTAAATCCAAATTCGCAACTAGATAAAGATGCCTTTTTAAAGCTTCTTTTAGTTGAACTTCAACACCAAGATCCAACCGAGCCTATGGATAGTGCTAAAATGCTTGAGCAAACTAGCCAGCTAGCCACAGTAGAGATGCAAGAAAAAACTAATCAAGTTATGACGCAATTAAGTCAGCAGATGCAAGCAAGTGCCTCTTTAAACGCTATGAGCGCATTAGGCAAGATGGCTAATCTAACCAACTCAGTAGCTAAAGATACAACCTCATCTGAAGTGAATTTTAGTCTATACTTCCCAGTAGATGCTAAGGGTGGAACAATAGAGATTTATGACTCTTTAGGTAATGTAATTCGTAATGTTAGCATAAGCGATGTTAAATCTGGGGTTAATCAATTTAAATGGGATGGAAAAAATAATAATGGTGAGCCAACTCTCCCTGGCGAATACTTGATAAAAGCTAAATATATAGACGCAAGTGGGGCTAATAGAGAGACTGTTTTGGGGCAGTATCCAGTAGAGGCGGTTAAATTTGATAAAGGTGTAGCGTATATCAAAGTAGCTGGAGAGTATGTAACTATGGATAGTGTGCGTGAATTTACTGAGCCGGTTGTGTATAGTGTAAATTCAGATAATAGTAATTCTAGCACAAGCAAAGATGATGTTGTAGATGAGACAACTAAAGATGAAGTAGCCAAAGATGAGAGCAATAAAGATGAGGTATCTAGCTCATGATGGTAGGATTTTATAATGGCGTAAATGGGGTTAAGACTGCTGAGTTTGGTCATAACGCAATCGGAAATGATGTCTCAAATATCAATACCGTAGGTTATAAGACCTCAACGACTGAATTTAAAAGCCTATTTTACACCACATTAAATAGTGCTTCTAGCTCACCTGTGTATTCTCAGATTGGGCTAGGCTCAACTAAGATGGCAACTTCTTTGAATTTTACTCAAGGTAGTTTGCAAACTACAGATAATGTCTTTGATATGGCAATAGATGGAGATGGATTTTTTGGTTTGATTGGCGTTGATGGGGAGCAGTATTTTACTAGAAATGGCGAATTTGCTAAGGATAAAAATGGGGATTTAGTAAATAGAAGTGGTATGTATCTACTAGGCTCTACAGCCGCTTTAGCTCCTGCTGCTTTGGGAGAGAGTGCGTTAGGTAAGCTTGGCGTGACTGATGGTAATGTGGAGGCTTATACCTTGCCAGTTGGTCAAGAGGTAAAGCTAAATGCCATAAACGATCAAACTAAGATAAATTTGCCTGATATTTTGTATGTTCCAGCTACGCCTACAACTCAGGTAAGCTACTTGGGATATTTAGATTCTACGATTAAAACCGAGCACCAAAGCGTGGAGCTTAGTAGCGAAACTTTAGAAGCACAGATCGATAAGGATAACAATACAATTATAGTCGCTGGAAATCTCCATCAAACCCCTGAGGTGCATTATCCAAATTCAGCTGATAAAGAAGTAGCGATTACTATAACTGATAAAGATGGTAAAAGCGTAGAGATTAAGACTCAGACCTTAGATGGTGGGGCTTTTGTAATTGGCTTTGATAATGCTATGGCTGGGCTGAATTTAGAAGCAGAGCTAGAGTATAAAGCCACAGCCATTGTGCCACAGCAAATTGCTAATACACAGACATTTACCACTGATTTATGGGCTCCAAATGGGGATAAAAATATTTTACAACTTGAATTTACAAAGCAAGTTCCCCAAGGTGAAAATATAGTTTTTGAAGCCTTAGCAAGCGTGCTAGGTCCAGATGGGGAGATTATTAGCGTATCTCAAGGTGAGCTTAGATTTAATGAAAAGGGAGCGTTATTAAGCAATACTTTAGGTGGGATTAATAATGGTGGGGCAAATGTGGAGTTAAATTTAGGCACTCCATATGATGAAAATATCCCAAATAGTGGCTTTAATGGACTTCGTCCAGCCGAGCAAAGCGACCCAGAATTAGTCGTGAAAAAAAATGGTAAGCCAGAAGGACTTCTTGAAAAATATTCTATGAGTGATAGTGGAGATATTTTGGCTGTTTTTGATAATGGCGATATGACTACCGTAGCTAAGGTGGCGTTATATCACTTTCAAAACAATCAAGGTTTAAGCAAGGCTAGTGAAAATATATACCAAGCTAGTCCAAACTCAGGAGAGCCGATATTTTTTACTGATGCAAATGGCGATGTTGTTTATGGTGCTGCGATTAGAAACTATACTTTAGAGATGAGTAATGTGAATTTGGGCGTATCGCTAACTGATATGATAATAATGCAAAAGATGTTTGATGCTAGCTCAAAATCAATAACAACCGCCGATGAGATGATAAAAAACGCTATAAATATGAAACGCTAAGATTGATTAAGATATTCTTATTTTTATTGATATTTGATTAGAGTGTTAAATTTTGTCTATAATTTTCTCTAATTTTATCGATTAAAATAGGCTTATCTTCTCTTAGAACTTCCCAAAATTTAAAGCCGTTCAAGCGAGGTGATTTGGCATTTTTAAACTTAGCTGCTAAGGTATGCATATCATAGATTTCGCCATCGAACTCAAGCTTTCCATCATCTTTTAAGATTGCAAATTTATCGCTATTTTTTAGATAAAATTTCTCTCCAATTTTAAAAAATTTAGCCTTAATCATATCGCTCATTTTTACTTTTAAAGGCTTCTTATCAAATTTAGCCATTGCTATATCGCTATTTTGAAATTCTATATTTTCTAGCCTTTTTAAGCCAAAGTTTATGTATCTCTCATTTTGCTCTATCATTATAAAATCTCTCCCAAGTCTCTTTGCCATAACAGCTGTTGTCATAGTTCCGCCAAATGGATCAAGCACCAAATCGCCAATTTTTGAGCTAATTGCAATCACTCTATAGAGTAAGGCTTCTGGCTTTTGCGTGGAGTGGAGCTTATCTTTATTTTCATCTTTTAATCTCTCATTGCCACTGCAAACTGGAAATTTCCAAACAGAACCAAGTTGTTTTCGTTTGCCTTTTTGAAATAAATTTAATTCTATATTATCGCTATTAAGCTCTTTTGCGGTTTTGTAATTAAATGTAAATTTTGATTTTTTATCTTTACAAGCCCAAATTAAAGTTTCGTGAGAATTATTTAAGCGAGTTCCCATAAAATTTGGCGTTGGGTTACTTTTGTGCCAAATAACATCGTTTATAAACCAAAACCCTAAATCTTGCATAATCCCACCGATTGTATAAATGCACTGCATTCCACCAATCACCCAAATTGAACCATTGCTTTTTAAAACTCTTTTACACTCTTCTAGCCATAAACGAGTAAATTTGGCATAACTTTCATTATCTTTAAAACTATCCCACTCATCATCACAACCATTAAATTTGCTTCCTTCTGGTCGCTTTAAAACTCCTTGAGTTCGCATAAAGTATGGCGGATCGGCAAAGATAAGATCAACGCTTTCATTTGGCAAGGTTTTTAAAATCTCTAAAGAATTTCCTTTTAAAATTTGATTTTTTACCATTTCAAAGTCCTTTTAAATTGCATCCAGTTGGAAAAAGCTCTTTTCGCAATTCTATAAATTCTATTTTATTTGAAAGTAGATTTTTAATAAGTTTTGGCTCATTATTTTTTATTTTTAACAAGGCATTTTTAATCTCTTTGCTTGTATCAAAATCAGGCACACTCAAAATCTCATTTGAACGCTCAGCTTTATTTTGTTTTAAATGCGAAACTAATTCATTCCAAATATCAATTCTATAAAATAAATTTTCAAAAATTTCTTTGCCATAAAATAGCGAAATTTCTACCAAATCGTCAGTATTATTTGCGATTTGCTCGGTATAAAATTTTTGATTTTTCTTTAAAGAATTATCGCTAAACCACATTGCAACTTTTATTTTTTGATTTGGAAAATTTTGTTTTAAACAGCGAATTTTTTTGATTAGATTGGCGTATTGACCGCGTTTTTTTGTGCTATCATGATCGTCGCGGACTTTTTGTTCGATTAGATAAATTTCACTATTTTTTCTAAAAACTTGATCGGCACTCAAAGGTTTATTCTCTTCATCTGTGCCGATATTTTTATCTAAATTTTCATAGCCCATCTCATCGATATAAGAAGTTAAAATTTCTTCTAAAAAATCACCAAACTTAATTTCACAACTTTGAGTAAGATTTTGTATTAGTTTTGTTTTAGCATTTGTGATTCTAAATAAACCAATATATCGCTTTGGATTTTTTAAGACAGTTAGCAAAATTTCATAATTTAAATCATCGCCAAAAATTCGATTATTTAATTTATTTTTTAAAAATATCATATTTCATATTTGCTATTTTGCCTTATCTCTACGCTTCTAAAATCGCTCCGTTGCTTGCGTTTGTAACTAGCTTTTGATATTGTCTTAGCCAGCGACTATTTACCACTTTTCCAGCGTATTTCCACTCTTTTTTTCTAGCTTTTATCTCATCATCGCTTAAGCGGACATTTATGCTAAAATTATCCACATCAATATCGATGATATCGCCATCTTTTAAAAGTCCTATCATACCACCTTCAGCAGCTTCAGGGCTTACATGCCCTATGCTAAGCCCCCTTGTAGCTCCGCTAAATCTCCCATCTGTGATTAAGGCTACATCGGCTCCAAGCCCACGACCTACGATTAGGCTTGTTGGGCTTAGCATCTCTTGCATTCCTGGCCCCCCTTTTGGACCTTCGTATCTTAAGACCACGACATCGCCTTTTTGAACTTTTCCGCTTGAAATGCCTTGTATAGCTTCATCTTGGGAGTTAAAGCAAACAGCTTTTCCGCTAAATTGCCTTGAGCCGATTATCCCAGCGGTTTTTATCACGCAGCCTTGCTCGGCTAAATTTCCAAATAAAATAGCTAGTCCGCCGACTTTGGAGTAAGCATTTTTTGCCGTGTGGATTATATTTTGGTCTAAAATTTCAGCATTTTTCACTCTATTGCCTAAGCTCTCGCCACTTATAGTAAGGGCATCTAAGCTTAATAAATCGCTATTAAATTTAGCTATTTCATTTATAACCGCACTTAGCCCACCGGCTTTGGCTATATCTTGCATATGCACACTAGGTAGGCTTGGGGCGATTTTGGCTATGTGTGGGACGCTTTTGCTTATATCATTTAATTTAGCGATGTCTAGTGGTGCGTTAGCTTCACGGCTGATGGCTAACATATGTAAAATTGTATTTGAGCTTCCACCCATCGCCATATCTACTACCATTGCGTTTTTTATCGTTTTTTCGTTGATGATATTTCTGATTTTATATCTCTCATCAAGGGCGATCTCGCATATCCTTTTAGCAGCTTTTCTAATTAGCTCTTCACGCTCTTTTGTCAAAGCCAAAATAGTGCCATTTCCTTCTAATGCCACCCCCATAGCCTCACAAAGCGTATTCATCGAATTTGCTGTAAACATTCCAGAGCAGCTCCCACCACTTGGACAAGCATTACACTCAATATGCTTTAACTCTTTTTCATCTATTTTTTTGGTCTCATATGCCCCAACGGCCTCAAAAGCTGAGTTTAGATCCAAAGCCTCTCCATTAGACCCAACTCCAGCAGCCATCGGCCCACCGCTTATAAATATCGTTGGCACATTTACTCTTAAAGCTCCCATAAGCATTCCAGGAACGATCTTATCGCAGTTTGGCATACATATAAGCGCATCAAGGCAGTGAGCATTCATCACGGTTTCAACCGAATTTGCTATAATCTCACGGCTTGGAAGAGAATAAAGCATACCCTCATGCCCCATAGCGATACCATCATCTACGCCAATGCAGTTAAATTCAAATGGCACACAGCCATTTTTACGAATTTCATCTTTTAGAATTTTTGAGTATTTATCAAGAAAAAAATGCCCCGGAATAATCTCAATAAAGCTATTTGCCACGCCGATAAATGGCTTATCAAAATCCTCATCTCTAAGCCCAGTTGCCCTTAATAGCGATCGGTGCGGGGTTTTGGTGTAGCCTTTTTTAATATTGTCACTTCTCATTTTTTCTCCTTAATTTATGCTTTTTTAGGTTTGCATAGTAAAAATAGATAGATATATCCTACCACTCCAGCAGCAAAACTAGCTAATAATATTGCTAATTTATCAGCGTGATAAAATGCTGGACTATCATTATACGCTAATGCTCCTACAAATAAGCTCATAGTAAAGCCTATTCCAGTTAGGATACACACTCCGTAAAATTGTAGCCAATTTGATCCTTCAGGGAGCTTAGCAAAGCCAAGCTTGATAAATATAAGGCTAAATAAAAATACCCCTAGTTGCTTACCAAAAAATAAGCCAAAGAATATCCCCATACCAACTGAATTTATCAGCTGTTTAGGATCAACCCCAGCTAAGCCAACTCCAGCATTTACAAAGGCAAAAATCGGTAAGATAAAGTAGCTTGTAACGCCGTGGAGATCTTTTTCAAGCTCTTTTAGCATACTGCCACCAGAGCTATCTCTCATAGGTATGAAAAATGCCGCCACAACCCCAGCTATGGTAGCATGGACGCCGCTTTTTAATACGCTAAACCATAAAATTAGCGTAAAGAGTAGAAATATGGATTTTTTATTTACCTTTAAGCGGTTTAGGATAAATAGAATAATTACGCAAATAAATGAAATTCCAAGCGATGTAGCCGATAGCTCGGTAGTGTAAAATAGTGCTATAATCACAATCGCACAAAGATCATCTATAATAGCTAGAGTTAGCAAAAATATCTTTAAAGAGCTAGGCACTCTATTGCCAAGGAGCATAAGCACACCAAGTGCAAAGGCAATATCAGTAGCAGTAGGTATAGCCCAGCCCCTTATGGCAAACTCATCGCTATAATTAAATCCCCAAAATATCAAAGCCGGACAAACAACCCCGCCAATGGCGCCGATTATAGGTAGGGCTATTTGGCTAGGGTTTGATAGCTCACCTTCTATTATCTCTCGTTTAAGCTCTAAGCCCACAACAAAGAAAAATATCGCCATAAGTCCATCATTTACCCATAAAATCAGTGGCTTAGCTAGGGTAAATTCTCTAAACCCAACGCTAAATTCCGATCTTAAAATCTCTTGATAAAAGTGGCTTAAGACACCATTTTGAAATATCAAAGCCAAAATCGTAGCAATAATCAGCAAAACGCCGCCAAAGCTCTCGTGCTTAAGGAAGGTTGTGATAAATTTTAATTTCATTTTTGCTCCTGTTTTATAATCTCTTTTATTAGTAGTTGTGGGGTGATTAGCCCACGGAATGAATTTTTAGAAATTGTAACTAAAATATCTATATTTTCGCCATTTTTTGGTAAATAATCGTAGTTGAAAAATATCGCTTCTAGGGTTTTATTGTTTTTTTGTAAGATGATTTTTAGGTGCGTTTCATCTTTGCCTATTTTTTTAGCTGATTTTACCATGGCTTTTTTAAGTTCAAAGAGTGGGCGTGGATTTTTTTGACCATATGGTTCGAAAAACTCCAAAATCTCTAAAAGCTCATAATCAATCGCTGCTGGGTCAATCTCGCCTAAAATCTCATCATTTACGCTAAAATCATATAGTTCTTGTAAAAAGCAAGATTGATTTATGGCTGTTTTAAATTTGCTTAAATTAGCACTCTCTATAACTAGCCCAGCTGCCCCTTTATGTCCGCCATATCCGCATAATAGGCTCTCTTGAGAGGCAATTAGAGATAAAATATCAAATTTGCCAACACTTCTAGCGCTCCCTTTGGCTTTGTTGCCATCTATGCTAAAGACAATGGCTGGTTTTTTATACTTTTTAGCTAATCTTCCAGCGACAATCCCTATTACGCCCTCATGCCACTCATCGCCCCAAGTAACGATAATATCCTCATTTTCATTTATCTCATTTTGGCTAGATTCAAATAGTGCTTTTTCTTGCTCTTTGCGTGAGGCGTTAAATCTGCTAATGATATCTAAATACTCATTTGCCTCGCCCAAGCTTTTAGACCTTAAAAATTTAAATGATATGGTAGCATCGTCCATTCTACCAGCGGAATTTATAAGCGGAGCTATCAAAAATCCAATATCATCAAATTCAAATTTCTCTTTATTATAGTAGTTTTTGATCGCTTCAAAACAGGCTCTTTTGCTAGAGTTTATACGCACCAGCCCAAGGCGGACTAAAATTCTATTTAAATCCCTTAATTCCATCATATCAGCGATAATTGCTAAGGTTAAAAGATCAAGAAATTTAGCCATATCATAGCTTTTTAGATTACATACATCTTTTAAAGCTCCAATCAAATACCAAGCCACCTGAGCACCGCAAATTTCGATATTTGGGAAGGGGCAGGTCTCTTGCTTTGGATTTATTATAGCGTATGCATCTGGAAGTGTAGGAAGTGGCATATGATGATCTGTGATGATTAGATCAATGCCCTTTTGCTTACAGATTTTTGCTGCTTCTATAGCACTTATACCATTATCAACGGTAATGATTAAAGTGGTGTTATCTAGTTCTTTGATAATCTCCTCATTTAAGCCATAACCATCTTTAAATCTATTTGGAATTTTTATCGTGTAGTTTGCTGACATATCGCTTAAAAATTCATCCATAATAGCCGTGCTTACAATCCCATCTACATCATAATCCCCCACAACTGCGATTAGCTCATCATTTTGTATCGCCTCTTTTATCCTTTTGGCTGCTTTGAATGTATCTTTTAATTCACAAGGCAATGGAATTTGAGATAATTTAGTATGGATATCGTTGCTAAAACGACTGCTTAATAACTCCTTAATAGCTTCTTTATCTAGCATTTTTATATTCTATCCCAGCTTTTATAAATCCTAATATAACAGGGTTTGGCTTAGTTAATCTTGATGTAAATTCAGGATGAAACTGAACGCCTAGGAAAAATGGGTGATTTTTGATCTCCACAGCCTCTATAAGCCCATCGCTTTCGCCACTTACTATTAAACCAGCCTTTTCAAATTCGCTTCTATATTTTGGATTTGCTTCATATCTATGGCGATGGCGCTCTTTTATCTTAGTTGCGTTATTGTAAATTTTGGCTAGTAGTGAGCCTTTTAGCACATCGCACTCATACCCACCAAGTCTCATCGTCCCACCAAGTGGGCTAGTGTGAGTTCTTAGCTGTTTTTTACCATTTGCATCAATAAAGCTATCTATTAGATAGATTATAGGATTTTTGCAGTTTTCATCAAATTCCATTGAATTTGCGTCATCTAGCTTTAGCACATTTTTAGCAAACTCAATCATGCTAAGCTGCATTCCAAGGCAGATTCCAAGATATGGAATTTTATTCTCCCTAGCAAATTTGATAGCCTCCATCTTTCCACTTACTCCACGAGACCCAAATCCCCCAGCAACCAAGATAGCATCGCAATCTTTTAAGGTATCAGCGACATTATTTGTATCTATTTTTTCGCTATCGCACCATTTTATAGCAACCCTTGTATCTAGATTTGCTCCAGCGTGGATTATGCTCTCAGTTAGGCTTTTATAGCTCTCTTTTAAATCCACATATTTACCTACAAAAGCTAAATTTATCTGGTCATTTGGAGCAATAACTCTTTTTACTAGATTATCCCAATTTTGCATATTTGGCTTAGGATTTTTAAGATTTAAATTTTGGATAATTGGCTCAAGGATATTTTGGTTTAAAAAGCTTAGTGGCACTTGATATATGCTTTGCATATCTGAGCTTTCTATTACGGCATTTCTCTCTATACCGCAACTTGCTGCTATCTTATCTTTTAGCTCTCTGCTTAAGGGGATCTCTGTGCGACAGATAATCATATCTGGGCTTATGCCTATACGGCGAAGTTCGCCTACGCTGTGCTGGGTTGGCTTAGTTTTTAGCTCTCCAGCAACCTTGATATATGGCACTAAAGTAAGATGGATAAACATACCATTACTTCTACCAACCTCACTTCTAAGGGCTCTAATAGCCTCTAAAAATGGAAGTCCCTCTATATCTCCTACGGTGCCACCTATTTCGACTATTAATATATCATTGTCTTTAGCGGCTTTTTTGATGCGATCTACTATATCGCCTACGATATGGGGGATTACTTGAATGGTCTTGCCTAGATAGTCGCCACGACGCTCACGCTCAATTACTGAGCTATATACCTTGCCAGTTGTGAAGTTATTATCTTGACTTAAATTTTCATCTAAAAATCTCTCATAATGCCCAAGGTCTAGATCAGTCTCAGCACCATCATCAGTTACAAAGACCTCTCCATGCTCTAGTGGGCTCATAGTGCCAGGATCTACATTTATATATGGATCAGCCTTTAGCATACTAACCTTATAGCCCACATTTTTAAGTAGTGTGGCGATACTAGCAGCTGCTATGCCTTTTCCTAAACTGCTTAAAACTCCGCCAGTAACAAATATATATTTTGTCTCTTTACTCATATTTTTTCCTTGATTAATTTGATGATTATATCAAATTTATTTTTACTATCTTATTAAATACTATAAGAATTTTTTAGCTTTTTATAATATGAATTTTTATATAATAATGAATATAAATTAATCAAGGCAAAAATATGAAATCTTCAATTAAATTGTCACTGATACTACCTATATATCTATTTGGCGTTACGGATTTTGAGCTTATCAATTATAATGATAAGAGTGTAACGGGCGATGGGGTCTTTGTGGGAGTTATAGATAGTGCGATAAATAAAGATCACCCTAGCTTATCAGGGCAAATTCAAGATCAAATTTACTCTGAGTATAAAGGCGGCGATTATACTCCAAATTTTTCAGTTGATACCCATGGTAGCCATGTGGCTGGGATCATACTAGCTAAGCCAAGTGATGGAGTAAGTGGAGTTGCTACAGATGCAAAGGCTTATGGAGTTCAGATAACTGGGCATAATACCGATGGTTCCACTAAATTTACAGCTCCAAATGTATATGATTATTTCAAAGATAAGAATATAGCAGCTATTAATAATAGCTGGAATGCTACAGTATATCCGCTATCTGGATTAAATTCGCTTACTAGCTCATCACCTTTATTTTTGCAATATGCTAATAATCCAAAACAATTTCTACCCTCAATTCAAAAGGATACAGTAGCAAATGATCTTATAAAATTATCTAAAGAGAAGCAAATTCTTAGTGTTTTTGCCTCTGGTAATGAAGGGATCATATCTCCTGGGATTATGGCTTTAGCTCCATACTATGATGAAGACATCAGATCTATAATTGTAGTAACGGCACTAGATAGCTCTCAAATTAGCAAAGATAGTGATGGTAAATTTGTAGTAACCACAAAAAGGAGTGATAATTATGATTATTTGAGTGCTCCTACTACATATTCTAATGGATTAAAGGGTGTTTATAATTTTAGTTTAGCAGCACCTGGAACTAGTATTAAAAATGTAAATGCTAGTTATGGCACTACTGATATTTTAACAGGTAAGCTAGATAAGGATCTATATAGAGTCTCTAGCGGAACTTCTATGGCAGCTCCTATGGTAACTGGCGCAGCTGCTTTAGTAGCTCAAAAATTCCCATTTATGAGTGGCAAACAGATAGCCGATACCCTGCTTTCTACTGCTAATAAAGATTATATAGGTCCTAAGGTTATAGTAAAAGAGACTGTAACGGGAAAAACTCTTTGCGATAATGGCAGTCTTTGCCCTAGCACAAAAAAATACACAATATTTTATGTAGATAGCAAAATTCCAAAAAAGGAAGATGGCAGTATAGATGAAAAAGCTGTTGAGATGGATTTATTAAATTCGGGATATTTTGGTATAAATTGGAAATATGATCGTATGAGCCATATGGCAGCTATTGATGATAAAGATTATCCATGGGTTCAAGAGGTTAAGAAAGAGGATCTATTTGGTCAAGGAATTTTAGATATTGATAAGGCTTTAAAAGGTTTAGGGATTTTAGATGCAAATAGATTAAATGATATAGATGTAAAAAGCGAATTTGGCGAGACTGCTGTGTATTACTCACTAGATACTAAGGGCAGTGATGCTGAATTTAGCAATGATATAAGCCAAAGAAAATGGGAGGCTAATACTCACAACCCTGAAGCTGATAATCTACCTAAAAAATTAAATGATTTAAATGTAGGGCTTATCAAGTCTGGGAGTGGGGTTTTAACCCTAAGTGGTGCTAATAGCTATGAGGGTGCTACTGTGATAAATGGTGGTGGCATAAGACTATTAAGCAAAGATAGTAAAAGAGCACAAATCGCTGGAAGTGTCTATGTAAATAACGGCTCAACCCTAAGCGGTAATGGGGTTATTAAGCAAAATTTAACTAATGATAACTCAATTATCCGCCCTGGTAATGAGGATTTAAGTGATCTAGTAGTAGATGGCACATATACGCAAAAGGGTCAAAACTCAAAGCTTATTTTGGATTTTGGCAATGATGATAATTCACAATTGATCGCTAAAGATTATAGCATTAATGGCGGAGATTTGGAGTATAATCCATTAAAGCAGTATTACGCAGTTAATAAAGAGATTAAAATTCAATTAGGCGGCTTGGCTACTCATATAGGTAATTTTAATAAGGTTGAGATAGCTAGCAATAATAGTATTGATTTTGAGATTAAGCTTGATGGGGATAAAACTACGATAAATAAAGATCCGATCTCTATACCGCCAATCCACGAAACCGAAGTGCCATCTAATCCGCAAGACCC
>NZ_JANQCU010000017.1:0-22116 GCF_024723485.1 Campylobacter sp. RM19072
TAAATATGATACACAACTTTTTATAAAAGAATAACTCATATAGATTTTACTCTTAAACTGATTTTATATAAATTTTTAGTATTGTAGTTACTAAAAAACTGCTTGATAAAAAATGCTAAAATTAATATAGATAGCTCTTTAGCTTATGCTAAGGTATTTGGTAATGATAAAAACAATATATTTAATCTATCTAAAAAGATTGATAGCTTAGATAAAAGCATTCATATACTAAAGCAATCTAATATAGAAATCAAAGAGTATACCAACTATTTAAAGCTACTTCAAAGTAAGAAAGAATTTCTATCAGATTTAATAGGGAAAAAAATAGAAAAAATAGTAAAAGATAAAAGCAATGATATAGATAAAGATAGCTTCATCTATAAAGAATATAAAAAAGTTCTAGATTTATTAGCTAAAGATAGTGTGATAAAAGTAAGAGAAAACTTCTCTTACTCAAAAGCAATAGAAGATAAAACTAATGATAAAGAGATTTATTTTGGGAGATGATTATATGAATTTATAAATAATTAATATACTGTTCCAAATCTAGTATCGCCATCTTCACTTAATACTTCATATTTGTTATTTGTATTTTGTTGATTTTTAACATTTGCTTCTCTAGCTGCTTCATTGATACTATTTACTGTATTAGAATATGCTTCTGTAAGCGTGGCACATCTACTAAAAAACACTCCAGCTATTAAAGCACTAGTTACTAAAATTTTTCATTTTATTCCTTTTATTGTTTAAATTAATGTTGCAACTTTGATTTAAAATTGTTGCGTGCGTAAATCGCCGCTACGGCTGAGATGATAACCGCTCCAAAAATTAAAAGCTTATTCATCGTTTGCTCCTTTTGCTTTTAATTCAGCATAACCAGCTAAAAGCATAACCTCTATACCTTCAACTATCGCTAAATATGCCAAGCTTCCGCCATCGCCAAACTTCAACGCAAAAGTACCATTTACAAAAATGCCTAGTCCAATGTTTCGTATCGTGCTAAAAATCAGTCTTAACATTTTTTGTATTTTGGCAAGCTAATCTAAATTTGACAATATCGCTTTTAAATAGCTATTTTGTGATTTTAGATCTATTCTAGATTAAAAAATGCTAGAATTTACAACGGAGCTAATGGTTTAAAAATATTATAATAAATAATTTAAATCAAATCTTATAAAATAAAATATACCCCTTACTTAAATAATTATTTAATATAGGATTTACATATAGTGTTTAACTAAAATATTAATAAATTTAGATAGAATTTATGAAAATTAAAAAGGATTAAAATGCATTGGCAAGATACGCAAATAGCGGTTGTGGAGTATGATGGTAGATTTTTTGCTTTGAATGGTTGGAATGATGAGTGCTTTGATAGGTGTTGGGAGTGCTCTAGCAATGATGGTAAGAGATTTGATAGCATTGTAGGCGATAAGACATATAAAATTTGGAATGATGAAAATGGGGTAAGGCTAGAGGCAAATTGCTTTGAAGCAAAAGAGGGCATTGAGTATATGTATAAGGTCTTAGTGCCATACTCTGGAGCGGCAAATAGCCTAAATGGCGAGATTTTGCGTGCGGTTTTATCTATTGATAATTGCGAAGCTAGAATGAGTGGAGCTATCAAATTTTTACAATCCCATATCGATGATGAATATACCCTAAAGCTTTTAAATCATATAAAAGATGGCGATAGAGTTAAATTCAGTGAGTTTAAAAGTAGGATTGAAAGCGATATTTATGCTAAATTTTTAGCGAATGAATTTGTAGATAATTTTGAGGATTTTGAGGATTTGGCAGATTAATTCTGCCAACTCTAAGACCAAGGCAAACTATTTTCTAACTCATTTAGGTCGCTTTGATATTTTGATTTTAGCGAGTTTATATAGTTCTGATTTTTACTCATTAGATCAGCCATTTGCAATTTAAGAGAGTTAATAAATTTAGTAATAAATGTCGCATTACCGCTAAATTCACTCTCAAATTCATAATAGCTAAGCTCATTTAAAATTCTCTCATTTATCTCACTTAATCTTGGATAATACAAGCTAAAAGCAACGGGGTCAGACTCATAGTCTTGGCTGCTTTTTTCGCACTTTTGAGCTATGAAATTCACGCTTAGTCTAATTGCGTTTTGGTAGTTAGCGCTAACTTTTATAAAAACTCTTTCAAAAAATAGCCCTAAATTCGCAAATTTAGCCAAAAATAGCGTCTCAATATGGCTTAAAAATAGAGAATAGACTTCGCTTGAGAATTTACGAATATCGGCAAAAAGTAGATCAGAGTGGAGTGGGTCTGATTTTCTAATGCTCTCATATTTGGCTTTATAGCGAAGTGTAAGCTCTTTTAACTCATCAAAGATTGATTGTAAATCGGCTAAAATTTCATTTTCAAATTCGCTTAAATCTCGTTTAAATTTCTTAAATATCTTAGCGAATTTATCATCATTATAGATGAGTTTGCCTAAGATTTCATCTCTATCTAGAGAGACTCTTTCATACTCTATCTTTTCAAAGCTATTTTTGCTTAAAAATCCGCTTTTTTCTTTGTAATAAGCTGATTTTTCATTTTTTAAAGCACTATTAATTTCGTTTGCTATTAAGGCTGCATTTTGCTTGATTGCTTCAAAAAATATCTCAAATTTGGCATTATAACTATCATTTAACTCGCTGAATTTAAGATTTGTTCTATCTTGAAATTTAGTAAAAATATCTGAAATTTCATCTAAAATATTTATAAAGCTTAAATTTTGATTTTGTGATGATAGGAGTATCTCTTGCGAAGTTGCTTTGATAAAATCTTCTTTTGTGTTAGCTATTTTATCTAGGAATTTAAAGACCGCTTCAAATCCGCTATCGCTGTTATTTTCTCTTTGGAGTTTGGCTGAGATAGCCTCAATAGAGCTAAAATAATTGCTATATGTGAGATTGGCGTGGGCTAAAACTCTAGTTATCTCATCGCTACTTAATTTATCTTTTTGGTTTAATAGGGCAATTGCGTTTTGTTTTAGGCCATTTGGGATGAGAGTTAGCTCATCTAGCTCACTTTTTCTAGCGGCATTATCGATTAAGCTAATCCAAATTAAAGCTACGGCCTCTTTTAATATCATTTTAGTCTCATTGGTATCGGCGTCGCTTCTTGAATTTAGCCCAGGAGTATCGATGAAGCTTATCTTTTTAAGTAGTTCATTTGGAGCGTAGATTGTGAGATTTTTGACATCTTTTAGGGCGTGGCGTTGATCTACAAAGGCGCTTAGCTCATCTATATTTTTATACTCATCTCTACCATCGTTGTGTAGAATTTTAAGCATATAATTTGGTGCGTATTTGATAAATGTAGGCTTAGCGGTTACTGGCACAACCCCAGTTGGTAATATATCAGCACCTAAAAGTGCGTTTAAAAAGCTTGATTTCCCGCTACTAAACTGCCCGACAATCGCTACAAGCGGAGGTTCGTGGCTTAGTAGGCTAAGGAAGTTTAATCTCTCGATTAGCTCCTTACTAGGGTGAAATTTAGGCTCACAAATAAAGGCACAAAATCTCTCAAATTCACCTAAAAATCCATCATCAAAGCTGATTTGATATACTCTTTTATACTCTTTTATAAACTCTTTTAGCATAGCTCTATCCTATTTTTGATCTCTTGGCATTGCGATATTTTGGTATCTATATCGGTTATTAATTGCTCTTTGTCTTTGATATTTTCAAAGGCTGATTTGGCTAGTTTGTTTATCTGTTCTTCTTTGGTTTGTAGATGCTCTCTCATAGCGTTTAACTCAAATTTAATACCATTTATATACTCGTTTGTACAAGCACTAGCTAGTTTGCTAAGTTGGTTTGGTAGATTTAAACTCACTATAAAATCATCAAAAATTTTGGTTAAATTAGCCCCTATAATCTCAATATTTTTATCACTTTTTATAGCTTTATTTACATCACTATTTAAAATTTCGTAGTTGATTTTAGGTAGATTTTGGTCTATATAACCCCTAATATCTGGCAGATTCAAATTCGCATTTTTCGCCCCAAGTTTTAGCTCTAAAATTTTATTAGCAGAGTCAATATCTTTGCTGATTTGTTGCTTAAAATCTCTGAAAAAATCTATAAAAGAGTCATTAAAACCACTCTCTATAATCACCCCAAGTCTAGCGATATCTAGCTTGATTTTTTTATTTGTGGCGTATTTGACATCGCTGATTACTCTATCTTTGATTTTAGCGCTTATGGCTTTTAGCGTTGCGTTGCTATTTTCGTTATCATAATTTAATCTTTTAAGTAGATTTTCAAGTTCGCTATTCATGCTATTTGTGGCACTGCTTATCTCATCTATCTCATTTTGGAGTGTTTTGACAAGCTCTTTGGCTGTGGAGGTATCTGAAGTTAGGGCTGTTTTTTGTGCTTTTAGATCATCTTCTATTAAATTTGCGATATTTAAAAGCTCTTTTTTGTAGTTATCGATAATTAGGGTTGCCTTTTTAGAATTTGAGCCAAAAAAGCTCTCATAAAGATAGCTTTTTAGTTCATCTATTCCGATATTTTTAATCGCTGAAATGGTAAAAAACTTCGTCTCATCAGCCAAGCTCTCATCAAAGCCACACTCACTAAGCTCGGTTTTTATGCTATTTTTGGTGTAGTTTAAAACCTCTTTTATATCATTTGGATTAAGCTTATCAATGTGAGTAAGAGCGATGATTAGGCCTGCGCTTTTACCATTTTTTAGAGTATTTACTATAAATGCCATATCTTTTTTTGTTGCGCTTTGACTAGCGTTCATTAGATGAAGTGTAAAATCGCTTTGACTCATATAATTAGCTGTTAAAATCTCACGCAATACCACCGCATCATCAAGGCCAGGGGTATCAACTATATCAATTCCATCTTTTAAAATATCTAATTTAATCCCCAAAATCACCTCTTTAACCATCTTGCTAATCTCATTAGAAGCTGTTGTGTAGGACTTTAACTCATCTATTGGGATGATTTTGTCTTGTATCTCTTGTGGTTCTAAATCCATCGATTTTAGCTCTTCGGGCGACCAGAAGCATACTTTGGCAAATTCATCTTCGCTATAGGTTAGAATGCTTAAATTCGCTGTTTCTGGGATATTTGAAGCACCCAAAATATTTTGATTCATCAGTGCGTTTAAAGTGCTACTTTTTCCAGCATTTATCACCCCAGTAACTGCTATTTTAAATTTAGAGTTATTAGCACTATCGTAGGCGTTAATCAGTCTTTGGCTAACTTCTTTAAATTCAAATTCGCTTAAAATTTGATGAATTTCATTTAGCGTGTGGAGATTTTTATGAAATGGCTGAGCTTTGGCGCTATCTACTTTAGTAAAATCAAGCTCAAGGCTATTTATAAACTCACTTATCAAAGAGTAGCCAGCAAAATCTATAATATCATTTTTAGCTATCTCATTTAATCCATTTAAAACCCCGTTTATATCTATTTGCAAGGCCTTTATAGCGTTTATTATGCCAATTTGACTAAGCTGGACGCTATACTCATTTAGACTTAAATTCGCCCTTGCAAAAATCCCTTTTAAACTCTCTAATCTAATTAGCCTATCATAATTTCTTGGTGTGATACAAAGGATTATCGCCGCTTCATCACTACTGAATTTACTTATATGATTTTCATCGACATATAGGGTTTTAATCCCCCAAATTTGCTCTAATATCTTAATCATTTTCTACCTTTTACTCTTAATATTAATGAAACCAAACCCAAAATCAAAGCTATGCTAAATATAATGATTGAAATTTGTGCCATATTAATTAGCTTTAAAGGCGGTATGAGATACCAGCCATCTTGATATAGCTCTATGAAATATGCTTGAATTGGGTCAAATTTAACATCAAGCGGCACTACTGGCATATCTAGTCCGCACTGACCTGTGGCTTTAAATATAGATGGCAAAATCTCATCCCACGCTATATTTAGCTCAAATATTGGCTTATCAAGGCAGCCTTTTACGCCAAATGGATTGGAGCTTAATATTGCTTTATGGATTGCATTTAGCTTTAAAGCCTCTAAAATTCCGCAAATTATGCCATATATAAATAGCAAAAAACCAGCCATAAATATCCAAATTTGCCTATAAAATATCAATATTAATATAGAAGCAAATCCCGAAATTATCATATAATACCTTATATACACGCATTGAACGCAAGGACGCATATAAAGGTAATTTTGTAAAATAAAATGCGCCACCGCTACACAAAAAAGCGTAAAAAAACCATTATAAAGCCATAATTTTCTGCCACTCATAATATACCCTTGGGTTGTTTTGGCTCTATTATAACCAAAACTTGCTATAATTTTGTAAATTTAAAAGGCTAGGGCGATTTGGATACCATAAAATATTTGCAATTTTATTTTGTTTTTGATAGGGTTGTAAGTGGATATGATGATATTTTTGTAGCTATTGAGTCTGAAATTTTAGCTAAATATCAGAGTTTAAAAGGCGAGTTTTACTTTGAATATGATGAGGCTAAAAGATTTTTAATGCGTCTTTCTAAGGGTGATAGAAAGAGATTTGTAGCTAGTAAATATCTATCTAGGTCGCTAAGTAGTGCTATAATAAATGAGCTTTTAAATAAAAATTTTATCAAAATTGAGCAATCAAAAGAGATTAAACCGCCTAAAATTCGCCATCAAAAGCTAAAAAAGGAGCTTAGAAGGTATCAAATTCAAGATAAAATTCACTTCACAAAACGATTTTATAGATTTTGGTTTAGATTTATTGAGCCAAATTTAAAACTGATAGAAAATAATCAAAATGATATGGTTATGGAGGAGATTCGGCGTGAGTTTGATCACTATTGCTCGCTTGAGTTTGAGCTAGCTTGTATTGAGCTTTTATCTAAGAGTTTAAATATTCCAAAAGAGCAGATCTCAAGCTATTGGGATAGGGAAAATGAGATTGATATATATGCTAATTATGATGGATTTACCATCGTAGCTGAAGCAAAGTATAAAGAGAGAAAAGTGTGTAAAAATATCTTAAATTTACTAATTCAAAAGTGCGAAAAATCCAAAATAAATTGGGATAAAATAGCGTTATTTTCAAAATCAGGCTTTAGCAATGAGCTTTTAGGGCTTAGAGATGATAGGGTGATTTTGTTTGGGCTTGATGATTTTAAGGATTTATATGAATGAGAAAACCAAAAATATAGAAGATGGGTTAAAAAGTCTAATAGAGCAGACTTATTTAATAGAAAAAGAGTATAAAATTTTAGGTGAGTCATATGCGAATTTACAAAAATTTACCCAAGGGATTGTAGAGAGCCTAGGTGCGTCATTGTGGGCGATTAGCTCAAGTGGGGAAGTGGTGCTTAGTAATGATAAGGCTAAGCAGATTATGGGAATTTTAGATGAAATTAATATCCAAAAAAGCACACAAGAGATTGAATTTCAAAATAGAGTTTATGCCATTAAAATTACTAATAGTATGCAAAATCAAATAATCCTAGCTACTGATATAACTGATGAGAAAAGATCAGCTAGACTAGTTTCTATGGGAGCTGTAGCGGCACATTTATCGCATGAAATTCGCAATCCCATAGGCTCAATTTCTTTGCTAACTAGCACTCTTTTAAAGCGAATTGATGACAAAAATCGCCCATTAATTGAAGAGATTCAAAAAGCCATTTATAGGGTTGAGAGGATTATTAAAGCCACGCTTTTATTTACCAAAGGCGTTCATATAAATTCTAATAAATTTGATCTAAGTAAACTAGAGATTATATGCCGTGAAGCTATCAATCAATATGCTTTTAGCAAGGATATTGAGTTTAAATTTAGCGGATTTGATGGGGAGATATGTGGAGATATTAATCTGCTTGATTTGGTATTTACTAATTTTATATTTAATGCTATTGATGCCATCGAAGAGAGCGATGATGAGAGTGGGATTGTGAGCTTAGAGCATAAATTTGAAGATGGTTTGCATAATTTTTATATTAGTGATAGCGGGGTTAATTTGCCTAGTGGAGCGATATTTGAGCCATTTAAGACTACAAAATTAAAAGGCAATGGTCTTGGCCTAGCCCTAAGCTTAGAGATCATAAACGCTCATAAAGGCTCTGTATCAGTCCAAAGTAGCCCTAAGCTTTTTACAATAACTCTGCCTTAAAATTATATTTTAAGTAAATTTAGTGTAAATTTAGCAAATTTAATTTACCAAAGGAATATTGATGATACAAACTTGCCTTTTCCCTGCTGCTGGGTATGGGACGAGATTTTTACCAGCGACTAAAAGCTTACCAAAAGAGATGCTCCCTATCCTTACTAAACCATTAATTCACTATGGTGTAGATGAAGCTAGAGAGGCCGGTATGAGTAATATGGCGTTTGTCACAGGTCGTGGCAAGAGAGCTTTAGAAGATTACTTTGATATAAGTTATGAGCTAGAGCATCAAATTTCAGGCACAAATAAAGAGTATATGCTAAATGACATTAGGCAGCTTATGGATCAATGCACATTTACCTTTACTCGCCAGATGTATATGAGAGGGCTAGGCGATGCTATTTATAGCGGAAAAAGGCTTGTTGGAGATGAGGCCTTTGGGGTGATTTTGGCTGATGATTTGTGTATCAATGAAGATGGCGAAAATGTAATGTCTCAAATGGTAAAAATATATGAGAAGTATCGTTGTAGTATCGTTGCTGTGATGGAAGTCTCTAAAGATAGCGTTAGCAGCTATGGAGTTGTCGATGGTAGATTTATAGAAGATGATCTAATAATGGTAAATGATATGATAGAAAAGCCAGACCCAAGCGATGCACCTACAAATTTGGCTATTATAGGTAGATATATTTTAACTCCAGATATTTTTGAGATTATAGAAAATACAAATCCAGGCAAAAATGGCGAAATTCAAATTACTGATGCACTTTTAAAACAGGCTCAAAATGGTATGGTTTTAGCATATAAATTCAAAGGTAGAAGATTTGATTGTGGTAGTGTAAGCGGATTTGTCGAAGCTACAAATTTCTTTTACGAGTATGAAAATGGTAGAAAATAGTCTTAAATTTCATAAGCAAAACATCAGCAGTATTAATAGCTACACAAGACGCATTAATGATGAGGTAAATGATGGCCAAATAGGCTATTATCACTTGCCAAGCTTTGAGATAGATGGATTAATACATGCGATTTCATCTATTAAGAATATGGATTTTGATAGTGTTGTGCTTGTGGGCGTTGGTGGTAGCTCACTTGGCGTTAAGGCTCTTTATGATATGCTAAATTTAAAAAAAGAGCTTATATTTTTAGATAATCTTGATCCATTTAGCATAGAGCAAAAATCAGCTAAAATCAACCCACAAAAATCGATTTTTATAATCTCTAGCAAATCAGGTACAACGATAGAGACTATATCGATATACAAATATATATTGGATAAATTTGATATTAAAGATTATAGCAATTTTATATTTATAACAGACCCAAATAGTCCGCTTGAAAATCACGCTAAAAAGATAAATGCTACGATATTTAATATACCAAAAAATGTAGGCGGTAGATTTAGTGTTCTTTCTGCGATTGGATTAGTTCCGCTTGGGCTTTGTGGTGCTGATATTAAAGCCTTGCTTGATGGGGCTAATAGCGTAAAAGAGCAGTATTTGCAAAATGGCGATGATACAATTTTACAAAAAGCTTATCACTACGCAACCCATAAGAGTGCTAAGATAAATGTTTTATTTAGTTATAGCGATAGATTGACTAGTTTTAATGAGTGGTATATTCAGCTATGGGCTGAGAGCTTGGGCAAAAAGCGTGGATATAAAAGGGTTGGCCTAACTCCAGTTGGTCTAGTAGGTAGTAAAGACCAGCACTCATTTTTACAGCTTATAATGGAAGGCATAAAGGATAAAACCGTAACATTTATAACCATAAAAGACCATGGAAGCGATATAGTGGTGCCAAATTTAAATTTAGATTTTTTAAGCGGATGTGATTTTGTAAATTCTAAACCGATTAGCGATGTATTTAATGCTCAAGCTCACTCAACCATGCAAGCCCTAGCCAGCGAGCTAATAAGCATTGATGAGATAGCTTTAGATAGGATAGATGAGTGGCATTGCGGGTGGCTTATATATTATTATGAGTTGCTTACTAGTGCTATAGGGGTTATGTTTGGTATTAATACCTATGATCAACCAGGAGTTGAAATGGGTAAGAGAATACTTAAAAAGCTTTTAGATGATGGTGATTAATAGATTAAAATTTATACTAAATAATAAAAATTATTATTTATTTTATTATATTTTAAGTTTTAACTCTGTATAATTACACAACTTAAACATAAAGGATTTAAAATGAAAAAAGTAGTAGAGCAGTTAAACCAACTTCAAGCTGACGCACACAGCTTATTTGTTACATTTCATGATTATCACTGGAATGTAAAGGGATTGCAATTTTTCTCAATTCATGAATATACAGAAAAAGAGTATGATGAGTTGGCTGAGCTTTTTGATGAGATGGCTGAAAGAGCTATCCAAATAGGTGGCAAAGCTATTACTAAAGCTGATGAGCTACTAAAAGTTGCTAAAGCACCAAAAATTAGCAAAGATAGCTATACACCAATAGAAGTTATAGAAGCCTTAAAAGCTGCATTTGAGTATCTAGTAGTTGAGTTTAAAAAGCTTGAAGATGTAGCTCAAAAAGCTGATGATAATACAACTGTAGCAATAGCTCAAGAGAACTATGCCAAATTAGAAAAGAAAATTTGGATGCTTAATGCGACTTTAGCATAATTAGATAAAGCGGCTTAAAAACCGCTTTATCTAATTAATTACTTCTTAAATGCTTCAATCTCTATATTTAGTTTGATCTCATCACCAAGTGCTACTGTGCTAGACTCTGGAGCGAAGTTAAAATCACTTCTTTTAATCTTGCCTTCTAGGCTAAATCCTACTATCTCAGCACCTTGTCTATTTTTACTTACTCCACCAAATTCATAATCAAGCACTACTGGTCTAGTAACATCTCTTATTGTTAAATCGCCTTTAATTTTGCCTTGGCCATCTCCACTATTTTCAAAACTTTTCATTATAAATTTGATTTGTGGGAATTTAGCAGTATCAAAGAAATCAGCCTTTTTAAGGTGTGCGTCACGACCTTCATTATTTGTATTGATTGAATCTACTTCGATTGTAGCTGTAAGATTAGATGGAATTTTATTAGTAATATCAAGCTCACCATTAAATTTGCTAAATGTCCCTGTAACATTGCTTACTTGAAGGTGTTTGATTTTAAAAGCTGTGCTAGAATGAACAGCATCAACGCTATAAACGGCTGCATTTGCTACGCTAAAAAGTAGGCCTAGAGCCGCAACTGAAGTTAGAATTTGTTTTTTCATATTTTCTCCTTTTGAGTTTGTAAAATGATTATAATTATCTAAAAATAACATATCTTAAATAATTGAAAATTAATTAAAAACTTTGTTTAATTTATTATTTAAATATATAGCAAATTCATCTATTTTAATATCTCTTGGCACACTATCTCTTTGCTTTTTGCCCCATAATGATTCAGGAAAAAACTCATCATCTTCAAATCTAGCTTGAATATGTATATGAACTCTAGGCACATAGTTAGCAAAACTCGCCCAATTGATTTTTGTAGGGTTATAGAACTCTATCATAGCCTTTTCGCACTCTAAAGCAGCATCAAATAGCCTTTTTCTAGTATTCTCATCGCAGTGGCTAATCTCTTTAAAATTGCTTTTTGTAAAGATTTTTATCCACGGCAAGGCATTTGGCTCGATCTCTATATATATAAAATCATCGCTATAAATCATCATTTAACCTTTATAAAATTTATCAAATTATACCAAATTTATGGCTATTTTATAGGAGTTTTGATAATATGGCGCCATCAAAATAGTAAGGTTAAATATGAAAAGCTGTATAGTGGTCTATGATGGGGTAAATCTTTTAAATTTTGCTAGAATTTATGATATTTTTGCTAGGTGTGGGATTGAGTTTGTGGTGGTTGGATTTAGGGGCGATGCGACTGATGAGATGGGGATTAGCCTTCCTATGCATCTAAGCTGTGAGTCCTTATACGGATATGATATTGTAGCTATCCCAGGTGGCAAGGGTGCTGAGATTTGGGCTGATGATTCTATATTTTTAAGCTGGATGAAAAGTAGCCAAGAGTCAAAATATATAATCTCACTAGATAATGGCGATAAGATTTTAGATGGAGCAGAGCTAAATGGGTATAAATTTAGCTCAGATGAGGCGATTTTAGAGTGGATAAAGAGCAAAGTATAATATCAAATTTCGCTAATAAATTAAATGGCGATGATGGTGCGGTTATTGGTAATGTAGTTTATAGCAAGGATATGTTTGTTGAAGATATTCACTTTAAATCACACTGGCTTAGCCCAAGGCAGATAGGCATAAAAGCAATGATGGTAAATTTAAGCGACGCAGTAGCTATGAATGCCACGCCAAGATATGCACTTTTGGGTCTTGGATTGCCTAGGAATTTAAGTAGCAAATATATTAAAGAGCTAAGCAATGGTTTAAAAGAAGCAGCGTCGCAGTTTGATACGCAAATCATCGGCGGCGATACAATCTCAAGTGATAAATTAATCATTAGCTTAACCATAATCTCATATCTTAACGCTAAAAATCCATTAAGCAGATATGGGGCAAAAGTAGGGGATATAGTGTGCTATACTGGGGATTTAGGCAGTTCGCTAAAGGGGCTTAGGACGCTTTTAAATAATGGCAAGATAGGGGCTAATTCTCGTTTTGTAAGACCAAATTTGAGATTTGAGTTTATTAAACGCAGTGCTAAATGGCTAAGGGCTGGTATGGATATTAGCGATGGATTGGCTAGTGATTTGGCTAAAATTACGCAAAATAGGGGAGTTAAATTTAATAAAAAGTTATCTAAAATCGAATTTATCAGCGCAGAAGAGTATGAGATGCTTATAGCGGTGCCACCTAGAAATATAAAAAGGGTGTTAAATCAAGCCAAAATGTGTAGAGTAAAGCTAAATTTACTAGGTAAAATTATAAACGAAAGGGCAAAATTCCATGGAAAATTCAGCCATTTTTAAGCCATTACTTACAACAACGCATACTCCTATCAATGCGTATTTTAGTAAAAATTCAAGCGATTTTGTGGTGCGTGAAATCCCATTATATGAGTATAGCGGTAGCGGAGAGCACTTAATAGTGCAAATTCAAAAAAAGGGATTAAGCACATTTGAGCTATTAAGCATTTTATCATCTGCTACAGGAGTAAGAATCAGAGATTTTGGTTATGCTGGGCTAAAAGATAAAGAGGGAATGACAACGCAGTTTATATCACTTCCAGCTAAATTTGAGAGTGCTATAGCGAATTTCTCTTATGATAATATTAAAATTTTAAATACTACTCGCCATAATAATAAGCTTAGAATTGGTCATTTGAAGGGTAATCACTTTTTTATTCGCCTTAAAAAAGTGCTTCCAAGCGAGGCTCAAAAGCTAAAAAATGCTATAAATTTGATTGATAGTCGTGGTTTTGCTAATTACTTTGGCTATCAAAGATTTGGTAAATTTGCTAATAATTATCAAAATGCTAAAGAGCTACTAACTGCTATGGCAAATGGGGATAAAAAAAATCTTAAAAAATATAATCCAAAGCTTAGAGATTTTTTAATTAGTGCGTATCAGGGTGAGCTTTTTAATCGCTATCTTAGCAAGCGTGTGGAGATTAGCCGATTTTGCGATAGTTTTAGCATTAAGGAGTTAGCTGAAATTTATAAATTTGATATGGATACAATCAAAGATTTAAAATCCCAAAAGCAGTTTTTTAAGCTAATTCGTGGCGAAGTGATGGGGCATTATCCATTTGGTAAGCTATTTTTGTGTGAAGATTTAAGCTGTGAAGTTGAGAAATTTATCCAAAGGGATCGCACTAGCTGTGGATTGCTTCTAGGCTCTAAAGCGTATGAGGCTAGTGGCGTGGCTATGCAGATTGAAAGAGATATTATAGGGACTGAGTTTATCAAATTTATGAATGGCTCAAGGAGGTTTAACTGGGTTTGGGCTGATGAGATGAGGTATAGCTACAATGAAGAAGAGGCTCAATTTAGCCTTAGTTTTACACTACAAAAGGGCTCTTATGCTACTACTTTATTGCGTGAGATTTTAGGTAGGGAGATATTTGATTTTGCGGATTTGTAGTTTAGAGCTACAAATCCAAATTTAATCTGTTTATTTAAAGCTTATTAATTTATTATTTAGCTTAACCGCACTATCTAAGATCTCATCAGATACTTGCTCGATATGGGTAGCAAGCTCAGTAAGCTCGGTGGCAGCGGTGCTGACCTTTTGTATATTATTGCTTAGCATTGCCATTCTCTCTTTGGCATCGTTTGATTTATCCTCTACGGTTTTAGTGGATTTAATACCAGAGTCTAGTGTGCTAATCGAATTTGCTATCTCATCTTTTAGATCAGCAGCTTTTTCTGAAGTGTTACTCATTGATAGATGAATATCATCCATTAGAGATTTATTGTTATTTACTTGTTGGACGATTGTTTGGACCGTGATATTAATATCGCCTAGAGATTTACTAGTCTTTTCAGCCAAGGCACGAACTTCATCAGCCACCACAGCAAATCCTCTACCATGCTCTCCAGCACGAGCAGCTTCTATAGCGGCATTTAGGGCTAGTAGATTTGTCTGATCGGCAATATCTTTAATCTGGTTAGTAACGCCATATATAGTATCTGCACTTTGGACTAGTTGATCCATATTAGCTACTATTTCATTCTCTTGTTGGCTACTTACTTCTATTAATTTTATTAACTCTAAAAGAGTTTGCTCTGCTGTATTCATCAGAGTTTTTAGATCTTGCATATTTATAGTAGCGTCATTGGCAAGTTGTCTATTTAAATTTATAGCCTCATTTAGCAAGATTGTGATTTTTTGGACACTTGCTACTTGCTCGTGTTGATGAAGTGAGTTATCTTTTAGTTTATGTGCGTTTTGTTGTAAGGCAATTGAGTTTTTATGGCTACTATTTGAGCTATCAATTGCTTCTAGTATTGAGTTTTGGACTATTTGGATAAATTTATTTATATATCCAGCACTTGTGGCTAGCTCACTTTTTGGATCTATTTTTAATCTAGAGCTAAGATTTGCTTTGTTACTTGCTAAATTTGAGCTTAATATCTCTAAATTTCCAATAGGGATTACCACCTTAACAAGGGTTAGCCATATAAATAGAGCAAAGATAATCAAAGTTATACCAAATACCGCAATTGCGATATAGAGTTGGTTTTTATTGCTTTGCTCTATCTGATTTGAGATGATTGTCTCAAATTTAGTTAATTTATTACTCAAATCTTGACTAAGATATAAAGTAGAGTTATTTTGCATTACATTAATCTGACTCATCATCATATTAAAGTGCTTTTTAAAGAGATTTAATAGCTCATTATCTCCAATTTGAGCTTTATTAATCACGCTTACAAGCTCATTAAGCATATTTATCACATCTTTGGCTAGGATATTTTGAGTTGATACAATTGCCAAGATTTGATCCATTGCTTCTAGAAGTGCTAGGTTATTTGGTGTTGGGTTTGCTACTACTAGTTTATCTATTTCATGGCTTAGAGTAAATAGATATGATTTTGAGTTTATAGCAATTGAATTTGCGGATTTAAATCTCTCTAGTTGCTCTTGCTTAGCATAAAATGATGAAGATATGGAGTTTATCATATTTTTATCTACATCTAAGGCGGCTAATTCATTTAGAGTATTTTTAAATTTACTGCTATAAATCACGCTTTGATCGTAATTGATAAAGTTAAATTTAGTCTTAAATACCTCATCAATCTTTAGGTCATAAACTTGCAAATGTTGCGTAACCATCGCTATTTTTTCATTCTTTTGAGTTGATTTGTAATTATTAAATATAAACGCCAAAAGAATAAATATAAATACCAAAACAAGCACAGTAAGTGCTATAAACTGTTTTAAAAAACTGATTTTCTTAGAACTGCTCATTATATTCCCCCGTTAAACTCTCTAAAAATGCGACTATATCATCGACTGTTTGCTGGTCTAAAAATCTGCCTAATTGATAATATGCCATAAATTGCACACACGCATCAAGCGTAGGAACGCTACCATCGTGATAGTATGGAGCTGTTTTGGCTATATTTCTTAGGCTTGGGACTTTAAAGACCATCTTATCGGTTTCTTGCTTAGTTATTTCATAGCGACCTAGATTTTCTTGATTTGGATATGGCTCAAATATACCGATTTTTTGATACATAGTGCCACCTAGATTTTGCCCTTGATGGCACGCTATACATCCATTGTTTTTAAAGGCATTCCATCCTCTCTTGGCCGCGTCGCTAATGGCATTTTGATCGCCTTTTTGGTATCTATCAAATGGAGAGTTAGGAGTTATCAATGTCTTTTCAAATTCAGCTATAGCGTCTGTGATATTTTCCATATTTATTTCGCCATAAATATCATTAAATCTAGCTTTATAATCAGGATTTTGCTCTATTATTTTTATAACTTCAGCTTCATCTCTTAATCCCATCTCATTTGGATTAGTAAATGGACTTCTAGCTTGGTCAGCTAAATCCTTAGCTCGTCCATTCCAAAATTGAACGAAGTTAAATACCGCATTAAATGTAGTTGGAGAGTTAAATGGTTTATCTAGCACTCCGTGAATACCAGTTGAAAATACTTGATTATCCACGCCAAAACTCTTTATATCATGACAGGTATTACAAGAGACCTTGCCATCGGCTGATAGGCTAGTATCCATATAGAGTTTTTTGCCTAATATTGCTTTTTCTTTGTCATATGCAATGCTATCAGGAATAGGAGTAGCCATCTGATTTTGATCTATACTATTAGCACTGCATATTGTCAGAGCTGATAGGGCTAAGAGTATCGCTCTTTTCATTTATTCTCCTTAATATTTTCTACAAGATAAAAAATTTAAAGATATAATTATGCTATAAATTCTATTAAAAACTTATAAAATATTGTAAAATAAATTTAAATTGTAAATTTAAGCTATTTTTGGCTAGAATTACGCTTGGTGCGATGGATGGTCGCAAGGTAAAAGCCTTGAGGAAAGTCCGAGCTGCAATAAGACAGAGTTCCACCTAACGGGTGGCTGGGGTAACCCAAGGGAAAGTGCAACAGAAAGGAAACTACCGTTTAAGCGGTGATGGTGAAACGGTGGAGTAAGAGCCCACCAGTGCTAGTAGAGATATTAGTAGCTATGCAAACCCAACTCGCAGCAAGAAGGGGTGGTTTGGAGTCTTATATTCAACCCTTCGCTTGAATTTGGTTTAAAATCAAATCTAGATAAATGACCATCATAACAGAACTCGGCTTATAGTCGCACCATTTTAAATTTATTTGATTTAAAAATCATATTTTTTGGCTTTTTTGACCTTTTTTAGCTCTACTTCAAGCTCTTTTTGTCTATTTCTAAAAAGCTGGGTTGCACTCTTTAATAGCTCAGCTGTGCATTCTAGCTCTTCTGGGCTTAGCTTTGGTGGGTAGTTGTTTATTAGGTATTCTATCTTATCTAAATTTTCACTTACCAAAGCGGCTTTAAACTCATTAAGCCAATTCATTTTCGCCCTTTGTAGCATCTTTCCACGCTTCTAAAAGCTCTCTAGTTACATGAACGACTTCATCTAGTTTGTTTTGGTCATTGTCGATATTGGCCTCTGATATTAGCTGAATTTGCCTACTATATAGACCTTGTAGGTAGTGGCTGATTTGACCTTGACTCATATCAAGTGAGTTTATAAGCTCAAAAAATATGGCATTAGTCTTGTTTAAAAATAGCACCTTACTCTCTATATCTCCAGCGTCCATTGATTTTTTAGCTCGATATATAAAGCGTAAAATCCCCTCATATAGCATTGTAATTAGCTTTTGCGGGGAGTCAATCCCCATATTATTTTGATTATAGGCTGCGTATGCAGCATTAGATGATGCCATCTTAGCTCCTTTATTTATTAGCATTGGCAGCAGCCTCAATCATACTTTTTACGGTTTTACTTTGGTTTTCTAATTTTGCTATGATGCTATCATATTGAACCCATTTTTCAGCCATTTGAGTATATTTAGTATCTAGCTCTTTTTGTCTTCTCTCTTTGGTTTCAGTTAGGGATTTTTGAGAGCTAGTTAGGTTTTTTTCGTAGGCTGTGAGTGTGCCATTTTTGCCGATTAGACCAGTTAGCGTATCATTTAACTCTTTGAAAAATCCACCCACAATCTCAGTTTTGCCATCTAGCTTTTGCTCTTTTAGACCTAGTTTTTCTAAAAATGTTTTATCGCCTTTTATCTCTATATCTGTGCCACCAGAGCCTTTTATGACTAGTTTGCCATCTTTGTCAAATGATACTGATACATCGCTTAGATTTTTGGCATTTGCTATGGCTTTTAGTAGGGCGTTTTTCTTATCTTTTTCATTTCCAGTGCCATTAGTTCCGCTTGTGCTACTACTACCAGCGGTGTAATCTTTTGGGATATTTATATCTATCTCTACGCCATTGATGGTTAATTTACCTTTTATCTCATCATTCCATTCTACCTTTTTATCCCCTTTTAGGGTAACATTGGTAAATTTAGTCTCTGAGCTAAAGAAGTTTTTAAACTCACTAAATTTAGTATTTATCATATCACTTGCTACTGATGAGTCTAGTTTCAATATCCCATCTTTAGTAAGGGTTACGCCAAAATCAGCTAGGGATTTACCATCTTTGCTTAGTCCATTTATGGTTTTATTTAGCTCTGTTACTATCGATGTTATCTCTCTTACGCCTTGGAATGTCCCTGCTATTTTATTCTCGCTATCATATTTAGTAGCTTCGTTTATATTATTTATTATGGAGTTATAGGATTCTACCATTGATTTTAGGTCTTCTAGTATCCCTTCTGTGCTTTGAGTGATGGATACATTAGTATTCTCATCTGGTTTATCAACCTTATTTAGAGTTAAGCTAACGCCTAAAATCAGATCTTCAACTTTATTTGAGCTTCTGGTTATATCTATGCCATTATATTGGAATTTAGCATCTTGAGCTTTTAGGATTTGGGTGCCGGCGTTTTTCTTTTGATCATCGCTTAATTGGCTAGGGTCTTTTAGGGTTAATCTATTAATCTCGTTACCATAGCTATCTTTTGTTGTTGTTCCGCCAGTATTACTTGCCTTATCAAAATAAAATCCCAAAGCCTCTAGCGTAGTATCTGAGCTAGTATTACCACTACCAGCTGGTTTTGTAATACTATAAAATTCAATCTTATTTGCCTCTCCGGTTTCAGCTGATTGGATAATTAATCTATATGGCTCATTACCACCTACATTTAGGATTTTGGCTTGGACTTTTTTATCCGTGGATTCATTTATCTTTTCAGCTAATTGCTCTAAAGTGGTAGTGGAATCAGCATTAATCACATAATCCTTACCACCAATACTAATCCCAAAGCTCACATCTTGACTAAAGACGCTATCTGTTCTTGACCCAAAGGTCTTAGACTGAAATGAGTCTTGACTAGCTAGTTGCTGGACGCTTAAATTCATAGTTTGCTCAGCTACGCCAGTGCTTGCTGATACGGTTACGCTACCACTTCCTGTAGCTTTGGTATCTCGCTTTAGATAGGTATTATCGCCAGTTAAATTTGAGACACTACTTTTAAAGGTATTAAGTAGCGTTGTAATTGCGGTTAGATCTTTTTGTTTAGTTAGATTGCTTTGGATCTCTTTCTCTAAAGGCTTGATTAGAGCCTTGGTATCTGCTTCTTTTAGTTTATCTATAGTATCCCAGCTTAGGACATTACCACTACCTAAGCCTAGTTGTGATTTTTCAGTATTTATTGCCATTTTTATTCCTTTTTATCAAATATCATACCGATTATATCTTTGAAGTGTTCTGTAAGCTTCATCGCTTGTTCGGTTGGAATTTTGCGGATTATAGTGCCAGTATCTTTCTCCATAACATTTATAAACATACTATCGATCTTATCATTATAGCCAAATCTAATATTTGTGCTAAGTAAGCTAAGGTTGTCATTAGCTTGAGATAGAATATTTTGAATTTGCTCGTTTGTTAGATGCTCATTAGTGCCATTTTGTGAATTTTGGTTTTGCTGTGAATTTGAGTTTTCTACCGCTGTAGATTGCGTATTTAATCTTTGAGTTGCGTTTGTAGCGTTAGACATATCCATTTGTTGCTGTTGTGCGGCTACTTTGAAAATTTCCATTTGGCATCCTTTTAAATAAAATTAAATCAGTTTGATTAAGCATTAAATCGGCTTAAATAGAATAAAAATTTATAGTATGCCTATATATTTAGGCATATCTAAAGCAAATTTTATACCAAATTTATAGATATTTTGATAATATTTATCCCAATTAAAGGAGTATAAGTATGAGAGTTTGTATAGATTGTGAATGTCTGCTTTTGGCTGAGAGTTTAAGACTATTTTTAGGTTCTAGTGCGACAACTAGAAAAGATTGTGATTTTATAGTAAGCGATAGGGCAACCAAAGGGAGTAAGCCAGTCTTTGTAATAGATAGTAATTCGCCATATCTTAAGGTTCCTTTTAACAAAGAAACACTACTAAATACTCTAGGGGAATTCTACTCAGCTATGCAAATTAGTGGCAAAATTCAGTCAAGTGAGCTTACTAGTTTGGAGCGTAGAGTAGGCGATTTGGTGGATAAATTTAAATCTGATTTGATACGAATAATAAAAGATGAGTATGAAAAATAATCTATTTGCGACTATTTCAAGCGGTAAATATAAGGGCAAGAGACTGAATTTACCATCTCTAGCTACCACTAGAAGCACCAAATCAATAGTAAAAGAGTCAGTATTTAATAGCTTACAAAATGATATTTATAACTCTGTGTTTATAGAGCTATTTGGTGGTAGCGGATTGATGGCAGCAACTGCAGTTAGCAACTATGCTAAAAAGGGCTATGCCATAGAGCTTGATAAACTAGCATTTAATAGCTTAAAATCCAATTATGATAAGATCGGCGATAGCGATTTAATAGCACTTTATGGTGATACATTTAAGCTAACTCCTAAGATAGTTGATGAGAATATAACGCAAAAAATCATACTCTATGTGGATCCGCCATTTGATATTAGAGATGGTTTTGATGGGATATATGATAGGATTTATGGGCTACTAGCTCAACTAAAGGGGGATATAGTGGTGATAGAGCATATATCTAGCCATAATGCTTTAGATAAAATAGGCGAACTAACCCTATATAAAAGCCGTAAATTTGGCAATACAAGCTTGAGTTACTATACAAAATGTATTTCGTAAAAGAGTGCTATAGCCACGAGCAAGATATTAAAAAATCAAATTTTGCTAGTTATATCTGTCCTTTTAGCGAATTTGAAGAGCTAAAATCTAGGCTAAAAGATGAAAATCCAAAGGCAGCACACATAGTCTGGGCGTATCGCTACTATAATAAATATTTTCAAATTGTAGAAAACTCCAGCGATGATGGAGAGCCAAAAGGAAGCTCTGGGCCACCTTGCTTAGATGCTTTGCGTGGGGCGAATTTGATTGATACGGCTGTGATAGTGGTGCGATATTTTGGCGGAGTAAAGCTTGGGGTTGGGGGCTTGGTTAGAGCGTATGGGAGTAGTTCAAACCTAGCTATAAACAAGGCTCAATTAATAAAATATGTAAGTCGCAATATAGCTAGTTTATTTGTGCCATTTTCGCTACTTTCTAGGTTTGATTACTATGATGATAAGAATGGATTAAACGCAGATAAAAGCTATAGCCAATCTGGGTGCGTGTATGAGTTTAATCTAAGCTTAGATGAGTTTGCGAATTTACATAAATTTGTGCTTGGCTATGAGATGGCTGGAGTGGAGTATTATGCTGTGCCATTAGAGGCTAAAAATTTGTTTATTAAAATCTGAGCGATAGCTCAGATTTTATAAAACAAATTTGAAGCAAATAGGGTAACCCTACGGAGTAGGGACTTTATGTGGGTCAAGGGAGCGTAGCTCTTTGTCGCAAAGGTCGGCTTTGCTGACCTGCGAAGTTAATATTTTAAGTGGAAAGGGGG
>NZ_JANQCU010000018.1:0-20782 GCF_024723485.1 Campylobacter sp. RM19072
TAGTTTTAAATTCTTTTATATCGATACACAACTTTTTCTATGTGTAAAACTTAATTTATATCTCTTAAAAGTAAAATTAGTAGCCATACGCAATCCTTATTTTATTTAAATCTATTTTAATATTTTTAAATTTAAGTATATTTTTAGATAGGGGGGGGGAGCTGTATTTGAAAATCCCGAGCTTTTAAGGCAAGAGCTTGGCAAATTTTTAGACACTCCACAAAAGGTGGAGATTTATGCCACGGCAGCTGAGAAGTTTTTTAAAGCTGGAATGAGACCTAGGCTTAAATTTGAACCTACTTGGTCGTGGTGGGGACTTATTTTTGGTGGGTAGTTTTTATTTTATAGAAAACTAAACAAAGAAGGCTTGATATATTTGATAGCTTGTATTTGTCTTGGCTGGATCCCTGTGATAAACTTTCTTATTGGGTTTTATGTTCCTATTTTTGGTAAGTATTTAGTGATAAAACTCTTTGAAAAAGCCTTGGATATGAATAATGAAATGGTTTTTAATCAGATGTCTGGCGTGGCTAAATGGGCTATTTATGTAGGTATCGCAGTGCCGATTGTAGCTTTTATCATTATTATTATAGCTTTTTCAATTTTAGGTTCTGTTGTGAGCTAAGATCAAAAAGCTAAAATATCTCTTCATCATAGCAAAAATTAATCTCTTTTTTGCGATAGGGTAGAAATTATAAAAATCAATTTATAAATTGAAGTTATATTGCTAGCCTGCGCGAAATAATGCTAAATCAAGGGGCAATTAAGCCCCTTATAAGCAATAAAAATTAAAATTTATATTTAACCTCTATATTACCGCTTAGATAGGTTTCATTTTTAGAATCTACTTTTCCGGCTAAAATTTGCTTAGCTCCAACTCCAGCATCTAAACTTAGTCTATCATTTAAAGCGACATTTCCGCCTATGATTAATTGCCCATAAGTCTTTTTCTTATCATCTCCTTTGATAGAAAATGCAGTATTTGAGCCCATAAAGCTTGCTATGTAGTCATCGCCATTATTGATTATATATTGCTCTATTTTAGGTGCGATAAATAGATATGAGTCTTGGCTAAAGTATTTTCTACTCTCTAGACCAAGCTCTAAACTAACAGAGTTATTAGTATTAGATCTTACCTTTCTTGATAAAGCACCAGATTCTGTGTAGTTAGGCGTATAGCTATAGTAGTAGTTTGCTCCTACAAAAGGTTTTAAAAATAGATCGTTGCTTACGCTAAAGATCTTGCCGATATTGGAGCTAAATCCAGCAAATTTTCTATTAAAATTTGAGCTATTTACATTTCCAGCTAAGCTTATATCTTGCTTTGTATCCCCTATTTGCCCATAAAGCTTAGAGTTTATCTCATAAGAGTCAAATCTATAAGAGCTATAAATACCTATTTGGTAGTTATTTACTTCTTGCTCGTTTAGTTTATCTTTGATATTTGAGTTTGCATAAGTAGCATATACACCAAGAAGCAAATTATCATTAAATTGTCTATCAGCACCTACGCTAATACCATATAGCCCACCGCTATTTCCATCTATGATATTTACACCGCCAAATGTATTTGCCCATACGCTATTGTCATAGCTGCTTACCCCATAGTAGTCATAGATAGCATCGCTTGCTACATTTGCACTATTTGCTAAAAGAGTAGATTTAAGTATATTAGCAAATTTTACGCTATTATAAGGGTTATTTATACTTGCTACTCTTTTGTTTATACTCATATCATTTGATATATTAATAGCACTATTTATGCTACTTCCAGTATTTAAGATATTTATATTGCCTTTAGAGCTATCTCTAACATTTTTAAAGAAGTTTTCATCTGTAATTGCTTTTACGCCGATCGAAGGGTCGATATTAGAAGCTACTAGGCTATCAAATATATTTTTGGACTCATCTATATTTCCTGATGTTTGCATAGAATTAGATATTTTTTTAGTATTGTTCGCTCCGCCAACTACTCCTGTGGTAAGAAGTAGTTTATAGCCATTTGCTTGTCTAGTTTGTAGGCTAGATACTTTTTCAAATATAAATTTAGAAGTTTGAGTAATCTCAATTCCGATCGCTTCCATCTTTTCTTGTGTGCTTAGCTTGCTTTCATCACCACCGCTACTATTTATCTTAGAAATAAGATTATCTTTATTGGCAATTTGTGTTTTTAGGTTTTCTAAGCTATCTTTCATAACTGGATTGAATTTGGCATTTTCTTCTAAATCATAGTCTTTAATCACAGCATTTAGATACTCTTTTTCAGTTTCAAGTATGGCTTTTATGCTATTTATTTTGCTAGTTGGACCACCGCTAATGATAAGATACTCTTTATTTCCATCTTTTTCTACGCTTAGTTTATACTCTACTAAGTCTTTTAAATCCATTCTAGTAAGGTAGCTACCATTTGTTATTGATGAGAATTTATCTGCGAGTTCTTTACTAAAAACTTCATCAATTCTCTTAAAAAAGCTAGCTCCAGCTGTATTTTTGGTGGTTATATCTTCATTGAAGTTTTCTGCACTCATAAATGTAAATTTATTTAATGCTAGATTGCCTAAATCCCTATTTAGCACTAAAAATCTAGAATCTGTGATATTTGCTTTATTTCCAACATTAAAGTTCAAATTTCCATTAGTAGCTGCTCCTTCAAATTTAGTTTTACTAGCCTCTAAAGCTCCAGCTATGTTTAAGGAAGCATTAGAGCTGTCATTTGACAAGCTACTTATGACTAAAATAGAGGAGTTTGAAGTATTGGATTGCGGATCGTTACTTATTTTCACATTTGCATTTATTGAATTTGCATTTTTATAGTACTCCAAACTCATATCTTTTAAATTGACATTAGAAGCGCTAAGGTTTGCATTATACATTCTAGATGCTGTATCTGCTAGCTCACTATCTCGTATGTTTTCTATATCAAGTGAGTGAGTGCCTACATTGATATATGTAAATGTATTTTCTTTATTTATTTTATCTACGACAAAATCATTTACATTGCTTTGGATATTTAACGCTTCGTTTGTATAAGTATCCTTTATCGTCATACTTGCGGTATCATTAGCTATACGCACATCAAAGTAATCTTCCAAATCACCTTGATTTGGATATATGTATTTAGCATTAGCATTGCTTACCAATCCTAAACTGATTATTGCACTTGATGCAATAAGTGATAATTTCATAATATCTCCTAAAAATAAGACTAGTTTGGTATTATATATAATTATTATTAAATATTATTTAAATAATAATTGAATTTAAATTTTCTTTGCTTAACTCAAATATTAATAAATTTGGGTAGAATTTGCCAAAATTTGATTAAAGGATTAATATGAGCAGTGTTTTTGTAGGTAAAATCCCAGCTAAGGGCTATGCGATGCTATCTAAGGATTCTAAATTTACCCCTTTTGAATTTACTCGCCATAGCTTGGGTGATGGGGATATTTTGATTGAAATTTTGTATTCTGGTATATGCCATAGTGATATACACACGGCCAAAGATGAGTGGGGTGGTACTATGTATCCGTGCGTTCCAGGGCATGAGATAGTTGGACGAGTAGTCGCAGTTGGTAAAAATGTGAGCAAATTTAAAATTGGCGATTATGCTGGGGTTGGCTGTATGGTAAATAGCTGTGGGGAGTGTGAGGCGTGTCTGGCTAGCAAGGAGCAGTTTTGTCAAAGTGGTAAGACAGTTTATACCTATAATTCTACTGATTATTTCCACAATAATGAAAACACATATGGCGGATACTCTAATAATATAGTTGTGAGTGAAAAATTTGCCATTAAAGTGCCTAAAAATGCTCCTTTGGATAAGGTTGCCCCTTTATTGTGCGCAGGGATTACGACATATTCGCCGCTTAAATTTTCTAAGATAAAAGCCGGGGATAAGGTAGGTGTGGCTGGATTTGGCGGTCTTGGAATGATGGCTTTAAAATACGCTGTTAAAATGGGCGCTGAAGTTAGTGTATTTGCTAGAAATGATAAGAAAAAATCTCAAGCCTTAGAGCTTGGCGCTACAAATTTTTATACTTCAACAGACCAAAATCAGATAAAAGAGCGATTTAATCTCATCATCTCTACTATTCCAACTTCATATAATATAGGAGATTATATAGATCTGCTTAAATTTGGCGGAGAGTTGGCTATTGTAGGACTTCCGCCTTATGAGATAGCGCCTAGCATAAGCGTTATTGAGCTAGTGCATAAAGCTGGTAAGAAGGTCTATGGCTCACTAATTGGTGGGATTAGTGAGACTCAAGAGATGATGGATTTTTCGCTTGAAAATGAAATTTACCCTGAGACTATTTTGATTAGTCCATCGCAAATCGATGAAGTGTATGAGAAGCTGACAAACGGCTCTGGAGAGTTTCGCTATGTGATTGATATGAAGGCTTAAATGGCGTTTATAATCTTTACTATCTCTATGCTTATGATCTACACTAGAGCGTTTAGAGTGCCCGTGTGGGCTAGTGCGGCTCTTGGGGGATTTGCTACGCTGATATTTGGCGTGATTAGTTTAGCAGATACTTTTAAGGTCTTAGCGATGGTGTGGGACTCTACTTTTGTATTAGTAGGGCTTATTATCATCGCTATGGCGTTAGAAAAGATGGGCTTTTTTGATACCTTAGCTAGTAAGATTATACTATCTTGTGCTAGATATAGTGATGGTTATAGGATTAATACGCTTAAATTTTTTGCTATTATGATGGTTTTTGGGCTGTTTGTGGCTACATTTTTAGCAAATGATGGGGCGATTTTGGTGCTTACGCCACTGATATTTGCTATCTTTTCTAAGGCAAATCAAGAATTTAGCTCTCCTTTGGTGGCATTTTTAATATTTTTTGGATTTTTAAGCGATTTTGGCTCAAATGGCTTAATCATCTCAAACCTTACAAATATCATCACCGCTAAGCTTTTTAATATCTCTTTTGGTGAGTATTTTGGCTCTATGATTTTGGCTCAATGCTTTGCTTTTATAGCTGCGTGTGTGATATTTTGGGCGATTTTGATTAGGAAGTTACCTAAGGTTTTAAAGTTTCATTTACCAAGTAGGCAAATGGGTAAATTTGATTTTATAATCGCTTTTGGGTTATTGATTTCTTTGCCTTTTGGGAGTGCGATTTTTGGGGCGATGGGGCTGCCTATTAGTGGATTTATATTGATTGTAGCGGTGATTGCTATAATGATGCAAAAGGGCGGTAAATTCGAGCTTTTTAGCAAGGCTCCATTTGGGGTAGTGATTTTTAGCATTGGGCTTTTTGTGATGGTTTATGGCGTGGGAATGGCTGGAATTTTAGAGTTTTTACGCTTAAATATCCATACTCTAGCAAATTTGGATAGATTTACCTCTATGCTTGGCATAGCAGTTGGATCTAGTATTGGCTCAGCACTTATAAATAATCTTCCTATGGTTATGCTAGGGGATTTGGCACTTAGGGATTTTGGGGCGGATATGGGGCTTGTGTATTCTCATCTTTTAGGGTGCAATATCGGCTCTAAGCTCACTCCCATTGGCTCTTTAGCGACGCTTTTGTGGCTTGTTAGTTTAAAATTGCGTGGAGTAAATATCAAGCTTTTAGATTATTTTAAGCTATCATTTATATTTAGCTTTAGTGTGCTTATAGCTGCGGTTTGTGGGCTATGGATTGGAGAGAAGTTTGACATTTAAAACTCATCTTGCACTTGGGGCTTTGGGGGCTATTTGTTTTGTGGGGGCTGTGGATAGAGCTGAAAATATCTATATTTTTGGACTGATTTTACTAGGCTCTGTATTGCCTGATATTGATGAGCCTAGGAGTTTTATTTCGCGTAAATTTCCGCTAATTTCTAGGGTAACGGCGACATTTTTTACCCACCGAGGTCCTACTCATTTTCTTTTTATTCCAGTTTTGCTGTTTGTAGCGTGGGCTATTTTTGGCTATTTGGCACTTGGAGCTATAGGCTTTGGAATGATTATCCATCATTTAGGGGATATGCTAACGCCGAGTGGAATTTATGGATATTTTTACCCTTTTAAAAGGAAATTTGTAGCTAGAATTTTGCCTAAAAACTACGCCATCAAAACTGGCTCAAAGCTTGAATTAACTCTGGTTTTGCCTAGTGTTTTGATGGTTGATGGAGTGCTTGGGGCTATGGTTTTGGGATTTGATATTGATATGGCTAATATTATTAAGATTTTAAATTTAGTTTAATGGAATTTATATAGTTGTAGTGCTATTTAATTAAATACTTAATCTATAAAAATATAACAAAAGTAATATAATTAATTAATATAAATTTAATACATAATTTACCATTGATTTGCTTTGTAAAAATATACTTTTAAGAAAAAATATTAAAAGGATAGTTAAAATATGGCAAAATTTGCTATCTTATTTTTAGCAATTGTGCTTGGATTTAGTGGTTGTGCTGTGCCTAATGCGTTATCCATAGCTATGAAACCGGCTGATTATACAAATAAATTTAGCTCACTAGATTGCTTAGAGCAAAGCTATTTTGATAGTGAGCTACAAAGAGCAAAGGATGGAAAAGATCCGATTTATACAGCTATAAACGCAGGTTCTATCGCAAGAATTTGCCAAAATTTCGCACTTAGCAATGAGCTTTTAGATATTGCAGAAGATAGGTATAAGTATGATGTGGATTTAGAGAGTGCTGGTAATAAGGCTCTTAAAAATCTTGTTGGAGTGCTTTTAAATGATACATTTACTGATTATGATGGGAATTTGTATGAAAGAATAATGGTAAATGTCTATAAGGGGCTTAATTTTATGAGTTTAAATGACTTTGAGAGTGCTAGAGTGGAGTTTAATCGTGCCTTAATCCGCCAAGATAGAGCTAAAGACTATTTCGCCCCACAAATCAAAGCCGCTAAAGATGAACTAGCTAAAAATAGAAAAAATGATCCAAATTATAAGGAGAATTTAAAAAATACTAAATTAGTATATGATGAATATTCTGGGCTTTTTAAAGAGTTTAAAACTAGCGAAGTATTCATTAATCCATATGCTACCTACGCAGCTTCTGTGTTTTTTTATTTAGATAAGGATTATAAAAACTCAGCAGATAAATTCCGTGAAATAGCTATAGCTAATCCTAAAAATAGATTAGTATCAACTATAAATAAGAGATTACAAAATAGAGCCAAAAGCATAAAAGATAGTGGCAAAAGATATATATTTTTAGCCTATGAAGATGGTCTTGGGACTATAAAAGATGAATTTACTATAAATATTCCATATATGATTGGCGATGGGGTTGCGACTTTGAACTTATCCTTGCCAACGCTTAAAAAGCGTGAGTTTAGCTATAAAGATATAAGCATAAATGGGATTAAAGCAACTCAAATTAGCAATTTTGATAATATTTTTGCTACTGAATTTAAAATAGAACTCCCTTGGATAGTTACTAAATCCATACTATCAATGGTAGCTAAATCCACAGCTAGCGGTGTTGTAGCAAGCGAGGTTGGTGGTGTAGCATCTTTAGCTACAAGCCTTTTAGTATCAGCTACAAATAAAGCAGATACTAGGTCATGGCAAACACTACCTAAAATAGCAAGTATCGCTATGGTAGAAAATAGCGGCTCATATACTATTAAAGATAGTAGTGGTAAGGTTATAGATACCGCTAAAATAGATAGGACAAAAGATGCTTTGATATGGCTACGCTCAACAGATAAAAATATGATAAAATCCATTATAATACAGAGGTAAAAATGAAAAAAATAGCAATGTTTTTGGTTTGTGCTATGCTTTTTGGCTGTGCTGGAAATAGCGACATAAGATTAGAAAATCAAGGCTATAGCTCAAATTTAGTAAGCTTAGAAGCCATAGATAAAGATATAATCCAAGATATAAATCAACGATTTAATGAGCTTGGATTATTGGAGTTTCAAATCATATTAAAAAGCACTAAAGATATGGATTTGGCTTATAGAGTGGCTTGGCTAGATGAGAGTGGATTTGAGCTAAGAAATTCAATTGATGAGAGCTATAAGGTATTACGACTTAATGCTTATCGCCAAATTTCCATAAGCAAAGTAGCTCAAGATAAAAGAGCTAAGAGTTTTAAAATTTATCTAACTACAAAGGGGTTATAAGATGAGAAAATTTACTTTAATCAGCGTTGTGGCGGCAACTTTGTTGCTTAGTGGATGTACAAATCAGCCATTTTATACAGACAATAGTGGTAAAATCAATCAAGGAGATACAATCACGCTTGGATTAAGCAATGAGGATTTTGAGCTAGCAGCTGAGAGTATGATAAATAGCTTACTTAGCGATCCAGCCCTTGTAAATCAAAAGCCAGGCGTAAGAAAGGTTGTAGCAATGGGGCGTATCGTTAATGATACCGCACTTAGACTAGATACAGAAAAACTAACTAGAAAGATAACTCAAGCTATGAGAAGATCGGGCAAATTTATATTAACCTCTGCCGTGGCTTCTGGTGGGGCTTTGGACTCTATGAGTGAAGATGTTAGGGGTCTGAGGGATAATGATGAGTTTAACCAAAAAACAATAGCCAAAAAGGGCACTCTAGTCTCTCCTGATTTTTCTTTATTTGGTAAAATTCGTCAAGACAATATCAAGCTAAGCAATGGCAAAATAAAGGTGGAGTATCTATTCTTACTAGGATTGACTGATTTAAACTCAGGTCTAGTGTATTGGGAAGATGAGAAAACAATAAATAAATCTGGATCAAATGATAGCGTAAGCTGGTGAAATTTGATTGAAATTTAGGATTTAAAACTTAAATTTACTTTAGTTAAAGGATGTTTATAATGAAAAAAATACTCTTATCAATGGCGGTTTTTGCCTCTCTTGCTTTTGGGATGGAAGATAAGGTAGCTAATGAGATAACTCAAGCCGATGTGGATATTCAAAATAAAATAAGCGACGCTAGCACCCAAGATATAACGCCAAAAAGTGTGGATGATTTTTTTGATGAGTTTAAAGATGAATTTGGCATAGAGTATGGTATCACAAAAGATGGCAAGACATTTTACACTGGAAGTAGCGAAGTAATGCTAAAGCCTACTGATAAAAATTTTGCTAGGTCTTTACAAAATGCTTATAATAGAGCTATGCTAAAACTACAAGGTGAATTTATAAAAGATGCCTTTGGTAGAATAGCTACAAGCAGTATAAATAGATACAAAACAGACCAATCAGACAATGCTAGAGAATTCGAAGAGTTGCCAAAAGGTGGCATCATCTCTCAAATTTTAGGCAAGCTAACACAACTAGCAAGCGCACAAGTCGATAAGGCCTTAAATGAGCTAGGCGTAGAGACACAAGGATTACAAGAAGAGCGAAAAAAAGAGCTTTTAAAGGATGAATTTACTAAAAAAACAGTTATAAAAGCTTTTGGCAATATGAGCGGTCTTGTGCCGGTAAAAACGGTTATAACGCAGACAAAAAGGGGTAATTATAAAATAGGTGTTATCGCTGTGATGAGCGAAAAAACCAGACAAATAGCAAAAGATATGAAAAATAGAACCCCTTGGATCATAAAAGCAAAAGGTGGCAAACCAGTAGTAGAGTATCTACCAAAACAAAAAGCTGGTTTTATACAAGAGTATGGAATTAGACTTGTATATGATGAAAATGGTGCTCCTATTATTTTAAGCTATGGAAATTGGGGTTATTTACCTGATGCTAATAGCAAAATAGCAGATAGACAAGAGAGTATAGCCAAAGACTCAGCCTCATCACAAGCTGATGCTGGGATAATTGAGTTTATAAGCACTAGTGTATCGTTTGCTGATGAGAGGGAAACTGGCGAAGCTCTAAATCAAAATATAAAAGAGACAAGAAATCTTCTATCAAACGATATTCAAATCCAAGAAGAAGCACTAGAGAGTATAATAGATAGAGTTTCTCAAACTATAAAGACAAACGCTTCAGGTAATATCCGTGGAATTAGGACGCTAAAAAGATGGGATTATACCGATGAAAATGGCGTGGAGTATGTAGGGGTCGTTAGATACTACTCATATGCTAACTATCTAAATGTTACAAATGCCGTATCAGATAAAAAGAACTCAACCGCTACTTCAACTTCTACCCAACCAGCTAAGGCTACTCAAAGGAGCTCAAAAGTGGTAAATACGATAGATGATTTTTAGGAGCTGATATGAAAAAATATCTATTTATATTTGCTTTTTTGACTTGTTTTTTAAATGCTGAGGTTATAACTCACACTAGCACCAAAACAGCTATTGGCGAAGGATATGGATTAACAAGGCAAGAGGCTATAAATAACGCTATTATCGAGGCTTTAGGCAAGATTAAAGGCGTGGATATAAACTCAGTTAAGCTAACTCAAACCACAGCCATAACTAGCGATAAAGGCTCAAATTTAACAGATATATACAACGAGCATATAAATAAAGCCACAAAAGGTAGAGTTGATAGCTATGAGATTATCAGTGCTAATCAAGATAGCACAGGCAAATGGGTAGCAGTAGTAGAGATAAAAAACTCAAAAACAACCAAAAGCTATAAAGCACCAGGGCTAGATAATAAGCAAAGAAGAAGTCTAGTGGTATTTAACGCTACTTCTACAGATCTTAGAGCACTTGGTGAAAATCTAAAAAGCCATATAATCACAAATCTAACTAAGTCAAGAAAATTTAATATCCTAGATAGAGATAATAGCGGATATTACGAGATGGAGAAGGCTTTAATTAGCAGTAGTGATGCTAAAAGTGATGATATTTATAAGCTTAAAAATGTGATCGGTAGTGATTATCTTATGATTTTTGATGTAAAATCTGCTAAAACCAGCTCAAAACAAAATAATCTCACAGGCAAAAATATCACAAAATCAGAATTGGTGGTGGATTATCAAGTGATTTTATTTGCTACAAGAGAGATTAAATATAGCAACACTTTAGCGATGAGTCTAAGCGTAGGAGATGATTTAAAATCAAATGAAACAGCCTACAAAAAAATTGCCGATAAAATCACAAGCGATATTTTAAATGCGATTTATCCCCTAAAAATCGCTAGTGTAAATGGGAAAGATGTGGTATTTACACAAAATTTAAATGTCGGCGAACGCTTTGAGTGCTTTTCTCAAGGAAAAGCCCTAAAAGATAGCTACACTAAGCAAAGCACAAGCGATATGAGAGTAGAGAGTAGGGTTGGCGAAGTTGAGATTACTAGGGCTGAGTCAAAGCTAAGCTACGCTAAAATCATAGAAGGACAAATGAAAGAGGGCTTTATTTGTCGTCCCTTAGGCAGTGGCTTGGGCTATAATCAAGGTCGTGATGCTAACTATGAGCTTAGCGAAGATGGTGGAGTAAATTTAGGCTTTTAAGCTATTTTATAAAGTTGCGAATTTATATTTGCAACTTTAATAAATTTTAGATTATAAAAAATTTTTTGTGTTATATTTTTTAAATATATTTTTCATTTTATGCGCTTTTAATAAAACGCTCAAAGCACCCTTTTTATGCCTTCTAGCATAGATAATCATCTCGCCTAAAATACAGCAAAGCCCAAAAATATCATCTGGAATTTCGCTATTTAGATTTAGATCATTTTGTGGATTATTTATAAGCTTTTTAATGGCAAAATAGCCGTAAATTCCACCACCAACTCGTAAAATCTCACCACCTAAAGCCGCAAAAATTTTATACTCTTTTATACCCTTTTTTATCTCTAAAAGCTCATCTTTAAACTCCAAAGTATCACTAGCATACTCCCACCAAATTTCATTTATATTTCTATTTTGGCTATCGGTGTAGCTTTGCAAGAATCTCCACGGCTTTTCGCCATAGTGGATGATTTTCGGATTTTTATAGCTTTGCATAAATTCCATTCTTGTGCAGTTTAGGCGGTGATTTTGCTCATCTTTACAAATAGCAAAGCAAAAGCTAATAGATGAAAAGTTGTAAGCAATAGGTAGCTTTAATAGCTTATCTTGCGTGATTGTGGCATTTAGTAGGTCTTGGTCGGCTGCTTTGATATAGGTGGCATTTTGAGCGATCATTTGGCATTTTTGCTCTATTTGGTTATCCCTATAAGCCTTGGCGTTGATGAGTAAAAATCCAGAATTAAAGTAATCATTTGTAAATTTATGCGTAATTATCTTGTTATTATTTTTAAATTTAATCTTGCGTTTTTTGGTGCCTGGATCATTAACTGCGGCTAATATATTATCTTTTAAATCAATAGCAAAAAGCTCCCTTAAATCGCAAAGACAGAGCATATCAGAATCTAGATATAAGCACTTTTTAACGCTATGGTCTAAATACTCATCTAGCTTTAAGCGGTAATATGGCAAGAGATTGGTGTGCGCTGCACCAGAGGTAGGAAAGCTAGAAAATTTACTCTCATCTATAATATGCGTAAGAATTAAGCAGGGGTAGATTTGATTAAGCCTACTTTCTAAGGCTTTTAATCTATCTTGCGTGGTGGTTGAAATTTTATCGCTTAAGATATGAAATATATAGCCTTCAGCCATCTCTTTTTGGCTTAAATCATTGAAATTTAGATTGGCATAACTACTAAATGAACTATCTTTTGGAGCATTAAAGCCGCCATTTTGGCATATATCTTTAAAGCTTAAATTTAGATTTGTATTTTTGATTATACTATTTATTAGCACGGCAGTATATTTGATATAATTTTCATCAGCACTAAATATAATGTGAAACATTTTTAACCTTTTTTGGTATAATTATAGCCAAATATGGTATGGTTTGTAGTTTAAATGGGGATTTATCTTGAATAAAATATCTATAATAATTCCAGTCTATAATGTAGAAAAATATATCCGTGAATGCTTAGAGTCTTGTATAAATCAAACTTTAAAAGATATAGAGATTATCATAGTAGATGATTGTGGAAGCGATAAGAGTATGGATATCGCTAAAGAGTATGCTAAAAAAGATGGTAGAGTAAAGATTATTAAAAATAGGCAAAATCAAGGGCCATTTGTTAGTAGAAATAACGCTGTTTTAGCAGCTAATGGCGAGTATTTGGTATTTTTAGATTCTGATGATTTTTTAGACTTAAAAGCTTGTGAGATAGCATATAATGCTACTAAAGATGGGTATTATGATATAGTTACATTTGGGAGCTATTATTGGAATGATGGGGCTAGTGTGTTTAGTGAGCTTAAGCCATGTAGTTTTGATAGTGGAGATGAATTTGAAAATTGGCTTTTTAGGAGTAAAAATATATCTTGGAATATTTGGGGTAGATTGATTAAAAAAGATATTTACCATGCGAATTTAGACTTTCTAATGGGTATTAACTCAAGGCTTATAATGGCTGAAGATGTGCTAGCTATGTTTATTATTTATAATAATTGTAAAAGGTTAAATTTCATATCTAATATGCTTTATTACTACAGATATAATCCAAGCTCAAGCACTAATGATAAAAGCATAGAAAATATGAAAAGTTGCGTAAGAAGTTTTGAAATAGCAATTGCTAAAATGAGAGAATTCGCACTAAATAATAAGTGTAATAAAAGATGGCAAAAGCTCTATATATCGCTTGGTGTGCATGAGTGTAATATCCTTAAAAGGGCATTGAAAATCAAAGAGAGTAAATTTGGATTTATAGATAAAATTATAGCCTTTGTAGAGGGTAGATGGTTTGTGATTAGACGCAAATTAAGAGTTAAATTCGGGATATAAAAAGGCTTAAAGTGGGCAAGATTAAAGTATCAATAATAATTCCAGTATATAATGTAGAAAAATATTTAAGAGAGTGCCTAGATTCAGTAGTTAATCAAACTTTAAAAGATATAGCAATAATCTGTGTAAATGATGGTTCAACTGATTCTAGTTTAGAAATTTTAAAAGAGTATGCTAAAAATGATAGCAGAATTCGTATCGTAGATAAGATAAATGGCGGACTTGGTGCAGCTAGAAATTCAGGTATAAAATATCTAATAGATAATAATATAAATTCTAAATATATCTATTTTGCAGATTCAGATGATTGGCTAGAGCTTAACGCATTAGAAAAGTTATATAATAAAGCAAAAGAGTCAAATTCAGATATATGCATAATGAGTTTATTGCTATACATAGAGAAAGATAAAAGAATAGAAACAAGTGATTATTTTAAAACCGATTGTTATAAGATTAGAAAAAATGATGTATGTAGTTTTGATGAAATTAAATCAGTTTTATTTTCTAGTTGTTGTGTGGCATATTGTCATTTGTATTCATATGAATTTTTAATAAATTCCCTATGGGAAAATGAAGAATTTTATCCACAAAATTTACTTTTTGAAGATATATATCCACATATTAAATCTTTAGTACTAGCTAAAAGAATCGTATTTTTAGATGAGGCTTTGTATTATTACCGTATTAGAGAAGGCTCTATAATGACATCTAGTGCAAAAAGTAAAAGAACTTTTGATATTTTTAAAACTTTTGATTTAATAGAAAATTTCTTAATAGAGCAGAATTTAATGGATAAATTAAAAGTTGATTTTTATAGTTTTATATGCAGTGTTATAGATTCTAAGTTGTCTTTAACTAACTATAAGGAGGAGTTTGTTAGAATGTCTAAATGTTATTTAGATAAATTTGATGGCTCATTAAATAAAGATAAAAAAATTAAAAAACAACATTTAAAATTAATGCTAAATTTAAATAATCCATATGATAAAAAACTAATTAAAATAAAGAATAAAGTTATATATAGATTTAATAGGTTAAAGTGGAGTTTGGGATTATGAAAAAAATATTAATGATATATGATGATATTAGTTGGGGAGGGGGCGCTGAGAGAGTTATATGCAATTTTAGTAATTCTTTAATTGCTAGCGGATATGAAGTGATGGTTTTTAGTATTGCACTTAGCAATCAATGTCCTTATGAATATCGCCAAGAAGTTGCAATTAGATTTATTAAAGAGAATGTAAAACCTAAAGGATTGGCAAAGGTTTTACGCGAGATAAAAAGATTGATAATGCCTATAAAAAAATGGAATGAAATCAAAAAAAGAGCCGTGTTTAAGCAAGCAATAAATGAATTTAATCCGGATTTTATAATATGTCATACTCATTTTGATACTATTTTGACTAAAATATTAAAAAAAATGCAAGATAAAATTGTTAAAGTTGTACATAATTCTTTTGATGCTTATGAAAAATGGCAAATAGATCTAAATAGTTATAAAAATATTGTTTTATTATCTAATCATGATATTGATAAATTTAAAACAAAATACCCAAATTCTAATTTTTATATTATCCCAAATTTTATCCCAAATATCTCAAATTTAAATACCAATTATTCTCAAAAAGTCGTACTTTCTATGGGGCGTATGGCAAATACGGATCAAAAAGGCTTTCTTCGCCTAATTGATATTTGGAAGCTAATCCAAGATAGTAATGAATTTAACGATTGGAAACTCCATATTGTAGGCGATGGAGATTTAAAAGAGCAGATAAAAACTAAGATAAAAGATCTAAATTTAACTAACTCTATAGTGTTAAAACCATTTACTACTGAAGTTGAAAAAGAATACCTAAGCTCTAGCATATATGCTATGACAAGCCATTTTGAAGGACTCCCTATGGTTCTTATAGAGGCTCAATCTTATGCCTTGCCAACCATAGCCTTTGATATTGCCACAGGTCCAAGTGATATAATAGAAGATGAAAAAAGTGGATATCTGATAGAAGATAATAACCTTGTTGAATACGCTAATAAATTAAAAACTCTAATGAGTGATGAGAATCTAAGAGCTAAAATGGGAGCAAAAAGCAAAGAGATAGTTAAAAGTAAATTTAGCAAAGAAGTTGTGATGAAGCAGTGGATGGAGCTGTTTAAGAGGATTAAAAATAATGGCTAATCCAAAAGTATCAATAATAATCCCTGTATATAATGTAGAAAAATATATCCGTGAATGCTTAGAGTCTTGTATAAATCAAACTTTACAAGATATAGAGATTATCATAGTAGATGATTGTGGAAGCGATAATAGTATGGATATCGCTAAAGAGTATGCCAAAAAAGATGGTAGAATAAAAATTATAAAAAATAGCAAAAATATGGGATTATTCTTAACTAGATGTGAAGGTGTAAAAGTAGCTAGCGGAGAGTATATATTATCTTTAGATTCAGATGATTTTTTAGATTTGAAAGCCTGTGAGATAGCCTATAAAGCTACTAAAGATGGCTATTATGATATTGTTAAATTTAATGTTTATAACTATGATGGAAATACTGCTGATATATGGGAAGGGGCAACTTTAAATAATTATAGTTTTGAGTCTTTGGAAGAATATGCTAATTATATTTATAGACAAAAAGATTATCCTAGATGGAATTTAGCTTTTATAATAGTTAAAAGAGATATCTATTTAAAAGCTGTTGAAATTTTAAATTTAAAAGATAGAATTGTCATGGCAGAGGATGCTTTGATGAGTTTTGTGTTTTGGAATTTATCTAATAAATTTTGTCATATTTGTGATATTTTGTACTACTATCGTTACAATGAGAACTCAACAACTAAAAGCAAAAATGATGAAATAATTAGCAGAAATTCAAAAGATAGAGTTTTTGTTATTCATAAAATAAAAGCAATTTCAAAAAAATATAAATTTAATAGCAAAGTTGCTAAAGTATTTGTTGATTATTTAAAATACTATGAATATTGTGATAGGCTAATGTATCGCAAAATAAATAAAATAGTTTTTAAAATTTATGATAAATATTTTAGATTTAAACGCAGATTAAGAGTTAAATTTGGAGTTTAATACTTATTAACATAATGTTTTGATTAAAGATTATCATGCTCATTTTATTTATTTGTAGCGATGATAATCTGGCAAATAAGCTAAAACTATATAGTAAAAACTACTACATAATAATTAGATAGTGAGATTAAAGCCCTAAATCTCCCACCCATTAAGTGCGTTTTGTAGCGTATCGATCGTGGTTTGTACCAGTCCAGCTAAGCTAAAAAAGTAGTATCCATGCTGTTTGACATACTCAAAGATTTTCTTATCACGGTCGCTTTTACCGCTCTCAGGACGCACCATCAAAGTAGCAAACTCAAGCTCTTGGTGCAAACAAAAGTTATACGCCGCACTCATATACACGCTATCAAAGATCTTATCGCTATCTAAATTCGCCTTTAGCCTATCTATTCGCTCTTTTAACTCATAGAATTTCGCATATCTAGGCTCCTTGCCATTTGACAAATCCGCATTTGCCGCTTCTACTAACTTGCTAATTCGCTTAAATAGCTCCTTGATTAGCTCTTGTTTATCCTTGCCAACTTTTATAAAATTCTCTATTAGCTCTCTTTGAGTTTTTAATTTGCTTTGGCTTATTTGTGGTAAAATCGGCTCTGGTTTTATCAAATTCTTTTTTACCCCACCACCTATAATCTCTCCTGCTAGCTGACTAAATGGCACCTCTATAGTCCCTTTAATCCTAGAGCCACCCTCAGTAGCGTTATAAATTTTCACATCGCTATATGAGCTAATCGCATCTATCATTGCCTCAAAATACTCTCTAAACATATCCCAAAGCTTGATGGATCTAACCTGCGTTTTACCGCCATAGCCTAAGGCGGTGGTTATATTTGGCTCATACTCTTTAGAAGCAATAGTAGGCGAAGTCTCACCAAAGACCATTCCCCTAGCGTGAGTGGTGCCATCATCTGCCATAGCTAGGTCTTGACCGATAAATATTATCTGCTTACACCCTAGCTCCACAGCTAGATCAAAGGCAAAATGAGCCGTGCTTGGCCCTTTACACATATAGTTTTTCTTATCTTCATCTAAGCCCTCTTCAAATTTCAAAGGTTTATGGGCGAAGGCTACATTTCTACCATCTAAAAGCTTAATTGTATTTGGGTGAATGAGTGAGCTAGCGATGAAGGTTATATCGCTATCAAACTCACTTGCCTTACTATCAAAAAACGCCCCGCTAAGCTCTATTCTTTCCATCGTAGTTACAAAATCCGGTCTTATATCGTGTAGTTTTAAAATCGGATATGACGCATCAGCTGCGATTAAAATCGCATATGGCGATACCTGCCTTAATATTTCAAGCTGCTTAGTTAGGCTTGGTCCAGTTGAGACGATGATGGCGGTTTGGTTGCGATTTGAATTTAAATTTAAAATATCTTTTAAGCTGTAATTAGCGTAAAATTTAGGCATATTCTCCACCACATGTTTCATTCCTATAAGGGTATCTTCAGCGGAGTTTCCAGCGGCTTTGATATTTAAAAGCAAGATATTTAATAGATGTTTATTTAGACTATTAGCACTATCTTTATAATTTTTTTCATAATACTCATTATATATGTGAAAGCCATAGTTTCTAGCATTATATTTAATCTCTTTTTTATTGCAAATTATATGCAAATACGCATCATTTAAGTAGCTAACGCAAAATGGGATAAATCTATTTTCACGCATCTCTTTGCTAAAATCATTCAGATGAAAAGCGATGAAAAATATCTCAATTTTAGGCTCAAATACTACAATTTTCTTATGATTTTTATTTTCCAGTAGAGCTTTATAGAAGTTGCCATTACCAAGTCCATAGAAAAATAGCGATGGATAAAGGGCGTAATCTCTTTTAAATTTATTTAGCATATCGTTTGTGTGATTTGCTGGCAAACCGCTATATATAGGCTCTTTTGTGTGGGTATTGATGATATTTATATCTAGCAAACCTTTACCAGCAAATACATCAAATTTACTATTGCTTTTTAGATCATAAATAGCCTTGGCTAAGATGAAATTGATAGAGCAAAGAGCGATAATATTGTGTATAAAAGCACTCGCACCGCCATTTGCTTTAATATCTTGATCTATTGCTTGGTGTAGCTCCTTGACTGATTGGGGATCTACTTGGTGATTATAATTTTTATTAAATACATTATCCATTCCATCGCCTTATTAGGTTGTGTTTGATATTTAGGCTATCTAGCCATTTTGCTATTATGAAATTCTCAATCTGGCTAACACTGCTAGGCTGAGTATAATATCCCAAAATCGGTGGCACTATCCCAACCCCCATACTAGCAAGATCTGCCATCTGACGCAAGGATATAGCACTAAGTGGCGACTCACGCACCCCTAAAATCAAATTTCTACGCTCCTTTATCATCACCGCAGCAGCCCTTAATAGCAAATTATCGCTTATCCCACAGCTAATTTTAGCTAAAGTATTAATAGAGCAAGGTGCGACTATCATCGCATCATACATAGCTGAGCCACTAGCTGGGGGTGCAGATATATCGCTATTATCATAAATTTGAATTTTTTCATTAATATCAAGGCTTAAATTCTCTTTTTGCATTGATAGCTTAGCATTTGGAGTGATTATCACGCTGGTATCTATGCCTAAATTTAGCGTGGTATTAGCTAGTTTAATCCCAAGATGAGCTCCACTAGCTCCACTTATTGCGACTATTAGCTTCACTCTATTATATGGCCTACAAATTTAGAGTAATTATCTATGATATCCTTGCCTTTTCTAAAGCCCAAAGCGCACCCCTCAAAAGCGAAAAATACCCCCGCTTGATAGCTATCGCCATTATCATCTTTAGCAAAATTAGCAAACTCTTGATATAAAAATTTGCCATTATCATACTCGCCGCCATTTTGAGCCTCTATACTACCATCGCTATTTATGATAGATACATTTGCCCCTTCTCTGGCTAAAAACGGCTTTTTGACCTGTTTTTTACCACTTAATGGCTGGTAGCTACTCTCTAGTAAAAGCGGATGATTAGGATATAAATCCCATAAAATTTTCATAATCCCCTTGCTTTGAAACAAAAGAGTATAAGCTGGATTTAGGATTATGGCCTTTTGATTATTCATTATGTTTTTAATTATTAGAGCCAGATCGCTCTCATCTATGGCTATCATCTCCCATGGAATAAGCTTAAACCAATACTCCCAGTTTTTCTCATTCCAAAATATCCCCCCTTCATCATCAAAGCCCACTTCATCTACAAAGGCAAAATCGCATATAAACCCAGCGTCCCTAGCAGCAGCTTCAAGCAATCTTGTGGTATTCTCATCTTCATTACTACCAGCAATAGAGCTAAATAGGATTTTCCACCCTTCATAATACTCATCAAATCTACTAGTATCCTCCTCAAGGGTTACTAAGCGTTTGAAGTTCTCCACCAAAGCCTCATACAAATCATTAAATTGCTTAGCTTCATTAAGATTATTAAATTTCAGCATCGCCCACTGGATAATCGCAGTCTCAAAAAGACTTGTAGGCGTATCAGCGTTAAATTCAATAAGCTTAATAGGCTTGCCATCTACCCCACCAGCTAAATCAAATCTACCATATATGTGCCAGTGGACATCATTTTCCCAACTAGCCTTAATAATATCAACTAGATTAAATGGAATTCCAAGCTCATGAAATAGATCATTATCAATCACATACTCAGCCGCAGCCACATACATATCATAAAGCTCATTTGCCGCTTCATAGAATTTCTCGGCCTCATCTTGGGTTATGCTTACTAGCTCATCAGCGATATATTTACTACCATCTAGATCTGTATGCCAGCCAAATCCAATGCTTTCTAAATACCCATTATCAAGTGGTTTAATCTTTTTTAGCTTCACTTTTGTCCTTTGATGAATTGATTTAAATGGTTATTATATTTTAATAAATTAAATTTGAGCTATATTTTATCAATGATTTTATTATAGTCTTTTTCATTACAAGGAGCTTGAAAAGTGTGGCAATTTGTAACAACAATCAAATATTCTACTTATTTTTTATTTTAATTTACCTAAT
>NZ_JANQCU010000019.1:0-17315 GCF_024723485.1 Campylobacter sp. RM19072
GTATGTAATGTCGTAATATCTCATTTTTCAGCTATTAGTAAATTTTCTATAAAACTTAGCGGTATTGATGGCTATCCAAATGGATATGTTTTTCAACAAATTGTTTCAGATACAATGCAAACAGAGGGTTTTAAAGCAATTGCTGAGATGATGAATGGGGTAAGTGATTTAACTGGTGTAAAAGTTAAGGTTAATAATACTCAAATTTTTAGTGATGCTGTATCAACTGGCTCTATTAAAAACCTTACAATCAACGGAGTAACAATCGGGGATGTTGCGATTAAAGCTAATGATAGCGATAATGTATTAATCGGAGCTATCAACGCTAAAAAAGATGAAACTGGAGTAGAGGCAAGTATAGAAAATGGTCATTTGGTTTTAGCCGCTAAAGATGGTAGAGCTATTAGGATTGGAGCTCTATCTGGAGCAAGCTTTATGGGTGGCGATACTACCGGTTATTCTAATGGTTCTGCTGGTGGTGGCGTGGCATTTATGGGTTCTCTTACATTTATTCGCCAAGATGCTAGAGATATTAAGATAGGTATAGATGGATTATCTACTATGTCTGGATTTACAGATGGTGGAGCTATGATAAGTGCAGCTTCTATAGCTTCAAATGCTTATAATCAAGCTAGTGTAAATTTAAAATATATGAACTCTGGAACAATAAGTGCAACTTTGGCTAAAGCAATGGGGTATTTTAATGGTGGAGCTTCGGCAGCTGGTGGTGGCTGGGGCGATCAAGCTGGTGGTGTAAATACTTATGGTGGAGCTCAAGCTATGGCAGATGTGGCTGAGAGTGCTAGAAAGACTTTAGATAAGATTAGAGCTGATCTAGGATCAGTCCAAAATCAATTAATCGCTACTATTAATAATATCACAGTTACCCAAGTCAATGTCAAATCAGCTGAAAGTCAGATAAGGGATGTGGATTTTGCTAGTGAGAGTGCGACATTTTCTAAGCACAATATCCTAGCTCAAAGTGGTAGCTACGCTATGAGCCAAGCTAATGCTGTTCAACAAAATATATTAAAACTACTACAATAAATAGTGGTTTAAAAGCTTTTAAATTTACTTTATTTAGTATTAAAAGCATAAATAGCAATAAGATTTAACTCTGCTTGCGGTGTGCGGTCGTTAGGAGAGTGATTAAGATAAACTCGCACAAAACTCATTAAACTTTACAAGTCCTTTTTATCCCTAGGAGACTAGGGGTAAAATACACTTCTAAAATTTTTTAAATTCAGCTATAATTAAAATAACACAATCAAAAAGAGTTAGCAATGATAGATATATTAAGCCTTATAGGTAGAGATGAGCCACTTTTTAGCTCTGATATGGCAAATTTAGATAATGAGCTAAGGAGCATTATAAGTAGATCTAAATTCTTAGTAGTAGGTGGTGCTGGAAGTATCGGTCAAGCGGTGGTAAAAGAGATTTTTGCTAGAGAGCCAAAAGCCCTTGATGTGGTGGATATCAGCGAGAATAATCTAGTAGAGCTAGTGCGTGATATTAGAAGTAGCTATGGGTATATTAGCGGTGGATTTGCTACATATGCTATTGATGCTGGGTCGCAGATATTTGCTGAGTTTATGAGATCAAATGAGTATGATTATGTATTAAATTTAAGTGCTTTAAAGCATGTAAGGAGTGAAAAGGATCCATACACGCTAATGAGATTAATCCAGACAAATATATTTAATAGCGATGAGATAATGAAGCACTCCAAGCGATATTTTACAGTTAGTAGTGATAAGGCTGCTAATCCTGTTAATATGATGGGGGCCAGTAAGAGAATTATGGAGATGTTTGCTTTTATGCGATCAAGCTTAACTCCTGTTAGTATGGCTAGATTTGCTAATGTAGCATTTAGTGATGGGAGTTTGCTTTATGGGTTTGAGCAAAGGATTAAAAAGCTCCAGCCAATTGTCGCTCCAAATGATGTCCGCAGATACTTCATAACGCCTAAAGAGAGTGGGGAGCTATGCTTATTAAGTGCGATTTTTGGGGGTAATAGGGAGATATTTTTCCCTAAATTAGATGAGAGACTAAATTTGATTAAATTTAGTGATATAGCGGTGAAATATCTGAGATTTAAAGGCTATGAGCCATATATTTGCCAAGATGAGAGCGAGGCTAGAGCTAAGGCTAGAAAGCTATCTAGAAGTGGCAAGTGGGCGTGTCTATTTAGTAGTAGTGATACGACTGGGGAGAAGGATTATGAGGAGTTTTATACCGGTGATGAGAGATTGAATTTAGATAAGTTCAAAAGCATTGGCGTGATAGAAAATGATATAGATATAAGTAGCGATAGATTGCGTGAGTTTGAGCTAAATATCAAAGATATGATGGATAATTCTAAATTTGATAAAAGTGCGATAATGGCGGAATTTATAAAAGTTTTGCCAGAGTTTAATCATATAGAAAAGGGTAGATACTTAGATGGAAAGATGTAAGATATATGAAAAGATAATTAAATTTATAAAAGATGAGTATAAAGCCCAAAGCGTCGCCTTACACGAGCCAAAATTCATTGGCAATGAGATGAGATATTTAAAGCAGTGTATAGATAGTGGATTTGTCTCTAGTGTGGGGCAGTTTGTAACTGATATAGAAAGGGATATGGCTAGGATAACAGGGGCTAAATATGCTGTGGCTATGAGTAGTGGCACGGCGGCTTTACATATAGCTTTGATATGTGCTGGGGTAAGGGCTGGTGAAGAGGTGATAACTCAGCCTTTGAGTTTTGTAGCTACGGCAAATGCGATTAGTTATACTGGTGCTAGTGCGGTATTTGTAGATGTGGATATGGATACGATGGGAATGAGCCCAAGTAGCTTAAGTAAATTTTTAGATGAAAACTGCATTAAAAAAGATGGTAAATGCTATAACAAAAATAGCGATAAATTTATAAGTGCTTGCGTGCCTATGCATACATTTGGAATGGTGTGTAAAATAGATGAGATAGCTCAAATTTGTAATATGTGGGGGATAAATTTGATTGAAGATGCAGCTGAGAGCCTAGGTAGCAAGTATAAGGGCACTCATAGCGGTAGATTTGGTCTTGCTGGGGTGTTTTCGTTTAATGGTAATAAGATAGCTACAAGCGGTGGCGGTGGAGTGCTAATAAGCGATGATGAGAATATGGCTAAAATGGCTAAGCACCTAAGCACCACAGCCAAAGTTCCCCACCCATATGAGTATAATCACGATTATATCGCATATAATTACAGAATGCCAAATTTAAACGCTGGATTGCTAAAAGCTCAACTTGAAAATCTAGATCTATATTTAAAAGACAAAAGGGAGTTAGCTCAAAAATATGCTAAATTTTTTGATAGCTTGGGGATAAAATTTATTAATGAGCCTAAGGATTGCCTTAGTAATTACTGGCTAATGGGTATTATCTTAGATGATAAAAATAGTCGTGATGAACTGCTAAAATATGCTAATGAAAAATCAGTGATGATGCGTCCAGCGTGGAGACTAACAAGTGAGCTAGATATGTATAAAAACTGCATAAAAGATGAGAATAAAAATGCCAAATATCTAGCTGATAGGATAGTAAATATCCCAAGCGGAGTTAGGTTAAATTTAGCTTGATGGCTAAGCTAATGTAACGCATTATTTAAAATTTAAATTTATTTTTCTATTTTTAGCTAAAAAATATCCAAATTTAGCTAAAATCAATAAATTTTTTTAAAGGTAACTTCATGATATATAAAATTTTAATTGCCAATCGTGGCGAAATAGCTGTTAGAATCGTTAGGGCTTGTAAGGATTTACATATTAAAAATGTAGCTATTTACACAGAGCCAGATAAAGACTCACTCCATGTCAAGGTCGCTGATGAGGCGTATGAGATAGGCAAAGATCCGATAAAAGGCTACTTGGACGCTAGTAGAATTGTAGAAGTGGCTAAGGCTTGTGGGGCTGATGCGATACACCCAGGGTATGGATTTTTAAGTGAAAATTATGAATTTGCTAAGATGGTTGAAGATGCGGGACTTACATTTATAGGGCCAAAATCTGAAGTAATTTTAAAGATGGGAAATAAAAATATCGCTAGAAATTTAATGAATAAAAATGGCATTCCAGTCGTGCCAGGGACTGAGGCGTTAAATAAGCAGAGTATAGAAACTATAAAATTAGAAGCTGAAAAAATCGGCTATCCAGTTATCTTAAAAGCAAGCGGCGGCGGCGGCGGTCGTGGCATTAGAGAGGTGTGGGATCCAGCGGATTTAGAAAGTAGCTATGAGAGTTGTAAAAGGGAGGCTAAGGCGTTTTTTAATAACGATGAGGTCTTTATGGAAAAACTCATTGTCAAGCCTAGACATATTGAGTTTCAAATTTTAGGTGATAATTATGGCAATCTAATCCACCTTTGTGAGCGTGATTGCTCTATCCAAAGACGCCATCAAAAGGTTATCGAGATAGCACCTTGTCCTACTATCAGCGAGGATTTACGCAAAAGAATGGGCGTAGCAGCAGTAGCAGCAGCTAAGGCTGTAGGATATACTAATGCGGGGACGATTGAGTTTTTATTAGATGATTATAATAATTTTTATTTTATGGAGATGAATACTAGAATTCAAGTCGAACACGGCGTAACTGAAGAGATAGTAGGAGTAGATCTCATCTCTAGACAAATTCGCATTGCTGCAGGCGAGATACTAGATATAGACCAAACCGAGGTTAAACCACAAGGGGTGGCTATAGAAGCTAGGATTACGGCTGAGAATGTGTGGAAAAACTTTATCCCAAGCCCTGGCAAGATAACTGGCTACTTCCCAGCCTTAGGGCCTGGTGTAAGGGTAGATAGCCATATGTATCAAGGATACTCTATACCGCCATTTTATGACTCACTTGTGGCTAAGCTAATTGTAAAAGCTAGAAGTTATGATTTAGCTGTAAGCAAGCTTGAGAGAGCCTTAGATGAATTTACTATTGAAGGCGTTAGGACTACGCTACCATTTTTATTAGCAATATCTAAAAGAAGGCATTTTAGACGCGGATTTTTTGATACTAGCTATATCGAAGAGAGACTTCAAGATATATTAGAAAATACCCACGATAGCAACCAAGAGAACAAAGAAGAGGTAATCGCAGCCATAGCTGCAGCGATCCAAAAGGTAAAATCTAGTAGAGAAAATGGATAATTGATGGATTTTTTAGATAGTTTAAAAGAGATAAAAGGCAATATGCTAAAAGAGCAAAAAGCCACGCTAAAGCAGTCAAATCCAAATAAAGATGAGATTAAGGATATATTTGATGAAGACCCAGTCCATAAGGAAGCTAGATTAAGAGATGAATTTATGGAATTCATCAAATATTCGGATATTAAAAAGCTTGACTGAGATTGAGTTTAGCACCCTTGATACGCCATGTGCGTATCTGAAGGGAAAAATGGCTAGGAATAGCTATAAATATATATTTAATGCTTCTTATGATTACAACTCCGCTTTGGTAGAGCATGGATATAGGAGATTTGGTAAATACTTCTCCAAGCCAATTTGCGATGGATGCAGTGAGTGTAAAAGCCTAAGAATAGATGCGGATAAATTCAAATTCACCAAAAGCCTAAGGCGAGTAATCCGCAAGAATGAAGAGGCTAAAATAGAAGCTATCATAACTCGCCCACACATAAGCCAAAAGCATATAAATTTATATGAAAAATACCATAAATTTATGGAAAATAAGCGTGGTTGGAAGTATCATCAGATGGATTATGAGCGATATTTTGATGTCTATGTAGATGGTGCTGGGGAGTTTGGCTTTGAGGTGGATTATTATGATGGCGATAGCTTGATTTGCGTTGATCTTATCGATATTACCGCTGATGGCATTAGCTCAATTTACTGCTTTTGGGATACGGATTATGCATATTTGAGCCTTGGGAAATACTCGCTTTTAAATCAAATTTTAATAGCAAAAGCACATAAATTGCCATGGATATATCTAGGATTTTATGTCAAGGGTTGCGAAAGCTTGGAGTATAAAAGCGACTATAAACCATATCAAATTTTACAAGATTACTCTGAGCTTGATGAGACGGCGATTTGGCTTTAGGGGAACATAATTTGCTTTAACAGCAATATAAAATAAATTTATAGGGCTTGAAATGGAGATTACACAGACATTAGAGTCAATTACTATTGTAACTGATGATTGTGATTTATATCTAAATCTTATCTATAAAATACGCCAAAGCTTTGCTAATGTGATTGGAACTCGTGATAGAATTATTATATTTTATAATGAAAATGAACTAATCCAGCGTAAATATCTACTTAAATTTATAGCAAATTTATATAGAAAAACCGTTGGAAGTGGGGTTGAGTTTTGGCTTACTCATCATAAAAATATTAAGCTAATATATAAAAATCCAACTTCACTACAAATATTAATAGATATAGATATTAAATTTGAAGATTCTAAAGTTTTATTTGATCTTAAAAATAGCGAAGAGCTATTTGCAAAATATCTAATGCGTGGATTTAATGATGCTAATTGCGACTATTTCCCGCGACAAAATTGGCTATTTTTTACCCCAAAAAGCCAAAAAGATATAGATACCCTTTCAAATATAATAAACATAAAAGAGCATTTAAAATATACGGTAAATTTCAACTATAATAAAGATGAATTTGAGCTTTTCAAACGCAGATTTAACGCATTAAACTCTAAAGAGTATAAACGCAAATTTACTATGCTAGCTACGCTTTTAGAAGACCACTTTCACACTCTTGGGTGCGAAGTGGGCGATGATTATGATACAGTTCGAGCTAGTTATTTAAATTTAATTAAAATTTACCACCCAGATCGCAATGCGACCAAATCAGATGAGATTAAAAAGAGCTACACAGATAAATTTCAAAAAATCGGCTTAGCTTATGAGGCCTTAAAACCATATTTTCAAGAGCAAAAAAATTTTATAAAATCACAAGGATAGATATGAAATTAGGTGTAAATATAGATCATATAGCTATACTTAGACAAGCAAGGCAGGTAAATGACCCAGATATATTAAATGCGATGTATTTAGCCATTGGTGCTAGGGCCGATCAGATCACAATCCATCTTCGTGAAGATCGCAGACATATAGATGATATAGATGCGAAAAATATTATAAATTTTTGCTCAATTCCAGTAAATTTAGAGTGCGCAACTGCGATTACAGATATAGTCTTAAGCTTGCGACCTAACCGCGCTACCATAGTGCCAGAAAAGCGTCAAGAGCTAACCACAGAGGGGGGATTAAACCTTAGTAGCCCTGAGCTACCTTCAGCGATTAAGGCTATGATGGGTGCTAATATCGATGTATCTTTGTTTATAGATCCAAATTTAGATGATATAAAAGCAGCTAAAGAGCTAGGCGTAAGCACGATTGAGCTACATACTGGGAGCTTTGCTAATGCTTATTTAATGGCATTTTCTAATATCTCTAAGACCAAATTTAGCATTAAATCTTTAGAGAATATGGATATTAAAGAGGCTTTAGAAGCTGAGCTTGATAGGATTAGGGTTGGGGCTAAATTTGCTAAAAATATAGGGCTAAAAGTCGCAGCCGGTCATGGGCTAAACTACCAAAATGTAGGGCTTATGGCTAAAATTCCAGAAATTTTTGAGCTAAATATAGGTCAAAGCATAGTAGCACGATCGGTATTTGTGGGTTTAGATCAAGCTATAAAAGAGATGAAAAGGCTGATTGATGAGGCCTAAAATTGCAATTAGCGTAGGGGATATAAATGGCGTTGGCATTGAGATTGCCCTAAAAAGCCATAAAGATATAATTCAAATTTGCAAACCAATATATTTTATAAATTCCAAGCTATTAAGCCGTGCTGCAAAGCTCTTAAATAGCTATATTCCGCCTGAATTTGATATATATGAGTGTGGCGATGATTTTGAGATAAAGCCAGGCGAGGTAAGCAAAAAAAGCGGTAAATTCTCATTTATTAGCTTTGAAAATGCCTTAAATTTCACCGCCAAAGGCAAAGCAGACGCACTTGTAACCTTGCCAATAAATAAAGAGAGTTGGAAAAGAGCTAAAATCCCATATAAAGGGCATACTGACGCACTTAGTAGCTATTTTAAGCGTGATGCGATTATGATGCTTGGGTGTGATGAGCTTTATGTAGCGTTATTTAGCGATCATATAGCATTAAAAGATGTTAGCAAAAAGATTAAATTTAAATCTCTTAAGCGATTTTTGCTCGATTTTTACACCTCTACGAAATTTGAAAAAGTAGGGGTTCTAGGCTTTAATCCCCACGCTAGTGATAATGGAACTATCGGCGGAAAAGAGGAGATTGAGATCAAAAGAGCTATAAAAGAGGTAAATAATATACTAAATAAGCCTATTTTTATAGGTCCGCTTGTGCCTGATGCGGCATTTACACCAAATTCTCTAAAATCAACTAATCGCCTAATCGCCCTTTATCACGATGTTGGCTTAGCACCGCTAAAGGCGTTATATTTTGACCGCTCTATTAATATAAGCTTAAATTTACCAATCATTCGCACAAGTGTCGATCACGGCACCGCTTTTGATATAGCCTATCAGTCTAAAGCTGATAATAAAAGTTATATACAATCCATTAAATTTGCATTAAATTCAGTAAAAATTTAAGCCGAAAAAGATAAAATAAAATTATAATAAAAGAGATTAGAGGGGGTTTGCTTGGGTCGAGATAATCTTTTTGCTGCTTTGCTTTTTATCATTTCGTTAGTGGTTTTTTTTACTTGGGGTTATGGATATATAGATGGCCATCATCTACTGCTTTTTATCTTAGCTAGTATTTTTGGTCTATTTATGGCGTTTAATATCGGTGGCAATGATGTCGCTAACGCCTTTGGCACAAGCGTGGGAGCTAAAACTCTTACTATTAAACAAGCACTTATAATAGCTGCTGTATTTGAGTTAAGTGGTGCTGTATTTGCTGGAGCAGAAGTTACAAATACTATTAGAAGCGGGATCGTAACCTTGCCAAATAGTGGTAATGTCAATCCTATGATTTTTGCTGCGGTTATGCTCTCAGCTCTTATGAGCTCTGGAATTTGGCTCTTTATCGCTACTAAAAAGGGTTTGCCAGTATCTACTACTCATGCTATTGTAGGCGGTATCGTGGGGTCTAGCTTGATAATGGGATATATATATTATAATGATGGCAATACTCTAGATATGGTAAAATGGAGCTCCATTGGTAGTATCGCACTTAGCTGGGTAGTATCTCCTGTGATGGGTGGGGTGATTGCTTATATGGTATTTGGCTACATTAAAACCAAGATTATCACTCCAAGCACAGAGCTACAATCACAAATCAAAGCTATCAAAGCTCAAAAACGAAGCTTTAAAGAGAGCTATATAAAAGAGCTATCAAATAAGAGTGAAGCCGAGCAAATTCAAGAGCTTAGAAATATCGCTATTAGCGATGATGAAGATGTAGTAAGTAGTAGTCCATTTAGAGAGAAGATTAAGGAATTTAAAAAGCAAGAAAAGCTAATAGACGCGATGAAATATATGAGAATTCATATACCGATTTTAGCCGCAACTGCTGCGATGATTATCTCATCTACGCTTTTGTTTAAGGGGCTAAAGCATATGAATTTGAAATTTAGCACCATTGAGACTATTTGGATACTATTTGTTATTGGCACAGCGGCGTATTTGGTTAGCTTTTCTATTGTTAATATGATGAAAAAGGACAATCCACAAAAGGGCATTAATAGAATTTTTGGCTGGTTTCAGATATTTACCGCCTCATCATTTGCATTCTCTCATGGGGCAAATGATATAGCAAACGCCATTGGTCCGTTCGCTGCGATTTTAGATGTTTTAAAAAATAACGCCATAAATAGCACTGCGGCAATCCCAGCAATTGCGATGGTAACTTTTGGCGTGGCACTTGTGGTAGGGCTATGGTTTTTAGGTAAAGAGGTTATCACTACAGTTGGGACTAAGCTTACAGAGATTTTGCCTACGACTGGATTTAGTGCTGAGCTATCAGCGAGTATAGTTATATTAATCGCTACTAAGATGGGGCTACCTATTAGCTCAACCCATGTTTTGATAGGAGCGGTGCTTGGCATTGGGCTATATAATCGCAATGCTAATTGGGGAATGCTAAAGCCAATTGGTCTAGCGTGGGTGATAACGCTTCCAGTATCTATGATAGGTTCAGCCGTAGCTTTCTTAATTATTGTAAATATTTTAGGATTATAATAGTTGGCTTTGTTGCAATTAAATATTGATTTATTACAAATAGACCAAGCTATGCCATTGATGGTAGCATATATTTATAATGTTTAGAAAGGAATGTAAAAATGGCATTAAATGGTTTATCTTTATTTTCAAGTGCAGGTATAGCTGAAATGAACTTGGCTAATTGTAATATTAAAATGAAGTTGGCAAATGAGTTACTTCCCATAAGAGCAAAAACACACGAATTTTGGCATCCAAACTCAAAAATGATTTGTGGCGATATTACGCAAAGCGAAATTAAAAATGAAATTATAAAAGAAGCAAAAAAAGCTAAGATAGACTTTATTTTAGCTACCCCCCCCCTTGTCAAGGCGTATCTTTGATTGGTAAAAATAAAAGTAATGCAGATATGCTTAAAGATAAAAGAAATTTTTTGATTTTTGAAGCCTTTGATATTATAGATAGCATTAAGCCAAAAGTTGTAGTAATTGAAAATGTGGCTAGATTTTTAGATATGCTATTTCCATATGATAATGATTTTAAAAACATAGAGTTTATAATCCGTTCTCGGTATTCACTGCGGTATAATATTGATGTGAAAGTCTATAATTGTGCCGATTACGGTATTCCACAGAATAGACTTCGTGCGATAATTGTAATGACAAATAAAGATTATACCTATAATATTCCTAAAAAAAATAGTAGGTTTGTAAGTGTTAGGGAAGCGATAGGGCATTTGCCATCATTGGAAAGTGGTGAGCATTCAAAAATAAAAAATCACAATGCTAGAAAGCATATAGAATCCCACATTTTAGCTATGAGACATACACCAACAGGGCATTCTGCTTTTGAAAATGAAATATATTTCCCAAAAACTAAAGATGGCAAAAGAGCTAAAGGTTATATGGCTTCTTATAAACGCATTGAATGGGATAAACCTGCGCCTACAATAACAATGAGAAATGATTGCCTATCATCTCAAAGCAATGTCCATCCGGGTCGCTTACAAAGTGATGGCACATATAGTGATGCAAGAGTTTTGACATTAAGAGAAATTTTTATTTTAAGCTCTATAAATCCTGATTTAGATATTCCAAAATTTGCTAGTGATATTCAAATAAGACATATGGTTGGCGAGGGTGTTCCACCATTGCTAATTGAAAAAATCTGTAAAAATATTAATAGGGTTAGTGCGAAATGAAAGGTTTATCTTTATTTTCAAGTGCAGGTATAGCCGAAATGTATTTAAAGAATTTAGGAATCGAAATAGTAGTAGCAAATGAATTACTTCCTAAAAGAGCAGAACTCTATAAATGGTTATATCCAAAATGTGAGATGGTTGTAGGCGATATAAAAGAAAGTAATAATTTTACCAAAATTCAGCAATTAGTAAGAGAGAATGATTGTAAATTTTTACTTGCAACACCGCCTTGTCAGGGTATGAGTTCGCTTGGAAAAAAAGACTATGATAATGATGAAAGAAATTATCTAGTTTTTTATGTGTTTGATTTAATCGATAGTAGTAATTTCGATTATATTTTAATCGAAAATGTTCCAAAATTTTTAAAACTATATTTTCCACATAATGGCAAATTCAAACAGCTTATTGATATTGTTAAAGATAAATATAATGATAGGTATAGTATTGATAGTTTTGTATTGAATGCTAAAGATTTTGGTGTGCCACAATCTCGCCCAAGAGGCTTTATTAAAATTTGGAAAAAATCTCTAAAATGGGATAATCCAAAACCACAAAAAGAAATTTCTTTAAAAGAAGCGATAGGGCATTTGCCATCATTGGAAAGTGGCGAGAAAAGTGATTTAAAATGGCATTACGCAAAAAAACACAATAATAGAGATATATTAGCTTTAAAACACACAGCAGAGGGTAAATCTGCTATGAAAAATGAAATTTACTACCCTAAAAAAGAAAATGGAGATAGGATTATAGGATTTCATAACACTTATAAGCGTATGAAATGGAACGAACCTGCTCCTACAAGAGCAATAAATAGTGGAAATATAGGCGGTCATAACAATGTCCATCCGGGTCGCTTACAAAGTGATGGCACATATAGTGATGCAAGAGTTTTGACATTAAGAGAATTATTTATTGTTAGCTCACTCCCAGCAGATTGGGACTTACCTGATTTTGCAAGTGAAACGCTTATAAGAAGCGTAATAGGTGAAGCAATACCGCCTATGTTTTGTAAAAATATAATTAAAGGTATAAAATGATAAATCTCAATCGCTCAAAAGATAATAAATGGATTTTACAAAAAAATATCAGTTCAATAAAACTTATGGAGGCATATATTGATGCCTTAAAAAAGCAAAATAATGAAATAAATTGTCAAAATTTGCAAGATAATTTACGATATGATGGTCTTTATATGGGGCGGTCAGCAGATGGTTCATTAAGCACGATGGGTGTTAGATTTTCTCAAATGTGTTTTTATATGTTTGGGTATAAAAAAATAATAAATTTATACCAAGTGCTACTACGCAATTATTACTAAAAAATAATAATGAAAAAGCAGAACTAATGCTTATAAATCTATTTTCCATGCAATTTCCACAACCATATAGCAAAACGCCAAGTAATTTTAAATTATATTTTGGCAGACTTATTTTAAAACTATTGCTAGATGAACGATTAGAAAAAAAGCTTTTTATTGATGAGTGTATATGGTTTTTACCGTTTATAGAAACTATAAATGACAAATTTTATAATGAGTTAGTGAATTCAATTCTTGAATATAGGATTTTAGGATATGCTAATAAATTAGAACTTTTTAAAAGCGTTGATAATTTTAACGATGTGTTTGCAAACGCTACACACGAACTAAAATATTACTTTTTTAATATTTTTGCAGAATTTGGTGTTTTAGAATTTGTTGAAGATAAAAACCATAATAGTGGACAACTTTTTGATTTTGCTCACGGCACAAATTCAAGACGCAATGATAGCTACGCTTCAAATAAAAAATATAGCGGGTTTATTAAGATAGTAGAAACATTAAAAGAAAAAGCTTCGTTGCTTTTAGATAAATATTCATTTGATGACGTCCCAAGCTCTCAAAGTGACTTTTTTCTAAAAAGTCAATGGCTAGAGGAGTTGTATGAATTAGCACCACTCAAATATATGGCTACATTAGAGTGTAGAAATTTTAATGCACTAGATATTATGAATACTGTTAATAAAATGTTGCATTTATCAAAATATGGAAGTAATGATGGTAAAGATTTTGAATTTGCACTTAAGGATAGCTTTGAGCTATTTAGAGAAATTAAAGAGTGTGAAATAATTAGTGGCTCTGGAGATACAGACATTATATGTGGCGTTTTAAATGAAAACGATACTATTCCTTACAAAATCAATGTAGATGCAAAGAAAAGTGGTAAAGCTACACAATCATTAAATGCAAAACGATTGATGTTGCATATTAAAAAAAATGGCTCAAAATATTGTATTGTTGTGTCACCAAAATTTGCAAGTGGTGTTAAAAATGATATTGTAGGAGATAAAATTGTAATCGTGGAAGCTGAAACACTTGGGCGTTATATATCAAAAGATTGTTTATCATCAAATGATGGCTTCTCTAATTTCACAATAATAGATAAAATCATAGAACAAAATTATGGGAAAGATATTACACCGCTTATTAACAAAAGGATCGATAGTATTTACTCATTAGATTTTCAATAAATATATATCTACAAAATAAACAAAAAACCGTTTTAAATTTTTGATTTGTATTAAACCAATGCTTTATTATAACAGAGCCTAATAGTTTATAAATATCCTTGCAGATATACTAAATTTCGGAACGATATTTGCTTTTTAACTTCCAAATTTTAGGAGAAGTGCAATGCGTATTACCAATCAGCTTATGAATTTCAACAATATCTACAACTACCAAAAAAACTCAACCTCTTTATATCAATCCCAACAAGCCTTTAGCTCAGGGCTTAAAATCCAGCACTCATATGAAGGAAGTGCCATCTATATTGATGCGGCTAGATTGGAGTATGAGGGCAACTTACTTCAACAAGTCCAAAGCACCACATTAAAAGCTACTGAATTTTCAAAAAATAGCGACCGAGCCTTAAATGATTTTGTCTCTAAATTAACCGAGTTTAAAACCAAATTGATCCAAGCTGCTAATGATATTCACGACTCCACTTCAAGAAACGCTATTGCCAACGACCTAGAAGGTATCAAGAAAAATTTAATCGATATAGCCAATACCACTATAAATGGTCAATATCTATTTTCTGGAACTGCACTTGATACTAAGCCTATAGATACTCTTGGCAATTACTATGGCAATGGCGAGACTATCCACGCTGTTATAGGGCCTAACCAAACAGCTAAATATAATATAGATGGCAAATCGCTATTTATAGGCTCAGATAATGACTATAATAGGATAATAACAACAAATGTAAATTTGGTTAATAATTATAATAAACTAGAGCACCCAGATGAGCCTGTAAAATATGTAGAGCTTACAGATGATTTAAGGGATTTAATCGGCGAAAATTATAGAAGTCAGGAGTATAATAAGGTTAATAAGCCAGGCACCGATGACTTTAGTCTTGATAAATTAGGTGGTCAAGATACCACATTTTTCTTACAAGGTAGAAAGCCAGATGGGACTACATTTGCTACTAAGATTACTATGACCCCAAACTCATCTATCCAAAGCCTACTAGATAATATCGGCTACGCTCTTGGCAATGACAAAGATGGTAAGAATAAGCTAGTAGAAGTAACTATGAATAACAGCGGTCAAATCGAGATAAAAGATGTAAGAGATGGCAATCAAATGATCGAGCTTCATCTATTTGGGCTTACTCCGCAGCAATCAACAGAAAAATACAATGTAGGTAGCTTTGAGATAAATATTGACCCAGCCACATCGGCAAATTATAAGGTAACTACCACAAGAGATGCTAATGGCAATATCACAGAGATCAGTGCGATAAATAATAACAACAATCAAGCCTATACCATAAGTGTAAATGCTCAAGGTCAATTACAAGTAACTACAAATAATAATACAACCGTAGTTCCAAATGTCAATAACCCATCTGCTCTAAATTTAAGTGATTTAGGGAATAATGGTATAGGAGTTGATGATTTTAGACCATTTGACCCAAATGACGTAGATCAAGTAAGAAATATGTCTAGCACCAAGGTAAGGGATAAGGATGGCTCATGGGTAGATGTGAGTGCTTTAAGCGATTTAGAGACTATAGAGAAAAATGTCAAAAATGGTAAGGTCTATCTAACTGAATTTATCAAAAGTAGCTTTAATGATATAGTTGGGGCTAAAAATGACGCTACAGATTATAATAAATTACAATTTGAGAAAAAGGATAATATCCTTACAGGCTCAGTATCTCAGGTGGTTAAGGGCAAGAATGAGTTTGCCACTGATACTACAAAGATAAAAGATGTAGCCGGAGCTAATCTACAAGAGAATGAAAATAGCAATATCACAATGCAGATTAAATCTAAAAATGGCAAATATTATCAAGTCAAAATAGATTTTACTGATCCACTCTCAGCTAGCGATCCTAAGGCTACGCAGCTTACCATCACTGAAACTAACGCCGATGGAACGCCTATAATCCCACAAGGCGCTGCAACTCCGGTACCAGTCTATCAAGGCAATATAATGCTAGGTAAGTATAATGAAGCCACTAAAGCCACAGATGGGGTAGTAACCAAAGCTGATGATATAAGCTACAAACAACTAAATGATATAGTAGCTATGGTAGCAGCTGGTAATTTGCCTGATGATAGGATTGGTAATACGGTAGCAAAAAATTTAAGCGATCAGAATTTATTTGCAGCTGCAGCAATTCAAGATATTAACGATTTTAAAACAAAAATAAAAACCAATGTCAATGATCCAGCTACAGAAGCTATAATAGACCAAGCCATAGACCAAGCCGTAGCTGGGTTAAATTTCCCATTACAAGGAGATGCTAAAAAAGAAGCCCTAGGCAAGGTCAAGGATAATATTATTAATAATACAGATTACGCTACTGCTAGATTTGAGGCTTATAATAAAGCTATTGAAGCAGCTAATGCTAGTGTGAATGTAGAGCTAAACTACAAAGGTCAAATGCAAATCACAGATAAGAGTGCGACTGTATCAAATATAGAAGTTTTGATTTTTGAAAGCTTTAGCGATGGTAAGCCTGAATTTGGCAAAGAGGCTAACTCCACAGTGGCCGGATCGCTATTTAACTTCACTGCTAATAATATGATTAATATAGATGAGCCAAGCGTGGATATATTTAAAGATTTAGATGATATGATCCAAGCTGTAAGAGATGGTAGCTATAGGGGCAATCCAGATGGCAATAACGCTAGAACTACTGGTATCCAAGGCGCTTTAAAAAGGATAGATCATATCCAAGACCATGTCAATAAGCACCACACGCAAATTGGCTCATATACAAATGTATTAGAGAGCTCAGGCACAAGGGCTAGTATGCTATATGTCAATGTAGAGAGTGTCAAAAATGATATAGTGGGTGCGGATTTGGCTGAGAGTATGATTATGTATAAGCAGTATTTATTGCAATTTGAAGCAATGCTACAAACTTCATCAATGATTGGTAAGATTAGTTTGCTTAATTATATGTAAGATTGCCCTATTAAAATCCGTAGCGTAAGCCACCCCTTGAAAGGCTTTTTCAAGGGGTTAGGGGTTGTTAAGGGGGAAGGGGTAGCGACTGCCAAAAAAGCGTCCCCCTTCCCACTTAAAAAGAAAATTAATATAGATTATTTTATTTTTAAGACTAGGTTAGGTTTAGAATAAAATCAAAAAAAGGTTTAATACTCCAAATTTTAGCCAAAAACTCCTTCGAGTTTTTTATTGCTTTAAATTTGATTTTTACTCCAAATTTTCGCCGTAAAACAACCATTTAGGTTGTTTTACTATTGCGAAAATTTTGTTCAAACTTTTTTAAATTCTTTTCTTTAAGGGACAGGGGAAACTAGAATTTGAAAGCCAAAACAGTTTCCCCTATCCCTTAAGATCCCAACCCCTTCCCAGTTTGGCATTTTTATTTTATAAAAAGTCATATC
>NZ_JANQCU010000020.1:0-16116 GCF_024723485.1 Campylobacter sp. RM19072
TTGGCGAAAATTTTGTAAAAGCCTTCTAAGGTTGTCAAGCTATCGCTTGACTATTTTTTTACTTCTTACGGCAACAAGTTGCCGTTTGCGAAAATTTGGAGTATAAATCAAATTTAAAGCAATACTAACATTAATCTATTTAACTTCGCTATAGCTTAGCCATTTCTTAGGGCTTTACTTGCTACCCTTAAAGAGTAATAATAAATTTGGCAATCTATTTAATCTACCCAGCCAAAAGAGTATTTAGCTCATTTTGAAATTCATCAGTTACGCTAAATTCAGTTACAAACTGCATAATCTGAGCCCTATTTTCATCCACAACCCTTAAAATCAAGCTCTTTTTATCCCCATTTGTAGCATTATATCTACTAGCTAATTCATAAATTTGATTAATTTTACTCCTATTTAAACTGCTTAATTTCAAATCAATCTCTAGTTTGCCAATGATATTAAAGCTAGGCTCTTTTTCTACCTCATCTTGCTTTTGGGCTCTCCTTTTTGGTGCGTTTCTAAGGGCTATATCTCCATTTTTTGCCTCATCTATATCGATTATTTGATTTATAATCATCTTAGAATTCGCATCTCTTGGTGGCGTGATTTTTAACGCGTATAATCTACTTGTATCGCTTATCTCACTAGCTTGCATACACGCCACATCAAAGGCGAACATATCGGCATTTGAGCTTTTATCTGCTACGCTTAGCACCGCCATTTTGCTGCCAGATTTAGTATCCTTAATAGAGATATTATTTATCTTAGCAATTATAAGGTACTCGCCACCTTTAGCACTTTTTAATATATCCACGATACTAGAGTGCTTAATGCTATCAAAATACTCTTTATTCTCACTCATCTCTTCAGCAGTGATTTTGCTAGATTTTAGCGTTATTTTAGTGTTTTGTGCCTCTTCAAGGGTGTAAATTTCATTTACTTTTAGTCTGATTTGTTGCTCATCTTTATTTAAAAGCATTTTAAATACAAGTGGTTTATTTAGCTCATCTTTTGGCAAGGCTTCGATCTTTTGCATATGAGAAAACACCGTTGCTTCCATACTTCCTTGCATATCAAGAATGGCGATTATACCCATTTTATTGCCAGATTTAGTTATCTTTACAGATATATCTTCAATCTTACCTATAACGATAATCTCACTTCCATCATCAATGCTATCAAATTCTGATGAATTCGTATGCGAAATCGCTTCAATACTACTTCTAAACTCATCAAGCGGATGTCCGCTAATATAAACGCCTAAAAACTCCTGTTCAAAGCCTAAAAGCTCCCTTTGGCTAAATTCATCTTGAGCTAAATTTAAGCTTAGCTTTATATTATTCATACTCTCATCATCGCCAAATAGCGAAAACTCAGCCTCTCTTTTAATATCAGAGCTTTTTTTAGATTGGTCTGTTATATACTCAAGATTTTGCATTAAGGTCTTTCTAGAATAGCCAAACTCATCTAAAGCACCTGATTTTATGAGTGCCTCATAAACACGCTTATTTACAGCAGTGCAATCGCTTTTAGATACTAAATCTTCTAAGCTATCTAATCCGGTTTCTCTAAATGATATAATATCATCAACCGCTGAGCCACCAACACCCTTAATGGCTCCTAGACCATAGATAATAGCGTCATTACCATCACTATTAATAACGCTAAATTCACTTTTGCTCTTGCTAACGCTAGGGGGAAGTAGCTCGATATTTAAACGGCGAATCTCCTCTATATATTTAGTGATTTTATCAGCGTTATTCTCTTCACTAGTAAGAAGAGCTGCCATAAATTCAGCCGGATAATATGTCTTTAAATATGCCGTTTGGAATGTGATAAGTGCGTAAGCTGCTGAATGGGATTTATTAAACCCATACTCTGCAAATTTCATAATCAACTCAAAAAGCGCATCAGCCTTATCCCTATCAAATCCATTTTTAGAAGCACCATCTAGATACTGAGTTTTTAGCCTTAGCATCTCATCTTCTTTTTTCTTACTCATAGCCCTACGCACTAAATCCGCTCCACCAAGGCTAAATCCGCCCACGGTTTGGACTACTTGCATAACTTGCTCTTGATAGACTATAACCCCATATGTAGGCTCTAGTATCGGCCGCAAGGCATCAAAGGCGTATTCTACACTCTTTTTGCCATGTTTAATATCTATAAAATCATCCACCATTCCTGAATTTAAAGGCCCTGGGCGATAAAGAGCAATCATAGCAATAACATCTTCAAAGCAATCAGGCTTTAATTTGGCTGCTAATTTTTGCATTCCGCTAGATTCTATTTGGAAAATTCCAAGGGTATTGCCACTTTGTATGGTTTCATAGGTTTTAGGGTCGTTAAAATCGATCTTTTCCCACAATATATCTTGATTAAATCTAGCTTTGACTAGCTTAATTGCATTGTCGATTACGGTTAAAGTTTTAAGCCCTAAAAAGTCAAATTTGATTAGATCCACCTCTTCAAGATAGTCCTTAGCATACTGCGTTACATAGTGACCATCTTCAGCGTTGCTTTGTCTCCATAGTGGGGCTTTTTTCCATAATTCTTCATTGCTAATTACGATACCAGCAGCGTGCATACCTGGGTTTCTATTTAACCCTTCAAGCTCGCAAGCATACTTCCACACGCTTCTTGCTAGCTCGTTGTTTTGTATTAACTCCCCTATTTTAGGCTCTTTTTCAAATGCTCCAGGCTCAAATTCACCCTTTTTATTAGTATAGCCTTGTAAGGCAATACCTAGCTCGTCTGGAATGAGCTTTGCCATCGCATCAGCTTCAGCATATGGCATACCCATTACTCTAGCCACATCTCTTATAACGCCTTTGGCTAAAAGCTTACCAAAAGTAGCCACTTGAGCGACATTATACTGACCATACTTTTGTATCACATAATCAATAACTTCGCCTCTGCGATTTTGACAAAAATCCACATCAATATCAGGCATACTGATACGCTCAGGATTTAAAAATCTCTCAAATAGCAAATTATATGGGATTGGATCAAGGTCAGTAATGCGAAGCGCATAAGCCACCAAGCTTCCAGCTGCTGAGCCACGCCCAGGACCTACTGGAATTCCACGTTTTTTAGCCTCATTGATAAAATCAGCCACGATTAGCATATATCCTGGGAATTTCATATTTTTAATAGTTGAAATCTCTAGCTCAAGCCTATCTTTGTAAATTTGATGTTTGCTAGGATCGATAAACTCTAAACGCCTCTTAAGCCCCTCTTTACACTCATACTCAAACAAAACCCCATCATTATCCAAATCATACTCCATATCTGGATTTGGCAATGGTAGATCTCTATTTTTAGCGTATTCTTGGGTAAATTTGAAATTTGGCGGAGTGGCATTGCCTAATTTTATCTCCAAATTACACTTATTTACTATCTCTTGAGTGTTGGATACAACCTCTGGAATATCAGCAAAAATCTCGCTCATCTGCTCAGGAGATTTAGCATAAAATTCGCTCAAAACTTGCTCTCTTACACTCTCATCAAAATTTTTATTCGCTGAGATATAGACAAAGATTTTTTGAGCTATGGCGCTATCTTTATTGGTGTAGTGAGCGTCATTTGTGGCGATTAGTTTTATGCCTGTTTCTTTGGATAATCTGATAATATCGCTATCTATTCGTTGCTGGTCAAATATCCCATGACGCATAATTTCAAGATAAAAATCATCGCCAAATATATCTTTATACTCTAGTGCTGCAGCCTTGGCAGCTTCATATCCACCAGCGCCTCTTTTGATATTTCTCTCACTTAAATTTAGATGGAAATTTACCTCTCCAGCTAAACACGCTGAGCTACAAACTAACCCCTGACTATGCTCTCTTAAAAGCTTTTTATTTATCCTTGGATAGTAGTAATATCCCTTTATATAGCTCATTGAGCTTAGATACATTAAATTTTGATAGCCTATCTCATCTTTAGCAAATAAGCAAAGGTGAAATCTATATCTACTCTCTTTAGAGGCTATATCATCGCTATTGTGTATATATGCCTCAAGTCCGATAATTGGCTTTATCCCCTCAGCCTTCATACCCTTATAAAACTCAATCGCACCAAACATATTTCCGTGGTCGGTAATAGCACAAGATTTGATATTTATCTCTTTTAATCGTTTGGCTAAGGTTTTAATCTTATTAGCACCATCTAATAAAGAGTATTCGGTATGCAAATGCAAATGGGTAAAATCCAAGCTCATAGCTATTCCTAAATTTATTTTTTGTTTGATATTATATCATCAATATTTTTAAAGACTAAACTACTATTTTGCTCAATAGCATTAAATTTACTCACAAGCCCATCTATATCTTTCTTGTTTGTATCTTTTAAAATATCTGCTATAGTATGTAAGGCTTCTTTGATTTTACTAGCTTGAGATGGATTAAATTTAGCAAAATTATTATCGCAATCACGCAATAATCCATCTATATGCGCTTCTTGCTCCGGGGTAAAGCTTAGGCCATTTAAGGCATTATTATAAGCATTTGTCTTAGCTAGGATTAGATCAATTTTAGTTAAAATTCCTATTGTTTTATTTTGAGTTAGCTCTGAAATTTTAGCAGTTTGATCTGCGTCGGTGCTGAAATTTTCAAGTGTATCTTTTAGCTTACTTGTGTTATCAATAGCCGTTTGTGCTACTTTATTTATCATATCAGTTGAACGATTTAGCTCATCAGCGTCTTGGCTTAGCATTGTTACGGTGCTTTCTATATCAGCAGTAGCTTTAGCGGTATTTTCAGCTAGTTTTCTGACCTCATCAGCCACCACGGCAAATCCCCTACCATGCTCTCCAGCACGAGCAGCTTCAATAGCCGCATTTAGGGCTAGTAGATTTGTTTGATCAGCTATATCTTTGATTAAATTTACCATACTGCTAATGTCGGTTGCTCTTTGATATATGCTTTGCGTGGTTTGGTTGCTATTTGAGGTGATGACGCTAAAATTTGAGCTTAGCTCTTCTACATTGCTTATGCTTTGACTAGCAATATCTGCTGTGTGCTTGCTAGAATCTACCACCTTTGATAGGTCACTTACGCTATCTATTAGATCTCTTTGAACTGCATCAATCCCATCTGTACCGTTGCCTAACTCTGTAAATTTCTGGCTTAAAATCCCTCTAATCTTGCCTTTTTGCCCTTCTAAAACACCAGTTACACCTTCGCTTAAAGACTCGGCATTATTTCTAAAAATTCCCTTAAATCCTTGCGTATAGATATTTCTATAATCATCTCCATTTCGTGCTGCTATAATGCTACTTTGCGTCTCTCTTTGTAAGGCTTCAACTTGGTCAAGCAAGTCATTAATACAATTTGCTATAGTAACTAACTTAGAATCATTATCAATATTTGTAACTCTAGCTTCTAATTTTCCTTTTGAGGCTCCGCACGCAACTGCCACAATCTCATTATAAACAATATCATCAAATTTACTTTTTTTACTAAATATACCCATAATTATCCTCTTTGTAATTCATTAATAAAGCGATCGTAAGTTGTATTGTGCGTAGCTAACAAATCAGCTATATACCTTTGGCTAGATTCCATACCCCCCCCCCATTTTCTCTAACTCTAGCATTTTTTGATATATTGGTATTATCTTCTCTACGGCTTTTGGGTTAGCCTTGCGACGCACTGAGTAGTAGCCAATTATATTACCATTTTCATCTAAAGAGCTTGTTACATTAGCAAAAACCCAGTAATATCCACCATCAAATGTAGCATTCTTAACAAAAGCGAAAATCTCCTCTTTTTTCTTTATTCTCTCCCAAAGCAGCTTAAATACATACTTTGGCATATCTAGATGGCGAACTACATTGTGGTTTTTGCCTATTAGATCTGAATTTTTAGCATTGACAATATCTAAAAAATATCTATTAGCATAAGTAATGCGACCTTTTAGATCAGTTTTGGTAGTGATAAAGGCTTCATCGCCTATCTCTTTTTGATGATTGTATAGCATATTGCTACTCATTTAACCTCCTAAGTTTTTTCGAATTATACCTAATAATATATTAAAACAATCTAATATACCAAAGCCCTATTAGATAGCTCCCAAAGCGGCATAAATATCCCAAGTCCTAGTAGTAAAACCGCCATTGATACCACCACAAGCAAGATCGGCTCTAAATATGCACTAAGATTATCAATAAGCCAGTCATACTTTTGCTTATAATAGCTTGAGATATAGCCAAACATCTCATCTATAGCACCGCTTTTTTCTCCTGCTTTTATCATCTCTATGGCGATATTTTCGTATAAAGATGTGTTTTTAAAAGATGAGCTTAATGGATTGCCATGACAAATATCTTTAATGGCTTGGTTAAATTTAGCCTTAATATATCTATTTTCTATTACACCATTTGCAACTTCTAAGGCTCTTTCTATTGGCATTGCGGCGTTAATAAGCTTAGATAAAATCAGATTAAATTTAGCCAAAGAACTATGTAAAATCACACTTTTAATCAATGGAATTTTAAGTATAAAAGCATCAAATTTAACTCTAAATTTATGGCTAAATTTATAAAAATAGCCCCACAAAAAAATAGAGAAAATAAGCCCTAAAATAAGCCAAAATCCATAATTTTTTATCACAAATTCCACCCACAAAATCGCTCTAGTAGCCATAGGAAGCTCCCCGCCCAAAGAGTCAAAAACGCCTTGAAATGATGGTATAACCATAGCAATTAAGATATTAAAAGCGATAATTAAACTAAATAGAGCAATGGCAGGGTATCTAATGGCTTTTTTGAATTTAGCTCTATTTACAGCGATCTCTTGTAGCATCACACTAAGAATAGCTAGGGAATTTGAGAGTTTGCCGCTATTTTGCCCTAAAGAAAACATAGCTAAGCTAATCAAACCAAGATCGCTTTTATGCTCCTTTAATGCTTGCTCTAGGCTCATTCCAGCATTTAAATCAGCACAAATATCATTAAAAATACCCCTAAGCCTAGCATTATCGCACCCCTTTGCTACGCTATTAAAAGCATCAAGCACACTCACCCCAGCTTCTAAAAGCGTGCTAAGCTCTTTAATATAAATAGCTAAAATTCTCTCATCAACTTGCCTAAATCTTAAATTTAATCTAAATTCCGCACTCTCTTTAATAGCTACAATCGTCCCATCTTTAGATAAAATATCCTTAGCATTTTGTAAATTTGCAGCCCTTATAGTGCGAGTTTGAGCGCAATTATTTATGATAACCTTAGCTATAAATTTTTTCATCTAATTAAGCTTAAGAGCTCTTCTAGGCTAGTTACGCCACTTTCTACTAGCTTAAAACCACTATCAGACATAGGGACAAAGCCCTCTTTTATAGCCTCATCTAAAATCACGCTACTTGGCGTGGCTTTGGCTATTAAAGAGGCTAAATTTGGAGTGATTTGTAAAATTTCGCTAATTATCACTCTTCCACTATATCCAGTTCCCACACAATGAGCGCAACCACGAGCCTTATAGCGATTATTTTCAACTCTTTCTTTACAATATTCGCAAAGCTTTCTAGCTAATCGTTGAGCCATTATAGCCACCACCGCACCGCTAATCAAATAACGCTCAAGCCCCATATCTACCATTCTATCTATAGCACTTATAGCGTTATTTGTATGTAAGGTTGATAAAACCAAATGCCCTGTAAGTGCTGCTCCTATAGCGGTGCGAAGGCTTTGATGATCTCTAATCTCTCCTATCATTATTATATCTGGATCTTGGCGGAGTGCTGCTCTAAGCGCAGTTTCAAAGCTAACACCAGCCCTATCGCCTACTGCAACTTGCTGTAAATAGCTCATCTGATACTCTATAGGCTCTTCTATTGTGATTATCTTTTTGGTTTTGCCCTTTAGCTCGTTTAACGCTGAATATATAGTAGTTGTCTTGCCGCTTCCTGTAGGGCCAGTAACTAATATCATTCCATAGCTTTTGGATATTGATTTTTTAAGTAAATTTAAATTTATCTCATTTAAGCCCAAATTTTGTAAATCTACAATCATCTTATGAGTATCAAGTACCCTAAGCACCACACTTTGACCGCCGATAACTGGCAAAACAGAGAGCCTAAAATCAATATCTCGATCATCTATACTATAGGTAAATCTGCCATCTTGAGGCTTTTTATGCTCGGCGATATCTAAATTTGCTAGTAGTTTTATCCTGCCAATTAAGGTATTATATATATCACCATCAAACTCAAATAACTCGCACAAAACGCCATCAATTCGAACTCTAACGATAGCCCCACTCCCACTTGGCTCGATATGAATATCGCTTGAGCCTAGCTCTATAGCGCTTATTAAAATTCTATCAATTAGCTTTAAAACCGCACTATCATCGCTTGAATCTTTGGAGTTTATCTGGGCTCTAACTTGTAAGATTATGCTATTTAAACCATAATATAAAGCTATCTTGGCTAATTTCTTATCTAGCTTAGATGGTGGAGCGATTAGTAGCTTTATGATTTTATCTTTGTAGATATTTCTAAGCTTTGAGATTACAGCTATATCAAAAGGGTTTTTTGCAGCTATATGGACGCAGTTTAGCTCAAATTTAATAGGCAAAATCTCAAATTTAATAATCATATCAAGTGGCAAACTATCAGCCAAAGAGTAATCTATAAGCTCCATATCAGCCACTTCATAGCCAAATTTACTGCTTAAAATTTCACAAAATTCATCTTGGCTAATGCCTAAATCTTTGGCCGCTTGGCTAGGTGTGATGGCGCTATTTTGTAGATTAGATATAATCTCATTCATAAAGCTTCATATCCTAAATCTTTTAATGGTAGTGGGCCATTGATTATAGTTGGGGTGATGATGAATATTAACTCATTTTTCCTATCTATTTGCGTATCGCTTTTAAATAAATATCCAAGCAAGGGAATATCGCCTAAAAGTGGCACCTTATTTATCTCATTGCTTAGAGTTTTAGCGATTAATCCACCTAAGATTATGCTATCGCCACTGGCTACTTCAACCACGGTAGAGAGCTTCTTTTGCATTGTATCAGGGGCAATTACTCTAGGCAAGGTCTGCTTAATATCATCAGCTGAGTATTTAAAACTGCTTAAGCTAGGATTTATCCTTAACATTATTCGATCATTATCGCTGATTTCAGGGAGTAAATTTAGCAAAATTCCTATAAAAACAGAGTGCTGTTTATAAGTCGTTTTGGTGATTTGGCTAGTTTCGTTATTGGTTATATCTTCAGCGATTCTATAATTTATATTATCGCCTACAGAGATTAGGGCTTGTTGGTTATTCATTGCTGTGATTTTAGGGCTTGAGATGATATGAGTCTTGCCATTGCTATTTAAGAAATTTAGCACTCCATCTAGGCTTAAGCGCAAATTCCCGCCAATTATAAATCCCCCAGATATACCCCTTAGGCTATGAGCGGGATTTTGCGTAGTGCCTTTATGAAAGCTTAATCTAGATGGAGTTCCATCATCTAAATAGCTACTAAATCCAAGCTCAAATTTACTCCAATCAACCCCCTTTGTATAGCTATTATCTAGCTCTACAGATATAATCTTAACATCGATTAAAACCTGTCTTTTCAGTCTTAATGAGAGTAGGTCTAGATACTCTTTGGCTCTTTTGAGCTGATTAGCAGTGCCGGTGATATGGATTAATCCGGCGGCTCTGTTTATGATAGGAGTTGGGGCTATATATGGATCGTTGTGGCTATTTAAGATGGATTTAAGCTGGGTGGCTAAATCTTGCCAAAAGTCAAATTTCTCTGTAGTTTTAATGATATTTTCTTGACTATTTTCATCGTAATTTTGACTACTACTGTTTTGAGAGTTAATCTCAATAGGAGCAGAATCCACTGAGGCTTTGGTGATGGCTTGACCATATCTTGATGAGATTATATAATCCATTTTAAAAGTTTTGGTCTGGATAAATGAGAAATTTAAAATATTATCTTTAAATTCATAGCTAAGAGCGTTTGAGTTAGCTATTATCTTTATAATCTCATCAAGGCTAAGGCGTGAAATGCTAATCATCGTTGTGGGGGTTTTTAATATTTTTGTGGTATTTGCGTCGCTTAAAACAATGCTAAATTTACAAATATCAGCCAATTGGGTTAAAATCTCATATGAGGTTATAGATGGCTTTAGGCTCATATCAAGCCTCTTATCCCTACATTCATTGGCATTTAAATTTATAGCTAAGATAATTAAAATTATATTAATATACTTCAACGCTACTGCTACTTTCAAGGATTTTTAAATCCATCTGTCTATTATCATAAATCACAGAGGCGGTTGAGTTTTTAATCTCTATTATATATAAATTTTCATACTCCTTGCCTGCTTCATACCATTTGGAGTTGATTTTGGCTCGATTTTGGATTATGGCTTCTAAATTTAATGGGGTTAAATCTGGCTTTGAATGGCTAATTTTCTCTATAAAAAATGGAGATTTAACCTGGTTTATATCTACCAAATTCGCCCGTGAGTTAAGCTTATTATATAAATCTAGTATATATTTATATTTGCTATTAAGGTCTTGAGCCTCAGCCGCAGCTAAAAACAGCCAAATCATAAATATAACTCTCATCTTATTCCCCAAGACACCACACGAATTTCGCTATTATACGGCTCAAATCTCGCCTCGCTAATTTCTAATAAAGCCCCCTCAAGCTCATCTATAAATCTCAAGGTTAAATCAAAAGTAGAGTTAAATGATATATTATAATCATAGCTTATATTTGAGCCTATTTGGTTTGGTGAAATTTTGGATATTTTAAGGCTATTTTCTAAGGCTTTTGAGCTTATAAAGGCTAGAATTTCACTACTTGAGCTAAATTTAGATAATTGCGTTGATAGCGATTTTGCGTGGGCTTGGATAAACTCATTTTCGAATTTTAATCTCTCTAGCTCTTGCTTTTTATCTTTAAGTTTTTGACTTGCTACCTCTATGCGATTTTGAATTTCAGTAGGTGAGTTTATCTTCAAATATCCACTAAGACCATTCTCATATCTCATCAAAGCCTTAAGATATAGCCTTTCAAAATAGTCCCAACTAAGATAAAATAGATAAAATACAATCAAAAATCCACCCAAAAATATCATATATTGCTCTTTTTTAGTGCGTTCTTCTAATAGGCTTTTAAATTCCATTATCTAGACCTATTGTGATATTTGATTCAAAATAATTTTTATTATTAATTATCTGACCTACTCTAGCTATGCTAAATTTATTTATAAAATTATTTATATTTTGAGTATTTTGAGCTACTACTGCGATGGTTATCACTCCATTATTTAGCCTTATACTCCTAGCCCTAAGTAGCTCATTATCCATTGATTTTACAATCTTTGATAGTGTTATAGCTAAATTTGGATTATTTATTTTAGCTGCTATATTGTCTATTTTATTTAAATTTAGATTTATATTATTTTTTATATTTTGCTCTTCTTTAGATATATTATCTAGATTTTGATTTATAGATAGCAAAATACCTTTTAAACTATCTACGCTAGAGCTTTCAATGCTTAGATTATGCTTAATCTTTTTGCTTTTTATATCTAAATTAAGGGCTAAAACCAGCATATAAATTGGATATGTCATACCCAAAATAGCACCTAAAATAAGAGCTATAAAAAGCCTTCCATCTGCCCTTTTATATAGTGGCTCAACCCTATCAAATATATTAAATTCTAACTTAATTTTATTGCTAATTAGCTCCTTAGCATATATAGCAATCATCAGATTAATCACTGATTTGCTATTAAATTTACTCAAAAAATCAAACCCATTTACACTTTTCATAAGGTGATTTGATAAGGCTATATTAAACCCTTTTAAATCCCCTATAAAAGAGCTAAGAAATATCCTATCAGCAATGATTTTATCGATATTAGCAATGCTTTGCATAGTCTCTATAGTAGCCTTTATAAGATCGCTAAATTTATCAATATTTTTATCTATTATTTCGCCATTACACTCAATCCCATTTGCCTTAGATATAGACCAGATGGTATCATAAATAATATTATGATGAAAAATATACTCCCCAGCCTTATAAAAGCTCATATAGCTCTCATTTTCATCAAAAAATATATAGCAATCCACCCCATTTTTATCCATCAATCCACTACTATAAAATCCACTCATCAATAGTGCCGAAGGTATAACAATATCTATATTTTGCAAAGTTTTTTGCGTAGCTCTAAGCCCATCTAAGGCTATTTGCATATCAATTACATATATAGTATAACTTCCATCTTTGTTTATAAAATAGTTGATTTTATACTCTTTTGATGGATTTAAGAGCAGCTCTTCGTAAGCATAAGATATGATTTGATTGTGTAAATTCTCTTTTTTATCACTTTTAAATCTTAAACTTGTAAGAGATTTAGTCTTAATATAAGTAGCACTAAAATCGCTATTATAAACTCTCTTTTTCTTTTTTGGTATAAATTTACTTGAGTAGTTATAAATTATATTTTTATATAAATCAGCAGTCGTTATAATATGATTTTTTCGCTTAAATCTATAAAATGGATTAAATTTAATACCTATCATCTATCAACTACATTAATAATAAATTTAATATCCATTTATATACCTTTTACTATTAATTATGGATTTTACCTATGAAAGCTTAATCTTAATCACAACCTTACAAGTCATACAAGAGAATTTTTTACCAGCTAGTATTTTTTCATGTATGTGGCTAGGGACAAGATGAATTTTGTGTTCGCATCCGCATGTATATCTATATTGCTGTGGTTTTTCTTCTACTAGCTCTTCTTCTGTTTGGTGTAGCTGTGCTTGACGCCACTTCTCTATTTTAGCATCCTCTTTTAAGATATGCTCAACTAGCCACTTTTCAGCTATTAATAGCAAATTTTCCTTTAGGTCATTTACATTTTTAGCTGTTTTGATAAGACCTGCCATACTAGCGATAATATCTTTGTGTATCATAGTATGCTCTTGGAGTTTTGGATAACCTATTAGCTCCATATACTCTTGCTCATCCTTAAAATGCTCTTTCATATACTCAAAGAATTCAGCCACGATACCACGAATTTCTTCACGAGATACATTCTTATTAGCATAAATAAAAGACTTCTTGGCTAAATCAAATAGCTTTTGGTGCTGCAAATCTATATCTGAATTGCCAATACTATACTTATCGTCCCAGCTAGGTACCATTTCAAACTCTCTATGAAAAATTCTCTTGGATTTATTATACTAAATTTTTGCTATATTTAGCTGAAAAATTTTTAAATAGAATAAAAGTATAAATAAATTTTATAAATTAATCACTATATTACCTAATTTTATATCTTTAGTATTAAAAGAGACTTCAAATTCGGTTGTAAAATCAACAATCCTAGCAAGCGGATAGCTACTAAATTTATTCGCTACAAATCCATTTCTAAGAGTTAAAATCCTACTACTTAGCAGCTCTTCATCGATTATTTTAGCGTTGATAATACCAAAATTTAGACTATCAACGCTATAGTTAAATCCATCGCTATCACTTATCTCATCGCACTCAAGCCTTAAATTTAGATACTCAAACTCACCCAAACGCCCAAAGCCATTCTCTAATGAGCTTAAATTCTCATAATCTAAAATCTTAGCCAAATCTCCGATATAGTATCTATCAGCGATGAATTTAGCGCTTATCATACTGGTATTACTCTGATATTTGGACTTAAACTCTCTTGTAATATATTTTCTATAGCATATAAAGTTCCAGTAGCACCACTAGCACAGCCACTACAAGCCCCTAAATATCTAATGTAAATATCAATCCTACCGCCTTCTGATTTAATATCCAAAATCTCCATATTCCCGCCATCCATCTCAAGCATAGGTCTGACATGCTCATCTATGATAGCCTCAACAGCCCTTAACTGCTTAACCACAGTTAGCTCCTCAAAGCTTAGATCGCTATCAATTCCGCTACTGCTAATCTTCGCATCTGCGATGGCTTTTAGCTTCTCAGCCTCCATCTCTGATCTAACTTCTGCTAAAATATCAACTAGATAATACTCTCTTTTCTCATGTCCGCCTGGCTTTATACAGCTTTTACAAAACGCCCCCGCCTTGGTATATTGAGTGATCTCTTCAACCGTTGTTAAATCATTTAATCTTATAACCTCTTTAATAGTCCCAAGGCTCACTCTAGCACACTCGCACACTATAATCTCATCTTCAAAATGCTCTGGATCTACCCCTTTATAGCTAGCGGCCGCTGCTTTAATCACATCATAAGCCATAACAGAGCAGTGCATTTTTTGCGGTGGGACAGCTGGAGTATCTGGATCATCACGCATAGCCTTTTCTACATCTAAATTTGTGATTTTGACTGCTTGATCTACCGTTTTGCCTTTACAAAGCTCAGCCATATAATCACTACTAGCTATAGCCGTTCCACAGCCAAAACTCTTAAATTTAGCATCTTTAATCACATCAGTAGCCTCATCGACTGCCCAGTACAGCCTTACTGCATCGCCACAACTCTCTGCCCCATGGTCTGCAATGATTAATTTACACCCCATAGCCTTGGCTTGTTCTTCTGTTATCTCTCCCATATTTTTAGGAGCGTTCATCGCATTTTGCACTTTTTGAGAATACTCTTCCCATATATTTCCACTTATTAAATTTCCCTTTGCCATACTCTCTCCTTATAATCCTGATTTATGCCACTGCGGTGCGTAAGCGTAGCTACTTGATATGCTTCTTAGTCTATTTACAGCGTGTTTAATCTTTTCAATCACATAATCAATCTCTTCTTCAGTATTAAACCTAGATAGAGATAGCCTAAGTGCCGTGTGAGCTAGCTCACTATCAGCACCGATTGCTTCCATTATAGGATTGCTCTCTAGATCTTCACTAGCACAGGCTGAGCCGGTACTAGCTGCTATACCAGCTTGATTAAGATCCCATAGCATAGCCTCGCCCTCAACTCCTTTAATACTAGCTAAAATGGTATTTGGCACACGATTAGCTCTATTGCCTACTACTGTTACATCTGGCAAGGATAAAAGCGCATCTTCAAGCTTATCTCTTAATCTACCCACATGGCTTTGCTCATAGGATAAAAATTTATTTGCATTCTCCATAGCTTGACCCATCGCCACAATACCAGCAACATTTAAAGTCCCACTTCTGCGTCCGCCCATATGCTCTCCGCCATGAAGTAAGCTAGTAAGCGGTATTGAGTCTTTGATATATAACGCACCAACCCCTTTTGGAGCGTGGAATTTATGCCCTGAAAAGCTTAGAAAATCTACATTTGCATCTTTGACATCTACTGGGATTTTCCCTACTGCTTGGACTGCATCAGTATGAAATAGTGCTCCAAATTCATGTGCTATACTGGCTAATTCTTTAATAGGAAATATCATACCAGTTTCGTTATTAGCCCACATTACACTCACAAGTGCTACATCATCACTCATAACATCACGCAAATTTTGTGGAGTTATAACCCCTTGATCATTTACATCAATTCTAGTTATCTCCACACCAAGGGACTCTAAAAACGCACAGGTAGCGCCAATAGCTGGGTGCTCTACTGTGGTAGTAACGATACGCTTTTTCTCCCCTTTTAATATCTTATCAAAGTATATCCCCTTTAACACCCAGTTATTACTCTCAGTAGCACACCCCGTGATGATGATATCATCCTTATCAGACGCATTGATACCAGCGTATAGCTGATCTAAGGCTCTACGCAATGCTGGGTGAGTCTGGCTACCATAATCGTGAAGGGAGTTTGGGTTGCCAAATTTCTCTCCAAGAAATGGAAGCATCAACTCTAAAGCCTCAGGATCAATCATCGTAGTTGCATTATTATCTAAATAAACTTTCAAAAACTATCCTTTCCTTATCTCCTAAATAATTAGGATAAACTTTATCTTTTTAATTTTAGAATGATATACTATTTTACATAAATTTAGCATAAAAATTAAGTAAATATTTTATAAATTTGAATTATATTAAAAAATTAATCTAATAAAAATATATTTTTTATCAATATTATGGTTGTTTTATATTATTTTTACTTCGCAGCTGAGCTAAGCCCAGCTTTGCGACAGGGAGTTGTACTCCCTTGACCCACCTAAAGTCCCCACGAGTGGGGC
>NZ_JANQCU010000021.1:0-15163 GCF_024723485.1 Campylobacter sp. RM19072
CCCCTTAAAGAAAAGAATTTAAAAAATTTTGTCGCAAAGGTCGGCTTTACTCCGTATTGTGAAGTTAAAATATGGGTACCCCACGAAGTGGGACTTCAGGTGGGTCAAGGGAGCGTAGCTCCCTGTCGCAAACGGCGACTTCACGGAAACCACCCCTTCGGGGTCGCATTCGCTGGTTTTGTTGCCGTGCGAAGTTAAAAATAGTCAGCTTATGCTTAGTTTTAATAAAATCAATTTAAACCAATCCAAGCTTGTAAATTAGGCTATCTCGCATTTGGTAATAATCATCTTTGTTAAGCTTAAAATATATACACTGGTTATCTGTGTGGGTGGATTTGAAATTTAGCATTTTAGCCATGCGAATGGCGCGTTTATTTTCTAGTTTGCAATATGCTTTGAGCCATTTAAGCCCTAAAATTTCAAATGCCATATCATAGATAGCACAGTATGCCCCAAGAGCGATTCTAGCCTCATCAAATTGCTTTGGTATCACCATAATCTCGCCAGGTATAGCGGTGCGATCTTGCCAATTAATTTGCTGAAAACAAAAATACCCAATAGCTATATCACCGACAAAAGCCATATAGTAAAGCGAATTTGGCTGGTTTTGAATGGAGTTAAACCATTTTAATTGCTGCTCTTTTGTGATATGGGTGCCATTTTGGTTTAGCATTACTTTAGATATTTTTGGGTCATTTCGCCACTGGCGTAAAATCTCTATATCTTGTAGCTCTAATCTTGCGATTTTAACTCCATATCTGATAAATTCACTCATTCATCAAATCCAATATATCGCCAACTACTTTTAACTCTTTAAGCTCATCATAAGTAAGCGTATGATTATAATCATCAGCTAGCATAACAATAGTGCTAATCTTACCCATAGAATCCCACTCTAGCAATGAATCTAGCGGAGTTTGTGGGGTGAGTGGCTCATCGCACTCTATGGTATCTTTGAATTTAGCTATCTTTTTATCCATCTTAATCCTTTATATAGTTATAATCGTCCCGCTCCACGCAAGACCGATACCAAATCCAGCTATTAATACCTTATTTGTAGATTTTATCTTGTTATTTTCAATGGCTCTTTTTAACGCTATTGGTATGCTAGAAGATGATGTATTGCCTACATTTTCTATATCAAATATAACCTTGGAGTCATCTAATTTTAAGCTTTTGGCGATGGCTTTGAGTATCAATAAATTGGCCTGATGAAATATAAAATAGTCAATATCATCTAAATTTAGATTATTTGCTTTTAGAATTTGTCTAACTAAATTTGGAACCTCCCTAATAGCAAATAGAAATATCTCTGGCCCATTCATGGTAAGGGTATTTGATGGGGTTTGGGCGTTAAATGGATTTGCGTAGCCACCATATTTTTTATACATACTAAAAAACCCGCCCCCATCTGTGCCGCATATGATTTGACCGATTTTATAAGCGTTGCTATCATCGATCATAGTCGCACTTGCTCCATCGCCAAATAATATTCTTTGTGCCATATCGCTATTTTCAAACATTTTATAGCACATATCAGCCGTGCATAGTAATACCCTTTTAACGCTTTTAGAGATTATTAAAGATTTAGCTATTAATAGTCCGTGAGCGTAGCCACTACAAGCGATATTAATCTCCATGGCATTTGTGCTTTTGGGTAAATTTAGTTTATTATGTAGCTGGTAGATTGTAGCTGGCTGGAGATAATCAGGCGATTGAGTACAAAGCAAAAGCATATCTATACTAGCTGGGTCTATATCATACTCATTAATTAAATTTAAAGCCGCCTTAGCTGCTAGGTCGCTAGTAAGCTCATTTGGGGCGGCTTTGTGGCGATATTTTATCCCTGATTTTTGATAAATTTGCTCACAACTATACTCATCACTTTTAGCAAGACTAGCAAAGTAGCCATTATCTATAGTCTCATCTGGTAAGTAATAGGCTAGTTTCATGCTATTTCCCACTTAAATTTCATCATACCCCCCCCCAGAGCTGATTTTGATACACTCTGCGGTGATTTTGCTAGATTGAGAACTTAGCAAAAATAGCACCGATTTGGCTACATCGCTAGGCTCTATTAAGCCAAGTGGCATTATCTCATTTAGCTTTGATTTGTGGGCTTCTTGGGATATGAAGTTATTTACAAAATCATCATACATAGGGGTATTTACATATAATGGTGCGACGGCGTTAATCCTTACTCCTTTTTTGGCGTATTCCTTGGCTAGGCTCGATACGGCTGAGTTTAGGGCTGCCTTACTAGCTCCATATAGACTAAGTCCAGGCTCAGCACCAAAAGCTGCCATAGAGCTAATGGCTACAATGCTAGTATCATTTTTGACATATCTATTATGCTTTAATGTAGCCTTAGCTAGAGCGAAAAATGTTAGTAAATTTATATTGATTAACTCGCTCATCTTATCTAAATTTAGATCACGAAGTAGCATTGGGCTTAGCACGCCAGCACTATGGATAAAGCCATTTAATTTAAATTTATCAGCAAATTTCGCCACTGCTAGCTCAATGCTATCAAGCTTGTTTGAGTCAAATATCGCTATATCGTGGTTATTTGGAGAGTTTAGCTCATCTCTTAGCTTGTTTAAAGAGTTTAAATTTCTACCAAGAAGTAGCAATCTAGCGCCACTTTTGGCAAGTTCAGTGGCTACGCATTTGCCTATGCCTGATGTGGCTCCGGTGATTATATAAGTTTTATTTTCAAACTCCATTTACCCCCCCCCATTTAATTTTATATTATAGTATAGCTCGGTACTGCGATATATCAAATCTATCAAATATATCGTCCCAAGAGCGTAAAAACATAGCTCAAATTTCAAACTAAAAATCGCAATAGATAGCACTATAGCAAGAAGGCTTACATCAATCCCAAGTAAAATTCCACGCTCTAAAAGATATTTTTTAAGCCCAAATCTATAAATTTTATTTAATTTTTTTAATCTTTTATGGATAAAATGCTTACAAAATTGCTGATGAAATAGCAAGGTAGAGATGATAAAAATAGTGCAAAATATACTAACATCATAAAGATAACTAGCTAAGATAATAAGCCCAAACCACGCTATATAATCGCAGGTATAATCAAGAAAATAGCCTAATTTTGTGCTTTGATTTTTAAGGCGAGATAGCATTCCATCGGTATGATCTGATATGCTATAGATTAAAAATAAAATTCCGCTTAAAACATTATGCCCTAGATAGAGCAGAATAAATGAGCCAATAATGCAAAATCCACCAAAAATTGTGATTTGGTTTGGTGTGATATTTGTTTTTGCAAGTGGTAATAAGATAAATTTTTGGACTATTAAAACTCGCCAAATATATTCAGTTATATAATATGTAGATTTGAGTTCTAGGCGGTCAGATTTTTTGAGTTTATCATCTAATTTCATACTTCAACCTGTAAAAATTCGCCCCAAATTTTCGCTATTTCTTCATAGGCTCTATTAATATCAGATATGAATTTATCGCTATTCCACGCACGCCTAAGAACCATAGCCATCTCTATTTGGCTCCAAAATTCAGCCACTTTATTACTTGGAATTTCATCTATAATATATGTGCCAAATTTGGCTTTTATGTAGTTTTGTAGGTGTTCTACCACTATTTGAGCGACTTTAAATATAAATATATAATTTGGATTTTTTAAAAGCTCTTTTAAATTTGCTTTTAACATATCTTCTATATTTTTTCTTTGCTCTTTGATAAGGGTGCATGGATGGCTAAAATCAGTAAAAAATATATCAAAAATTGTCCCGTTAAAAAAGCCTATAATTTCCCCTTTAGCATTTACTTTGGGTAAAATTGGATATAGTTTGCATATAAGGGGGCGATTTTGGTGTGGATTACAAAGTCCCTTTTTATCGCAATGAAGCCAGTGTATAGTAAAGGTTTGACCCCCTTTTAGCTTAAATTTCTCACTCTTTTTAGCCATTTCCATATCATCTATAGCGCCTGCTTTTAGATACTCCTGATACTCTATATCAAAAAGCGGTAGAGCGATGAAATTTGAGCGAATTAGCTTAAAATGTTGATTTGTAAATCCAGCACAGCAGTATCCGCCGCAACTCTCATAGCATTTTGGAGAGTAGATATATTCTTGTTTATAATTCATTTATATTCCATAGGCTATTTTAATCATATTATCTAGTGCAGCTATGCTTTGGAAATTTTCAGCACTTAGGAATTTAGCGTCTAGATCCTTGCCATATCTAGCTTGCATAGCCCCAACAAGTGCGATGATATCGACGCTATCGATAGCTCCACTATCAAGTAAATTTAAATTTATATCGCTTATATCGCCTCTGCCTATCTCATTTAATAGAATTTTTGCTTCACTCATTTTTTAACGCCTCTTTATCGATTTTGCCATTTTGATTTAGCTTGAAATTTAATTTATGGATAAATTTACGCGGAATCATATAATCTTGGAGTTTTAGCTTTAAAAATTCTTTTAGATTTTCAATTTGGATTTTGCTCTCATAAAATGCGATTATTTGAGAGTTTTTAAATATACAAGCAACCCTATAAATATCTGGGTGTGAGCTAAGTGCGGCCTCTATTTCGCCAAGCTCTATTCTAAAGCCATTTAATTTAATCTGCGAATCACGCCTACCATAGTAAAGCAAGTTGCCATTGTCATCATATTCGGCTATATCGCCTGTTTTGTAGATAGCTTCACTATATGATTTTTGGAGTGGATTTTGTATGAATACTTGGGCTGTTTTATCTGGGTCATTGTAGTATCCGCTAGATAGCCCGCACCCTCTGATATATATCTCACCTTTTAAATTTGGCTTTGTTATGAGATTCATATTTTCATCAAATATTAAAAGTTGGGTATTGCTAAAAGCTTTGCCAATAGGCAAGATCTCATCATCTCTAAACTCCCTATCTACCATATAATACGAACTAGCTAAAGTCGTCTCAGTAGGGCCATACATATTGTAAAATTTGGCATTTGGTAGCGATTTGATCCAGTAATTTAGCTGTTTTGTAGGCATAGTCTCACCACATGCTATAACCATTTTAAGGTTGAGATTTGCTCCATTTAAGGCATTTGAATTGGCAAAATATACTAGCACGCTTGGCACCCAAAGTATGGTAGTAACGCTATTAGTGCGTAAATACTCAACCACCTTAAGCGGAAAGGCAAAGATGGAGCTTGGCAAAATATGGGTAGTAGAGCGCGTAAATATGCTTACATATATATCAAAGACACTTAGGTCAAAATAAAATGGAGCTTGATTGGCAATGATATGGCTATTATCTATTTTTAAGTCATTAGAAGATGCGATAATAAAATCCATTAGGCTTTTATGGCTGATACTTACCCCTTTTGGCTCACCTGTGCTACCGCTAGTAAATAGCACATAGGCTAGATCTGTATCTAAAATATGGATATTTTGTAAGAGATTATAATCAATCTTAGAGCTATCTAAATCATCTATAGATATGGTTGGTATATTTAAGCTTAATGCTTTAGAGGTGATGAGTAGGGCGGGATTTAACTTTTTAACTATCTTTTCTACCCTTTGAAGTGGCATATTTTCATCTATAATTGTGTAGAAATTCCCGCTTTTTAACACGCCAAAAAAGCTGATAATAGCCTTAATACCCTTTGGTAAGATTATCAAAATAGGCGATTTATTGATATTTAAATTTACTATTTTGGTAGCTAGAGCGCTGCTAAGCTCATCAAGCTTAGAGTAGGTAATGGATCCATTAGGCTCTACGAATGCGACCTTTTGCGGTGAGTTATATGCGCTTTGGCTAAGTAGCTTGTGGGCTAAATTTAGCATATTTTCCCTTTATAATTTAGCAAATAGGGGGGGGTAGAGCCTTTGATTTTAAATCTATAGCAAGAAAAATTACCGAATTCAAACTGTTTTAACCCACGCAAAATTTATCCCTCTATATAATTTTTTAGTTTGCGACCAACTTTTGGGTGCTTTAGCTTTTTAATCGCTGAGCTCTCAATCTGCCTTACACGCTCTCTAGTTACATTTAACTCTTTGCCTATCTCTTCAAGAGTTCTATCGCTCTCATCTTCAAGCAGGCCAAAACGCATTCTAATTACCGCTTTTTCTCTATCATTTAGCTGATCTAAAACTTCATCTATTTGCTCTTTTAAATCCGCTTTTAGGATCTGCTCCATCGGGCTTAGAGAGCTTTTATCCTCTACAAAATCTCCATATTTTCCATCATCTTCGCTACCTATTGGGGCTTCTAGGCTTATTGGCTCTTTTGTGATTTTGATTACTTGTTTGACCTTATCTATGCTTAGTCCAACCTCTTTTGCGATGATTGATACATCTGGCTCTTTGCCTTCTTCTTGGATATATTTTCTATTTATTTTATTAATGCGATTTATAGTCTCAATCATATGGATTGGAATTCTAATAGTGCGAGCTTGATCGGCAATGGCTCTGCTAATGGCTTGTCGTATCCACCAAGTAGCATATGTGGAGAATTTAAATCCCTTTTTATACTCAAATTTATCCACAGCCTTCATAAGACCTATATTGCCTTCTTGGATAAGGTCTAGAAATGGCAATCCACGATTGGTATATTTCTTAGCGATACTTACAACTAAACGCAAATTTGATTTAGCCATTTTAGCCTTGGCATCATCGCTTATATTTTTGCCTTTTTTTATTTGATCTAAGATATTTTTAAGATCTTTTGGATCTAGATTAAATCCAGTTTTGCTTGCTTCTTTGGTTTGAAATAGCTTTTTAATCTCCATGTATGTAGAAACCATCGTAGCTTCTGGAACTCTAGATATTACATCTTCTTTGCTTAATTTGGTTATATCTTTTAGGATTTGTTGGTGGTTTTTTCTTAATTCAGCACTAAACATAGGTAGTCTATACTCAAGCCTTTTAAGCTCTTTATCAAAGTCTACATCGCTCTTAAGTGCTGTTTCAATAGACTTTACAATCTCGTTTATAAGCTTACTTGTAGGGCCTAAATCCATTAGTTTATCTTTTAAAACTTTTTTCTTAAATGTTAAATTTAATTTAGATAACAAATCAGCTTCATTCTCTACAGAGATATTCTGTTTTGAAGCGATTTTTAGCCAATCTTTTTTGGCTTTTTCTAATGCTTTAAAGCTCTCAATTACCTTCTCAGCTCTCTTATCAAGTTTTTTAGGCTGTTTTTTGCTATCTTCGATCTCTTCATCTTCATTATAGCTCTCTTCGATATCCTCTTCTTCTTCATTATCCTCTTCATCAAAGCTCTTAAATAGCTCTTTTACGCGACGCTCTCTATTGATTAATGGCTCTTTGTAATCTAATATAAAATCTATCAGATATGGCACAGAGCAAAAAGCGTCTATTATAATATCTTCGCCAAGCTCGATTTTTTTGCTAATTTCAATCTCTTCTTCTTTGCTTAAAAGTGGAATTTGACCCATTTCACGCAGATACATACGAACAGGGCTATCTGAGCGACTCCACTCTAGCAAGTCTGTTTCGCTACTTAGGTCAAATTCATCTTCTAAATTTGCGTCAGATGATTTTTGTTGGTCTGAAGTAGATGATCTTTTTGCTTCTTGGATTGTTTTTTGTTTGGCAGCTTCAACGGCACTTGTGAGCTGAATTTTATATAGCTCGGCTATAGATTCTATCTTTTTAATCATTCCAGCAGTAGGAGCTTTGTCAAATAGTCTAACTAGTTGCTCGAAAGTCACATAGCTCTTGGCATTTTCTCTAAATAGCTCCTCAATTTGTGCAAATATCTCTTTGGCTGCACTCATCAAAATATCCTTTGTATAAGCAAAATAAAATTACGGATTATACCCAAAAATTGATTAAATAAATTTAAAATTATAAGTTTTATTTTTGACTAGATTGTGTTTTCAAACGCAAAAATTAGTATCTAAATTAATAAAATATTAAGCCTGGGATCGCTCCCAAGCTTTTAAGTTATCCTAACCAAAATAGATCGCTAAATTCATTGAAATTATAGCTCTCTAAAAGTTTTTGATTATTTACTAAATCTTCTATTATTTGGCAAGTTTTTGGGCTAAATCTTGTAGCTAGATTGGCTTTAAATTTAGCTTTTAATAGCGGAATTCCCTCATCTCTTCTTCTTTTGTGGCCGATAGGGTATTCTACTTCTACTTTTTTGGATTTTGTGCCATCTTTATAGTAGATTTCAACTGCGTTTGCGATACTTCTTTTATCGCTATCTAGATACTCTTTTGTGTATCTTGGATCTACTTCTACTACCATTTTATCTCTTAAGGCATCAATGCGTGGATCTTTGGCTACGCTATCTTCATAATCATCAGCCACTAATCTACCAAATATCAAAGGCACAGCCACCATATATTGGATACAATGGTCACGATCGGCAGGATTGGCTAATTCGCCGGTTTTATTGATGATTCTATGGCCTGATTCTTGAGTGGTGATTACTATTTTTTCTATCTCATCTAGGCGATCTTTGACCTCATTATGAAGCGCCATAGCGCACTCAACTGCTGTTTGAGCGTGGAATTCAGCTGGGAAGCTAATTTTAAATAGCACATTCTCCATTACATACGAGCCAAATTCTTGTGGAATTACTAGCTTTTGGCCTCTCATTTTGACATCTTCAAAGCCCCAAAATTTCGCACTTAGAGCTGATGGATAGCCCATTTCGCCGCTTTTTGCTTTTAATGCTAGATCAACCCCACGACTAGAAGCATCGCCTGCTGCCCAGCTCTTGCGACTTCCAGTATTTGGTGCGTGGCGATAAGTTCTTAATGCACCGCCATCTATGAAGGCGTTTGATACGGCATTGCGAATTTCATCATAGTTACACTCAAGGAGCTTAGCCGCAACCGCAGTAGAGGCGATACGAACTAATAAAACATGATCTAGCCCAACTTTATTAAAGCAGTTTTCAAGTGCTAAAATGCCTTGAATTTCGTGAGCTTTTATCATAGCTTCTAAGACTATTTTTACTTTTAATGGAGCCTTGCCTTGAGATAAATTTTTACGACTTACATAATCAGCCACCGCCCAAATAGCACCTAGATTATCGCTTGGATGTCCCCATTCAGCTGCTAGCCAGGTATCATTATAGTCTAGCCATCTTACCATTGCTCCTACATTAAATGCTGCGCGGATTGGCTCTAATTGGTATGAAGTGCCTGGAATTTTACTACCTAATGGGCGAAATTCAGCCCCTTCAACGCTTGGTCCAAGTAGCTTGGTGCAAGCTGGATATTTAAGAGCTAAAATCCCGCATCCTAAAGCATCAATCATAGTATATTTAGCTGTCTCATAAGCTAGCTCGCTAGTAATTTCAAAGCTATTGGCATATTTAGCAATTTTACTTAGCAACTCATCAAATTCAGGGCGTTTAGCCTCTAATATTCCCATATTACTCACTATTTTCTCCTTATCTTTGGTGTATTTGTATAAATTTCATTGGCTCAGGCCCTATGTAGTTGCTACTTGGGCGAATGAGCTTGTTGTTGGCTCTTTGTTCTTTTATGTGAGCGCACCAGCCACTTACTCTACTCATTATAAATATAGGGGTGAAATACTCAGTTGGTATCCCCATAAAGTGATATGCTGACGCACTATAAAAATCAGCATTTGGCGGCAAACTAGGGCGTTTTTCTTTCATTACACCCTCAATGGCTTCGCTAATAGCAAATAGCTTGTGATTATTGCTTAGAGCTTTTGACCATTTTTTGATAACGGCGTTTCTAGGATCACCGCCAACTCCATAAACCCTATGCCCAAATCCCATTAATAGCTCTTTATTAGCTAGTTTTTGATTTACTCCATTTATAGCATCTTCTACATTATCAAAGCTAGAAATTAGCCCAAATGCCGCCTCATTAGCCCCGCCATGAAGTGGCCCACGAAGAGCGCCTATAGCACCAGCAACGGCCGAAAAAATATCGCTTTTTGTAGAAGCACAAATCCTAGCTGTAAATGTAGATGCGTTAAATTCATGCTCAGCATATAAAATTAGTGAGCAATGCATGGCTTTTACAAATTCAGCCGGTGGCGTTTTTTGGTGTAATTTTTCTAAGAAATATCCAGCTATTGTATCTTCTTTACTCTCAAAATCTATCTCTTTACCGCCATTTATATAGTTATGCCAAAAGCAAATAACGCTAGGAAGGACACCAAGAAGGCGGATAATCTTATCATCTTGATCGCTAAAATCATCTTTTTCAGCCTCTAAAGTTCCAAGCAAAGCAACAGCACTTTGGCATACATTCATCGGATGAACGCCTTTTGGTATGAGCTTTAGCATAGCTTTAAGTTCAACGCTAAGAGGGCGAGATGCTATAATTTTGCTCTTATAATCTTTTAGCTCATTTGCGTTTGGAAGTTTAGCATATTGTAATAAATATGCAACCTCTTCAAATTCACAATGCTCTGCTAAATCTTCAATAGCATAACCATAATAATTTAACCCATTGCCAGTCCCGCAAGTACATATCGCACTCTCACCGGCTATAACTCCAGCTAATCCGCCTTGTTTTTTTGATGCTTCGCTGATACTCATTTTTTATCCTTTGCAAATAGTTGGTCTAATTTATTTTCAAATTCATAATAATCTAACATTTGATATAGCTCTTCACGAGTTTGCATGATATCTAAGACATCTTTTTGATGGCCGTTTTTGATAATGCTATTAAAGACTTCAACGGCGGCTTTATTCATCGCTCTATTAGCTGAAAGTGGATATAGCACCAGTTTTATACCTACACTTGCTAGCTCACTTTGGGTAAAATATGGAGTTTTGCCAAATTCAGTTATATTAGCTAAAACAGGCACTTTAAGAGCCTTTGTATACTCTTTATACTCTTCTAAGGTATGGACAGCCTCAGCAAATATCATATCGGCCCCAGTAGCTTCATATGCTAAGGCTCTCTCTAGAGCTTTTTGCTGACCCTCTATAGCGTGTGCGTCTGTTCTAGCCATGATTACGAAATTCTCATCAGTTCTAGCATCTAGGGCAGCTTTTAATCTATCTGTCATTTCAGATATGCTTACAAGCTCTTTGTTTGGTCTGTGGCCACAACGCTTTTGAGCTACTTGATCTTCTATATGGCAAGCGGCCGCTTCGGCTTTTATAAGCTCTTTTATTGTCCTAGCTATATTAAAAGCACCACCAAATCCAGTATCAACATCCACCAAAAGCGGAGTATCTACTCTTGAAGTTATGCGTCTTACATCGATTAAGACATCTTCAAGGCCTACAATCCCAAGATCAGGCAGACCATAGCTAGCACTAGCTACGCCACTACCTGATAGATATATGGCTTTTGCTCCAAGCTTTGTGGCTTGTAATGCGCTATAGGCGTTTATAACGCCTAAGACTGCAAGTGGGTTATTTGAATTTACAGCTTCTCTAAAGCTTTTTCCTGGGCTTTTTATGCTCATTTATTCTCCTTTGTTTTTGGATATCCTAGTGTTGCGATAATCTCTTTACAATGATCTAAAACACCAGCATCTTCTATGGTAGCTGGAATTTTACACTCAACTCCATCTGCTAACTCTTTTAAGCTTCTGCGTAAGATTTTGCCACTCCTAGTTTTTGGCAAGGCATCAACCACACAAGCAAGTTTAAAGCTAGCAACAGCACCGATCTCTTGGCGAATTAGAGATATTGCTCCATCTACTATTCCTCTGTGATCTCTTTCAATTCCTTGTTTTAAGACTATAAATCCCATTGGAACTTCGCCTTTTAGATCATCATTTATCCCAATTACAGCGCACTCTGCGATATCAGGATGCTTAGATATGATCTCCTCCATCTCGCCAGTAGAGAGCCTATGACCTGCTACATTGATAATGCCATCCATCCTACCTAAGACATAAACATATCCATCTTTATCTATATAGCCTGTATCGCCTGTGAGATAGTAGCCTTTGAAGTGATCTAAATATCCCTTTCTATATCTCTCATCATTTTCCCAAATTCCCATTAAACAAGCCGGTGGAAGTGGTAATTTAAGGCATAAGGCTCCTTTTTTGCCTGGTCCTAACTCTTTGCCATTTTCATCAAGGACTTTTAGATTAAATCCCGGCATTGGTTTTGTAGGGCTACCTGGCTTTACAGGCATCTCTTCTAATCCTAATGGATTAGCGACAATAGCCCAGCCGGTTTCGGTTTGCCACCAGTTATCTACAACTATTTTTTTAGTAACCTTCATTATCCATTTTAGCGTTTCGCTATCACATCTCTCACCGGCTACGAAGATTGCTCTAAGGCTATCTAAATTATAGTTTTTAATAAGTTCGCCCTTAGAGTCTTCTCGCCTAATAGCGCGAAATGCCGTAGGGGCTGAGAATAGGACATTTACCTTATACTCATCTACAATTCGCCAAAATGCAGCTGGATTTGGCGTGCGAACTGGTTTGCCCTCATAAACTATAGTAGTACAACCATTCATTAATGGTCCATAAACTATATATGAGTGACCAACAACCCAACCCACATCACTAGCAGCGAAGAATACATCGCCAGGTTTGGCATTATAGATATTATCCATTGACCATTTCATCGCAACACTATGACCGCCATTTGATCTAATTACACCTTTTGGCGAGCCTGTTGTGCCTGAAGTATATAAAATATACAGCGGATCGGTAGCTAGTACTGGAACACAATCAACAGGTTTTGTCTTCTCCTCTTCGCTCTCCCAATCGATATCACGCCATGGAAGCATATTTGCCTTATATTGTGGTCTTTGCCAAATCAAACAAGTTGTAGGCTTATGCGATGATTGCTTGATGGCTTCATCTAAAATTGGTTTATATGGTATTATATTGTTTACTTCTATACCGCAACTAGCGCTTATTACAACTCTAGGTTTAGCATCTTCAATTCTAGTAGCAAGCTCATGAGCTGCAAATCCACCAAATACCACGCTATGGATAGCACCAATTCTCGCACACGCTAGCATCGCAATTACAGCTTCAGGCATCATCGGCATATATATCACAACTCTATCGCCTTTGACAACGCCTTTATTTGTTAATATACCAGCGACCTTTGCTACTCTATCTCGAAGTTGCCTGTATGTATATTTTTTCTTAGTATCAGTAACTGGAGAGTCATATATCAAAGCGAGTTGATCGCCACGATTATTATGTATATGCAAATCAAGGGCGTTATAGCATGTATTCATACATCCGCCAACAAACCATTTATAGTGATCACCACTATCATCTAAAACTTTATCCCATTCATTATACCAATGAACTTTTTGAGCAGCTAATGCCCAGAAATTTTCTGGCTCATTGATAGAAAGTTCGTAAGACTTTTGATAAGGGCTAGAACTCATTGTAATCCTTTCTTGTTGGTTAAGAGAATTATAAGACTTTGTAAAAGAAATATAAATGCTAAATTTAGTTACAATTTGCAGTTTTTGGTGCATAAAATTTTAAAATTGGATAAAATTTATACAAAATTTAGCTAAATTGTCGCATAATCTAGCAAGAATTTTATATTTAAATTTGTGAAAAATTTGGTTAATTTTTTTATTATGTTACTTAAAGTAACATTTTGGATATTAAAGGGATTAAAGATGTTAAGTGTGATGGATAGATTTATAATTATATTTGAAAAATCAAAGCTATCTATGAGTAAATTTGCCACAATTCTTGGCAAAGATAGACGAACTTTGCTTACATGGATAGAAAATAAAGAGACAAAATCCTTAAGCGAAGATGTAAAATCCATAATTTGCAATCACTTTCGCTACTATAAAGATATATGGGATTGCGATGAGAGCGACTTTTATCGCTATATAAATGAGCTAGATGATAGTAGCTTAAGGATTATTGATGATGGATATGAGTCCCTTTTAAAATATATTTATGAGAATGAAAATGAGGGCTCTTTGATACTTCATCCCACATTCCCAAATCCAGCCTATAGGGATTTTGTAATTCAGAGTGTGTATAATAATTTTGATAGTCAAGAAGCGGCAAAATATCGTCAAAAGCGTGGTTTGAAAATGCGAGCTTACTCATTTGGGGCTAGTGAGTGGTATAGTGTAAAGTCGCTTTTGGAATTTTGCTTTGCAAATATTGGTAATTTTTACACAAAAGAGCAGAAAATTCAAATTTTAGAGTTGATGATTGCTACTTTTCGTGATAATCTTAATAAATCTATATATTTTTTCGATTCATATGATAAGAAAATATATGGTCTTGATATGTTTTATTTATCACTAAATATTAAAGAAAAAAAGATGTTTTTAAAGCTACCACTTGAAACTGCCATTTTGGAGATTAAAAATAGTGAGCTTATTACCAAAATTCATACCCATTATACTCACGCTAAAAAATGCCCAACACACATAGATCCCAAAGACGCTGTGATGATAATGGAGCTAATCTTAGAATCATTAAAAAATAGTGATGATTTAAGGGCAACTTGCGATAAAATAGATAAGCATAGTAAATATGGCAGTATTTTTGCTAAAGTGATAAGTAGGGCTTGAATTTATCGGCAATTTATATTTAGTATTACTTAAAGTAACACTTTGTATATTAATTTTTATAAATTTATCTAAGCTTGACATAAAATATTTAATATTAATATATAATAAACATATTTTTAATTCAAAGGAGATTAGATGAAGGCAATAGCCATAATCGCACTAGGTGCAAATATAATGTTGGCAGCTGTAAATATAAACACTGCTAGTAAAAGTGAGCTAATGGAGCTACCTGGCATTGGCGAGGGAAAAGCTAAAGCTATTATTGATTATAGGACTAAGAGTAAATTTAAAACTATAGATGAGATTAAAAATGTCTCTGGTATCGGCGATAAGATATATGAAAGTATCAAAGTAGATCTAATCGTCAATGGCCCTACAGATACAAAGAATTTAAAAAGCACCATAAAAGATAAAAAACCAGTCAAAAAAGATAGCAACTCTACTAAAAAATAGTTGAATTTTAAAGGGCTGAGTTTTTAGCCCTTTAATTTTTAGATAAAAATAATAATTGATAAAATTTAATAAAATTTTCTCTATAAATCTTGACAAAGATTAATAATTTTTGTATAATTCAACTTCATTTTTTGAGTGTCTTGTTAGCTCAGCTGGTAGAGCATCTCCCTTTTAAGGAGGTGGCCGTTGGTTCGAATCCAACACAGGACACCACTTCGG
>NZ_JANQCU010000022.1:0-14290 GCF_024723485.1 Campylobacter sp. RM19072
TTTGCTTTAAATATAATAAATATCACAAAATAGTTATAAAATTTAAAAATATCAATTAAAATTTGGATTATAGTGGCTAAAAATAGAGCTAAAATATATAGATAAAATTGATATTTTTTAGCTCTTATTTAGTCTAAAAGATAGGTAAATTTGCATTATTATGGTAAATATAATGGGAGCTCTAATAGTGCTATTTAAACACAATTAGATAAATTTTATAATTTTATTATAATTTTGTTTTTTAACCTTTTTATAGACTAAAAATAGATCAACTACCCACCAAGCAATAGAAAAAAGTAAAAATACAGTAGCAGTTACTAGTAAAAAATCAATGATAATATAATCATAATAATCAATAGATAGATCTAGTGAGATAAAAAAACAACACGCAAGATAATATGGATAAAATTGTGCGTAATGCTCCTAAGGCATAATCTTTTATCATAAATCTATCAATAGCTAGCCACTAAAGCAAGAATGTGCCACATATAATGCTAGCAATTAGAGGTTTTATAGGATCTTGAAGTGGCAAAAGAATCAAGTCTGATAATACTTTTTCCTTGTTTTGTAGGTTATTAAATTTTATTTTTAAAGTAGATAAATCTTCTTTATCTACTTTATCTTGAATGTTAAAAGAAAGATATTATAATTCATTATAATTTCTATAAAATTGAGTTATTTATTAAAGAGCTAAAATCTTTAAAATAACTCTACATAAATTTTCTTGCCATCATCAGTGTATCTAGCGCTATATTGTATGGTTTTTTCGACATCACCACCTTTAAACAAAGCCCCATCCAATACACCATTTTTGTATCGTTTAAACATTTCTTCTGGCATTTGTGGATATGTAATTGTTAGTGTTGCTTTGCAATAAGTAGAATTTTTGCTATCACTATCTTCTGTGATAAAATCGCTAAAATTAGTGTAAACGACTTCATTAGCATATTCTTTTATAGCAAACATCGGTTTAAAATAGTGTTTTAAAACCCCAAGCGTATCGGTGGCCAATGCGGCTTCTAGCTCTCTAAACCCCATACCTTTAAAACTCATTAATAATGCTCTTAAAGACTGCTCATTTAAACCATATTCGACATAAATCCATTCATCACTATCCAAAATTTCCTTTAACACGCTCTTAACGCTTTCATCATTGCATTTTGGTTTATTAGTAAAGCACCCAGAAAACAATAAAATTATCATTAAACCTAATAAAATATTTTTCATTTTACTCCGTTATTATTTTGATATATTTTATTATTTCATCATTTTTAGCTCCATTTTGCCCTAAGAGATTTCTTAATAAATCTAGGCTGAGTTGTGGAGGAAATATGAGATAAGAGTTGGTTGGAAAACCATTTGATTTTAAACCAATACAAAATTTTTCATCTTCATTTGTATATGCTTCTCCTGCAACAATCTCATAAGTATCTTTATCGTAAAGTAAGGTAGGTTTTACCTTAAAAGGTGCGTATTTTTCACTCATTTTTATCTCCTTAAATCGCAATCACTGCATAAGATTTATAATCTTTTCGAAATTTTGTTTGCGAAGCTTTTTCCCTACTAAAAATAGATCCACAATCCACCAAATCCAAATAATAAGAGCTATAGATTTAGGATATTCTGTATTGTAAGATGAAAGCTCTATATAAATATTTAAAATTGCCAATCCTAAACGAATAAAACCAAGTATCTTATCGCCAATCATAAAGCGTGCTACACCAAGATTGCCAAGCAAAAAGTTCCCCACCCAAAATACAAAAGCTGGATTTTTTAATTTTATCTGTGAAAGTTTAGAGATAAAATCTTTTTGTTTATCTTGACTTAAGCTTTCAAATTTATCTTTTAATATTACAGAAGACGCACCATCTTTTGGGAGCTTATCTTGAATGATTAAAAGAACTGAATTAAAATCCATAAAATCTCCTTAATAAAAATGTATCGAATTATTCCATAATATATCTTAAATAATCTTGAAATATTAGATATATTATTAGTAAATAATTGAATATTTCTAGTGTTTTTAATAAAGATTTTTTAATGTAAAATCCTAATTGAGTTAAAAAAATTTAAGGCAAAAAATGGCAAAAAAGAGCAAACGCGATATGGCATATGAGTTGGATATTGATGTTAGCACTTTGTATAATTGGAGAAAGCATAAACCAAATTTATACCGCATTGTTATGCTTGGTTTTAAATTCGATGAACTTTTAGAGAAAAATCGAGAAAATTATGAAGAGTTACTTAAGCTAAATCAAATAATACAAGATGAGATTGATAAATTTAAATAGGGTAAATTTAATATAATTTTTAAGATTTGCTATAAGCAGTTTAGTGATAAATAGATGAATGATTATGAAAAATTAAATTTAAATATCGAGCGAATTAACGCTCAATATCATTGGATTTGATAAATTTATCAATCAACTCAAGCTGGATATTTACACTATAATCGCTAGTGCCACCGATAGATTTTCTAGCTTCTTTGGAGCTTTCTAGCTTTAGTAGCCCCAAGGCATCAGAGTCAATGCTAGGCTCTATGCTTTGTAATTCTTCTAAATTTAATTCGCTTAAATCCTTGCCTAAGCTCTCAGCTAATGCCACGCATTTGCCAGTTATAAAATGTGCTTGACGAAATGGAATTTGCTTTTGTTTGACTAGATAATCAGCTAAATCAGTAGCACTTAAATGCCCTGTTTTACACGCTTTTAGCATATTTTCTTTATTAAATTTAATCTCAGCCATCATTGCATTGAGAATGATTAGAGAGTTTTTAGCACTTTTTACACTATCAAATAGGCACTCTTTATCCTCTTGCATATCTTTATTATAGGCTAAGGGCAGGGATTTCATCGTGGTTAATAGTGAGATTAGATTGCCGTAGGCACGGCCTGTTTTACCTCTGATTAGCTCGGCTACATCTGGGTTTTTTTTCTGTGGCATTATGCTTGAGCCTGTGCTAAATCTATCGCTAATTGTGATATATCCAAATTCACTACTACTCCATAAAATCAGCTCTTCGCATAGCCTTGATGTATGGGTAAAGATCAAGCTAATATTAAAAAGTAGCTCAAGAGCAAAATCCCTATCACTAACGCTATCCATAGCATTAGGCGTAATACCGCTAAATCCAAGCTCCCTTGCGACCATCTCACGATCGATTGGATGGGGTGTGCCAGCCATAGCACATGAGCCAAGTGGGCTAAGATTATTTCGTTTATGGCTATTAATTAACCTATCATAATCCCTGCTAAACATAAAAGCATAAGCTAGTAAATGATATGCAAGGCTAACTGGCTGAGCGTGTTGTAAGTGAGTAAATCCTGGCATCAGCGTTGATTTATGCTCTTTGGCAATTTGGCTAAGTGTTTTGATAAGATCTAAAATTAATTTAGCAATTTCCATATTCGCCCCAAGTGCAAATAGCCTAAAATCAAGTGCCACTTGGTCATTTCTACTTCTTGCGGTGTGGAGCTTACCGCCAAATTCAGCCCCAATAATTTGGCTAAGCCTTTTTTCAATCGCCATATGAATATCTTCATCAGCGATAGAAAATTTAAATTCTCCATTTTCTATTTCGGATTTTATTTGCTCTAGTCCATTTAGTATCTTTTTGGCGGTTTCATCATCAATGATATTGCATTTAGCTAGCATTTTTGCGTGTGCTTTTGAGCCATTTATATCTTGAATGTATAGCTTCTTATCAAATTCAATCGAAGCATTAAAAGCCTCTAAAAGCTCACTACTAGCTTCGTTAAATCTACCTTGCCACATTTTTTGCATAAAAAATCCTTAATAAAGTATTGAGATAGTGGTAGAATTCGCCCATTACAAAGGCGAAAGATTAGATTGCTGGACCAGCTTTAGAAAATTGCACACCCTCTGCGACATCTTCATAGCGTTTAAAATTGTTGATAAACATATTAGCTAGATTATCTCTGCTTACGATATATTCATCTTTATTAGACCAAGTATTAATAGGGTTTAATAGATTTGTTTCCACTCCATCAAGGGATTTTGGGATCGCAAGATTGAATTTATCGAAATTTTCAAACTCGCATTGCTCGATACTACCATCTAAAATAGCGTTTATACAAGCTCTAGTAGCCTTAATGCTCATTCTTTTACCAACGCCATACGCACCACCGCTCCAGCCGGTATTTACTAGATATACATTTACATTGTGTTTATCTATCTTTTCACCAAGAAGTCTTGCATAAACGGTAGGGTGAAGTGGCATAAATGGCTCTCCAAAACACGCTGAAAAGGTCGCTTGTGGCTCTGTGATACCACGCTCAGTACCAGCTACCTTAGCTGTATATCCACTTAAGAAATAATACATTGCTTGCTCTTTTGTGAGTTTTGAAACTGGAGGTAGTATGCCAAAAGCATCGGCTGTAAGGAAGATTATATTTTTTGGATGGCCAGCTTTTAGGGTTGGTTCGTGATTTGGAATATGCTCGATTGGATAACTTACACGGGTATTTTCAGTTTTTGAATCATCGCTATAATCTACTACCCCATTTTTATCTATGCAGACATTTTCTAGTAGAGCATCACGCTTAATAGCAGCGTAAATTTCAGGTTCATTTTTTGGGTCTAAATTTATACATTTTGCATAGCAACCACCTTCAAAGTTAAACACGCCCTCATCATCCCAGCCATGCTCGTCATCGCCTATTAATGCTCTATTTGGGTCTGTTGAAAGTGTAGTTTTACCAGTGCCACTTAAGCCAAAAAATAGAGCCGTATCACCATCTTTGCCGACATTTGCAGAGCAGTGCATAGATAGCTTATTTTCTAGTGGTAGCCAATAATTCATCATAGAAAATATCCCCTTTTTCATCTCGCCACCATACCAAGTGCCGCCTATTACAGCGATATTTTCTTCTATGTTAAAGATTACAAAAACTTCTGAGTTTAATCCATCTTTTTTATACTCATCATTAACGCATTTACAAGCATTATATACTACAAAATCAGGGGTAAAGTTAGCTAGTTCAGACTCGCTAGGGCGGATAAACATATTTTTGACAAAGTGTGCTTGCCACGCAACTTCAGTTACAAATCTTACACTTTTGCGACTTGCTAAGCTAGAGCCACAGTAGGCATCTTGGATATAGATATTTTTACCGCTTAGTTGGGATTTTGCTTTGGCAAGGAGTTTATCAAATGTCTCTTTTGTCATAGGTTGATTGACTTTTCCCCATGCTAGATATTTATTGCTTGGGTCTTGATTAACAAAATATTTATCTTTAGGACTGCGACCTGTGAAAATTCCAGTATCTACGCTAAAGGTTCCGTTGTCTGTGATATAGCCTTCATTGTTAGCTTTTTCATGAGCAAAAAGCTCATCATAGCTTAGATTATGATAGATCTCTTTGATATTATTTAACCCTAGCTTATCTAAATCCTTTATCATATTTTTACCTTTTTTACAAAATTAAAATTTGATTTATTTTATTATTTTTTAGCTTAATTTTTGGTTTTATTTTAGAATTTTTGATAATAAATTTTATAATTTAATAAAAGCCGCCAGCTTTGGCAGCTTTAATACTATTTTAGTTTGATTAGGAGTTGGCCATCTTCTACGGTTTGACCTTGAGATATGAGTATTTCTTCTATTTCGCCATCGCATTCAGCCTTGATAGGAATTTCCATTTTCATCGCTTCTAGGATTACTACAGTTTGACCTGATTGGACGCTATCTCCTGTATTTACTAGAATTTTAAACACACCAGCTGACATAGTAGCTATAATCTCATTTGAAGCACCTGTTGAGCTTACTATTTTTGGCTCAGATTTGCTCTCTTTATGTTCGCTAGGCTTAGCTGGAGTTATGGATTTGATACTAAAATTATTAAATCCATCTGCAACTTCTACATTGTAGTTATTACCATTTACCGTTACGCTAAATTGATTTGAGCTAGATTTTGTAGTAGCTTTTGGCATATTGCTATTTTTGCGTACCATTACTTTGCCTTCGCCTTTTAGGTAGGCTATGCCTTTTTCCTTACATGCAGCGGCTATAAAGATATTTTCTTCTGTTGCCTCTAAGCCCTCTTTTTCTAATAGTGATTTTGTATAGGCTATAGATTTTGTCTCATCTTTATCGGCAATATCAATTGCTGTAGCGGTGGTAGGCTCTAAATTTAATTGTTTAGCAGCAAGTTCTACAATGTGGCTATCTGGAGTAACTGGGGTTTTACCAAAATAGCCTAAAACCATCTTACCATAGCCTTCTGCTATCTTTTTCCAAGGGCCAAATATTACATTATTAAATGCTTGTTGGAAGTAAAATTGGCTAACAGGGGTTACGCTCGTGCCATATCCGCCTTTTTCTACAACCTCTCTCATAGCTTTTATCACAGCTGGGAATTTATCTAAGATATTGTTATCTCTCATCATTTGAGTATTAGCTGTAAGTGCACCGCCAGGCATAGGAGAAAATGGTATTAATGGGCTAACTTGAGTAGCTTCAGGTGGCATAAAATAATCTTTTAAACACTCATGTAAGACTTCTTCATATTTTAAAATTTTATCAACTTCCAATCCGCCTAGATCGTAGTTTTTACCTTTTACAGCGTGAAGCATTGTAAGAATATCAGGCTGACTTGTTCCACCGCTTACTGGAGAAGCGGCTAAATCTATACCATCAGCACCAGCTTCAAGTGCAGCTAAATAACAAGCGATACTTACCCCAGCAGTTTCGTGAGTATGAAGTCTAAGATGGATATCATCGCCTAGTAGATTTCTAGCCATTTTGATAGTTTGATATACCTTTTCAGGGCTACTTGTCCCGCTTGCATCTTTAAAGCAGACGCTATTAAATTCAATTCCGCTATCTAAAATTTCTCTTAAGCATTTTTCGTAAAACTTAGCATCATGAGCACCAACGCAGTTTGGCGGTAGATCCATCATTGTTACTACAACTTCGTGCTTTAGTCCGTGATGTTTGATTCTTTGAGCGCTATATTCCAAATTCTTAACATCATTTAGGGCATCAAAGTTGCGAATTGTGGTTGTCCCATGCTTGGCAAAGAGTTTTGCGTGAAGATCTACTAGCTCACGACTTCCAGTATCTAGTGTTACGGTATTTACGCCACGAGATAGAGTTTGTAGATTGGCGTCTTTTCCAGCGACTTCTCTAAATTTATCCATCATTGTAAAGGCATCTTCGTTTAGATAAAAATATAAGCTTTGAAATCTAGCTCCACCGCCAAATTCAAAGTGATTTATACCAGCTTCTTTAGCAGCACTTACTGCTGGTAAAAAGTCATCCATCAAGACTCTTGCACCAAATACAGACTGAAAACCATCTCTAAAAGTAGTATCCATAACATCAATAAATTTTTTTGCCATATCTTTCCTTTTTTAAATTTTACTTATAATTTGATAAGCTCCAATTAGCAAAATCACAAGCGGAGCAACATAGCGGAGTGTAAAATACCAAATCTCAAACCATTGTCTAGACATAAATCCTGAAAATAGAGTAAATAATCCTTCCTTTTTAAGAATATAACCAACAAAAATACTAAATGTCAAAGCACCAAGTGGCATTAAAATATTTGAAGTTAGTAAGTCTAATATATCAAAAAATGCTACTGGCTTTTCATTATTTATAGCTAATGCTGGAATGCTAAAATAGTTACTTGTAACTTCGTAATATGATAAAATACAAAATATACCTAAAAGATATACAAATATACCAATTATAGCTATAGCGTTGTTTCTACTGATATTAAATTTATGTATCAAATATAGAGTAAATGGCTCTATCATAGATACAGCTGAGGTAATACCTGCAAAAAGTAGCGAGGCAAAAAAGGCAATTGCAAGTATATTTCCTATAATTCCCATTTGAGCAAATAAAGATGCAAGTGATATAAAGATTAATCCAGGTCCATCGCTAGCTGGCTGACCATCAATAATAGGGATAAATGAGAATACTACAAGCCCCATCATAATGCCAATTAAGATATTAATAAAGATAATTGAGAGAGTGGATTTAATCAAATTTGCCCCATCTGGCAAACTAGCTGCATATGTAGCCACCGTCCCAACGCCCATTGACATGGAGAAAAATGCTAATCCTAAGGCTTGTAATATTAACTGAGGATTTAAAAGCTTACTAAAATCTGGAATAAAAATAAAATTTAAAGCCTTAGTAAAGTTGCCACTAGCAAAGATCGCATAGAGCAAAAGTCCCACAAGAAGTATAAAAAGTGATGGCATCATCCATATATTTAGCTTTTCAATGCCACTTTTAATCCCTTTAGAAACCACATAAAATACGATTAAAAACACAATACTAAAGCATACAAATACATTTAAAAAATCGTTTTTAATAAGTGCGCCAAAGGCATTAGCGGCCTCTTGAGTGCTTTGTGGTAGAGTATCAAAAGATAAAAATATGTATCTTAAAATCCATCCGATAACAATCATATAAAATGACGCTATTAAAATCGCAGTTAGCATAAAAAATCCAGCAAATCCCCAAGCTCGTTTATGCTTAGGTGCTAGCTTTGTGAGCGAATTTACAATATCAGTACCACCTAATCTACCAATAGCAAGCTCAGCCAAAAAGACCACGACAGCCACTCCAAGAGTAAGGATAATGTATAGCAAGATAAATGCCGAACCGCCATTATTTCCTACCATTGTGGGGAATTTCCACGCATTTCCTAGCCCAACGGCACTTCCAGCCATCGCTAAAACAAAGCCAATTTTTGAAAATTTCTCTATCATCTTCTCCCTTGAGCCAAATATGCTAAGTTTATCAAATTTTTTCTTTTTATACACTTTTTTTTATAAATTTTTTTTATTAAGTTGATTTTTTTGCTTTTTGTGTAACTTTTTGAAATTTGCTATTAATATTTTTGGTTAATTACTTAAATTTAATCAAAAGGATAAATAATGGTATGCCCGGTATGTAAAAATGTGGATTTAGTGATGAGTGAAAGAAGTGGAGTGGAGATTGATTATTGTCCAAAATGCCGTGGCGTGTGGCTAGATCGTGGAGAGCTTGATAAGATTATTGAAAGATCAATGCCAAATTCTAGGCAAAATGAGTATTTTAGCGGTAAAAAAGAGTATGAACCACGCAAAGATGAGAGAATATACTATGATGATGGCTATCATAGCAGCTATCGCAAGAAGAAAAAAGAGAGCTTTTTATCAGAGCTTTTTGATTTTTAAATTTAGATTAAATGAGAATTTGAAATTTAGGAGAAAATAGTGAAAAATAATTGCTTGGGGGGGGGTATTACTAGATCTATCTTTTGTAGTGCCTTACTATAATGAGAGTTTAAATTTAGATGATTTTTACTTGCAAATTTTAAATCAAATTGCTATTATTAATAAGCAAAATTCCAAACAAATTAGTTGCGAATTTATATTTATCAATGATGGTAGCACTGATAATACTTTAAAAATTTTAAGAAATTTAGCTTTAAAAGATAATAGAATTAAAATTTTAAATTTTTCAAGAAATTTTGGCAAAGAGGCTGCTATTTTAGCTGGACTTCAAAATAGCAGTGCTAAGGCTACTATTTTGATTGATACAGACTTATAAAATCCAGTGGAGCTAATCCCTAAAATGTATCAAAATTTTATAACACAAAATATAGATATGATATGTGTCAGACGGATAGATAGAAAAGGCGAGAGTAAGCTTAGGGCTATTTTTAGCGATATGTTTTTATAAAATCAGCCGTTTTATGAGCGAAATTTCTCTTAAAAGTGGGGTTAGGGATTTTCGCTTGATGAGTAAAGAAGTAGTAGATGCGATATTACAACTTAGCGAATATCACCGGTTTTCTAAGGCGATTTTTGAGTGGGTTGGATTTTCTAAAATTTATTTAGAATATGAGTATATCCCCAGAAATGCTGGAAGTAGTGGATGGAGCTTTTGGAAGCTTTTTAAATATGGGATTGAAGGGTTGATTAGCTTTTCTACAATGCCACTTAGACTAGCTTTTATTTTAGGGTTTGGGGCTGTTTTGGTGCTTTTATCTATATGATTATTTTGATTTTTGATACTTTGATATATGGAAATGCCGTTAGAGGTTATCCATCTTTGATGTGTGTGATTATATTTTTTAGCGGTATTATTTTGATTGTTTTGGGGATAATTGGAGAGTATATAGCTAGGATTTATGAGCAGGTGAAAAATCGCCCAAACTATATTTTAAAGGATAGAAATGAATTTAAAAATTAAATATTTAAATTTATCCATTTTTGGCGTTTTGTTTGCTATTTTGCTTTTCTTAAATTTGCTCTATCCAGCACAAGCTGATGATTATACGCTATATCAAAGTGCTTTAAATGGCAATTTTTTGTCAACTTATTTTGAATGGAATGGCAGAATTGGAGAAATATTATTTTCTGGGTATTTTGCGAAATTTGCCTTTAGTCCTATTTTTGATATTATTAATGCGATTATTGGGACGGCTTTTTTATTTTTGGGATTTTTGCTGTGTTTTGGAAGGGTTATAAGAGATAAAGCAGATATAGTTTTACTTGCTTTGTGGTTTGCAATTTTAGGGCTTTTTGGATATTTTGGCTCGATATTTTTATGGGGTGCTGGAAGTGTAAATTACCTATGGGGAGTTACTTTGATTTTTATATTTTGTCTCCCTTATCGATTATTTTGGGATCAAATTTATAATCATACTCAAAAGAGTAGTCATAGCGTATTTGTAAATTTTATTTGGTTGGGTTTTGGATTTTTAGCATTTTTAGCTGGTATGGCGAGTGAATTTATAGGAGTTATGATTATTTTTGCAACTACTATTAGCTTTATTTACGCAAAATATCATAAAACATCTTTGCCATTTTGGCAAATTTGGGGATTTTTTGGTTTTGTGGTTGGCTGGATAACTCTATTTTTATCACCAGGGAGCAATAAACGAGCAGAGATTGCGAATTTTATGAGTTTGGGTGAGTTTTTTGACCTATCATTTTTAGATAAAATTATTACTATAAATCAAGCATTAGATCATAATTATTCTGATATATTTGTGATTTTTCTTATCTCTTTTTCTATATTTTATATATTTAAAAATCAGATTAAATTTAAATCATATCGCTGGATTATAGCTATTTTATTAACTGGCGTTGCGGCTATTTTTGCAAAGCATATTTGTGCTGCTTTGGTCTTTGCTATTTTGTTATTGATGATGAGAAATTTAGCTATAAAAGATAAATTTTACTATATTTTTATCGCTCTATTTTTGCTTTGGATCTTTATGGGAGTTGTGCTGTTTGGGCTTATAGAAGGTGTGCCAAAACGAACTAGCGTAGTAAGAGATATTGTTTTGATGGCTATTATCATTTTAATATTTAAAGAGTTGTATAACGAATATAGCAAAATAATTAGCCTTATAAGCTTTTCTTTATTTATTTGTAGCGTAATATTTGTTAGCTATCATAGCTATAAGACATATTTGAGCCAAAAGGCGATAAATCAAGAGATTATCGCTCAAAAAATAGCTGGCAAAAGCGATATTGTAATACCTAAAAAATTAATTTATAAATCGAAAAAATTTATAGATTTTGGCAATTTGCAAGAGGATTTAAACCACTGGATAAATCAAGCAGTAGCTAATCATCATAATATACAAAGTATATCTATAAAATGAGAGATATTATCATTTATGGTTTAGTTGGAGTGGTAAATACTTTTGTTGGACTTGGGAGTGTGCTTGCTTTGACATATTTTGGCCTTATTGCTGAGATAGCAAATTTTTTAGGTTATGTGATTGGGGTTTGCTTATCATACATTTTAAATAGCAAATTTACTTTCAAAACCAAAAATTCGCCACTTAAAGCGATTAAATTTGCCATATCTATGGGATTTGCGTATTGTTTAAATTTGCTATTTTTATATATGAGTTATAGGGTATATGGTATAGATATCTATCTAGCTCAATGCGTAGCTGGTATGATATATACTATTAGTGGATTTTTGCTTTGTAGATATTTTGTTTTTTTAAAATAGATATAATTTGCATTTTAAAATAAAATATAAGGCAAAATATGAAATACCAAAAGTTAAATGAGTTATCAAAATCTTTTAAAAATGAGCTAAATCAGCTCTATAAAGATATGGATAATCCCATAATCTTACAAGGCTTAAATATAGCAAATTTACCAAATAATAGCCAAGCCAAAACAGCCATAACAGATAGAATAGTCTCTCTTAGAGCTTCATCTGTCGAAAATGAGCTAAAAAAGTTAAATTTAAGCAAAGAAAAAATCAAGGAAATTAACTCAAATTTATATGATTATGTGAGTAAATTTTATATAGATAGATTTACAAAAATGCTAAATCTTATAAGCCAAGATGAGCTTTTAAGCGAATTTGAGATGGAGCTTTTGTGGGGTGTGCATAGAATTGGTATAGCCATTACAAATATGCAAAAAGTATGGCAAAGTCATATAATAGATGGTATAAATGAGGAGTTTGGGCTTAAGTTTCCAACCATCGCTCAAGCTATGAAATTTATAGGTGATAATGCTTTGTATCAGCTTAGTAGCGATGGATTAAAATGCGATAGGGTTTATGGAGCGGTCGTAAAAGATGGTAGCAAGTATAAAATGGTACCATATATCACAGCCTTTGCTAGTGAGTGCGAGGCGGTTGTGAGTGAATTTGAAAACACTATAAATTCATTAAAGCCTTTAGCAAAATCTAATCAAGATAAGGCATATATAATCTACCTTGAAGCCTTAAAATCTGCGTTTAATGAGAGAGATAATGATAAAGTCATATCAAAATGGCAAGACGCAGAAAGAGCCTGGATGCAAACTCGCTCAGCTATACAGATCGGTCATCCGCTAGAGTATTATGAAGATGCTTACACGCACGCTGTAGCCTTGGAGTGGGATATAAGATTAAGCTCTCAAAGCGATATTGATGAGAATAAATTGAAAAATAATATAAAAGATAGCTTTGATCAAATTTACTCTCAAATAGAGCCTAAAAACTCAAATATGGCTAGTTTAGTCCATTCTAATATCGATAAAACTCAGCTTTATATATGCGCTCCTATGCTCTATTATGGAGCGGAATTTAATGGGCTTTTTTCGGCTCAAGTGGTTCCAAATGATGAGATAGTAAGTGGCGAGTGTGGTAAGAAGATTTTTGCTTTTGTGGATTTTGTCTATCAAAGCTCTAAGGCTAAGCCTTTTATGAAGTTAGCAAGTGAGATTTTTGATAAAGAATTTTTAGATTATGGTCGTGAAATTTTGTTTAATAATGAGAAAATTTGGAAGCAAGTTTATGAAATTTCCACAATCGGGCATGAGTTTGGGCATATATTATTTATGGATAGTGATAGCGAAAATTTGATGAATATTGGTGGGGAATTTAAATTTATAGAAGAGTATAAGGCTACAACGGGTGGGCTAGTTAATTTCTTTTTACATGAAAAAAATGAGCTCATTTTGCCTGTTTTTGCTGAGCTTATTAAGCGAAGTGTAGGGTTAATAGCGTGGCAAAAGGTGGTTGAGACTAGGGCATATTATTGTGAGGGTTTGATACATTTATCATTGCTATTTAGGGCTGGAGTGCTTAGTTTTGATGGGGTTAGATTGGTTGTTGATTTTAATTATCAAAGTTATGAAAAATTTAAAAATTTAGCCTTACAAAACTACATCAATCTTGCTGATTTTTATACCAAAAAGCTCAACGCTAGTGAATTTTTAGCTAAATTTGCATATTTTGATGGGGAGATTTATTTGCCAACTGATATTGAAGTTGCTAATTTTGTTAAGCACTATTATAGTAGATATGAGGCAATTGGCAATGAAATTGACGAGAGCGATGAGTGGCAAAAGTGGCAAAATGCGTGATTAAATCCTAATAATTTCTAGGATAATACAATTTGTATTTTGGCAATTGCTAGAAGCGATTAAAACTTTTAAAATCTTGCTACTACTTTTTAATCAAAATTTTCGCCAAAAACTCCTTCGAGTTTTTTGTTGCGAAAATTTTGTAAAAGCCTTTCAATGAGTGGCTTACGCCACGGATTTTTAAAACGAATTTGAAGCAAATAAGGGGAACCCCACGAAGTGGGGCTTCAGTGCGTTTCCAAAGTGCCAAACTTTGGTCGTAAAGTGGGGCTTTACAGAAACCACCCCTTCGGGGTCGCATTCGCTGGTTTTGCTCCACTGCGAAGTTAGAAATAAAACAATAATTTAAACCTGTGCAAAGCACAGATTAATTTATTGTAACAATCTTAATATATTTTGTTGGACAGCGTTAGCTTGGCTCATGGCGTAGCTA
>NZ_JANQCU010000023.1:0-13996 GCF_024723485.1 Campylobacter sp. RM19072
TAACCCCTTGAAAAAGCCTTTCAATGGGTGGCTTACGCCACGGATTTTATAAAACAAATTTGAAGCAAATAGGGTAACCTTGCGAAGTTAAAATTCGCCGTGCGAAGTATAAAATATGAAAATCCTACTTAACCTTAGGGTATAAAGATGCGTGATATAGGCAAAATCCCACTAATGCCACTCCGCTTACTATATGTATGGATTTGGCGGTTTTGTTTTTCATAAATAGAGCTGTGGTGGCTGTGAGTAGAAGTGTGCTACTCATACCGATTTTAGCTATTTCTCTTTTGGTTTCAAGAGTGATTTTTGGCTTTTTAGTTTCGTTTATTTGGTTCATCTTTTTTCCTATTTTTGATCTTTTTATATGTTTGTAAGCAGGTTTGAAAGCTCAAAATCAAGCTTCCAGCTACCCCAATAGCTAATAAAACTGGCACCTATTTATCCTTTATTTTGATACGCCTAAGGGCGTTTAATAGCAAGGCTATTGTGGTGCCGTTGTGTGCGATGGCTGTTTGGATAGGGGAGAGCTTGCCAAGTGTGGCTAGGATTAGGATTAGTGAATTTACCCCCACCGTAACCTTAAAGCTATTATTTACCCTAGATAGGCAAGATATGGCAAGTTCCCTAGCATCAGCTACGGCCTCTATATCATCACGAAGTAGCACCACATCGGCACTTGCTTTGGCTATATCAGCACCTTTGTGCATACTAATACCAGTATCGGCTCTGACTAATGCTGGGGCGTCATTTATCCCATCGCCTACGAAGGCGACCCTTTGACCTGATTTTTGTGCTTTTTGCATAATTTCATCTAAAATATGAGCTTTGTCTGTTGGGAGTAGCTGAGCGTAGTATCTCTCAATACCAAGCTCTTTAGCAATGCTACTAGCCTTGCTTTGGCTATCTCCTGTAAGCATTATAAACTCTTTTACGCCACTTTTTTTGAGCCTTGCTAATGCTTTTTTGGCATTTGGTCTAATGCTATCTTTAAGTAGTATAACGCCTAGGAGCTTACCATCAAATCCAATGTATAATGGAGTATCGCCGTTTATTAGTAGCTCTTCTATCTTGTTTTGATGATCTTTAAAGCTGATATTTTCATCATCTTCTAAGAAGTGTCTTGAGCCAATTATTACACTTTTTTTGCCTACTTCACTTTTAACTCCGTGGGCTACTATGAATGTTACTTCATCGTGATGAAAGTGATGAAAATTATCCTCTTTAGCAGCTTTTACCACCGCTTGAGCTACTGGGTGAAAGTAGTGCTCTTCGATACTAGCGGCTAAATTTAATACTTGATTAGCGTCCCACTCTTTGTGGAATGAATATACTTTAAGCACTTCTAAATCGCCATTTGTGAGCGTTCCAGTCTTATCAAAGACAAAAATTTCGCTAAGCTGAAGGCTCTCTAAGCTTTTAGCACCTTTTACTATTATTCCCTCTTTAGCAGCACTTGAGATGGCTGATTTAAAGGCTACTGGCGTTGTGAGCTTTAAAGCACATGAGTAGTCAGCTTGTAATACACTTGCAGCACGGATAAGCTCCCCAGTCATAGCATAGCTAAGCCCAGCTAGGCTAAGGGTGATTGGGACTAGAGAGTCTGCCATTTTAGAAGCGGTTAATTCTTGATTAGAGCGTTCGTTTAGGGTGGATTGGATATAGGATTTTACGCGATTTGTAGCGGTCTGATCGCCTACAGCTTCAGCCCAAATCTTGATCTTGCCCTCTTGGACTATTGTACCGCTTAAAACCCTATCGCCACGACTTTTACTAGCTGGGGTGGCCTCTCCTGTCATTGAAATTTGATTGATTAGAGCCTCGCCATCTACTATATGGCCATCAATGTAGATTGTATCCCCAGCACCTACTACTACGATATTGCCGATTTGAATATCTTGGCTTGGGATTTGATTTAGCACTGGTTTGCCATTTATGATGGTTTCTACCCACGCCATACCGCCTTTTTGCTTGGATAGCTCTTTGATGAGATCATCGCTTTTATACATAGTTAGCTCTTCTATGTATTCTCCTAAAGTTAGCATAAAATTGGTTGAATTTGCCGCTTTATAATCTTTAAGATATAGCGAGATTGCCACCGCGGCTGCTTCAAGACTTCTTGAGGTTATCCCTTGGCTAATTGTCTCTTTTAATCCACTTTTTAGTAGTGGGAAAGAGGCTAAAAGGCTAAAAATCAAGCTTAAGCTAGGAGTAGTAAGAAATGGAGCAATGGCTAAAGCACTAGCAGCACGGACAACTTCAACTGAGCTTGGAATTTCACTTCTTAAGGCGATATAGCTATCTTTTTTATTTTTATTTTGGCTTTGAATTTCGTTTGAATTTAATATATTTATAATTTGATTTTGAATCTCATCTAATGAGCCACTATAGGTTATGATTATGCTTTTTATAATGCTATTTATTCGCACACTACTTACTTCGTGGATTGAATCTATAGCTACTCTAAGTAGCAGTGGATCAGCACTGCTATGGTAGCTAAATCTAGCTCTATTTTTTGTTTTGTGTAGGAGTTTAATAGGCATTTTACTCACTGGCTTCTGCTTTTGCATCTTCGTAACGCTCTTTTAACTCTTCTAAGCCACACTCAAAAAGTGTAGAGAGCTTGGCAAATCCTTTGAAAATGGCTCTTTGGGCGTTTTGGTTTGTTAGTATATATGTAGCGGCTGCACCGATTAGAGCTCCTTTTAAAAAGTCTCCACTTTTAGCACTGCCAAAAACTCCATCTAAAAAGCCATTTTGATTAGATTGATTGGCTTGTGTGTTTTGATTTGGAGTTGTGTTTAAATTTTGAATATATGGATTGTTATTTATCATTATTTATCCTTTTTTGTTGATTTTGTAATGTTTTACACTCTTTTGGTTTTAAGAGATTTTGAGCTGCGTAAGCAAATGCCCCACCAATTGCGATATATGCACCAGCTTGTGCTATTTTGTTTATGGTGCTTTTATTAGGATCGCCAATGGTATTTGCTGCTGCAATGGCACAAGCACCGATTATAGCACCTTCTAGCGTGGATTTTAGCGTTGTTTGTATGGCTTGGCTTTTGGTGGTTTTGCCATCTTTGAATTTAGCGTATTGATATGCTCCACTTACCATAAATGCCACGATACCACCGCTTACTGCGTGACCGCTAATAGAGCGGGGTGTGCCTGTATTTATCATATTTAACTCCTTGGATTTTCAGCGTTTTGAGTGGTTTGCTTAGCTGTTGATTTGGTCTTTCTAGGCTTTTTAACCACTTTTTCCTTAACGCTTTTTAAAGTAGGACTATTTAAGAGTTTTAATTTTTTATCTAAATTTAACCCTTTGAAAGATTTTGCTATCTCATCTCTTTTGGTAAATGCAAATGCAATTCCCACACCAAGTGCGATTCCAGCTATGAATGGTAGTGCCATTATTTACTCCTTATCTTTATTTAGCAATTCATTTGCGATAATCACCCCAAAGGCACCCATTATCGCACCTCCTATTAATCCATAATTTAACTTACCTAAAAACCCTTCTAATTCACCTTGGCTTAGTGAGCCATCTTTTAATTTATTTACCATTACAGAGGTTTCATCTAGCAAGGCTTTGCCTTGATTTAACTGCTCTAAAATTTTACTATTTTGGAGTGAGCTTAAAGAGTTTTGTAGTGCTGGAATGTGATTATTATAACTATCAGCTTGAAGTCTGTAAAATGTATCTAGCACTTGTGGGTCGCTCTCATTTACGCTTAGAGTATTATATAGCTCTATACTAGCTTGTTCGTTTTGTAATGCGGTGGTGATGGCAATTTCTAAATTCCCTGGTGCGTTAAAGCTATATGGATTAGGTGGGACTGGTGCGTTTAGGGAATTTAGATGAAATATTAACGCATTTATATGATTTGCCTTAACCTCTAAAAGATTTGTAAATGGCTGTCCAAAGTCACTAGAAGCAAAATAGAAGCTATAGCCCTTATATTCATCATCTAAGGCTTTTAAAAGATTATCTACACTCACTTTATATCCTTTAAATTTTCATTTATTACATTTGCTATTTTTTCTAAATTTCGCCCATTTATAGCATCTTCCCACAGGCTTGGCTCAATGAGATTAGTATCATAAGAGATAGTTAGTGAGCCAATTAATTTATTAAATTTAATCTCCTTTATAGATGAGATTTTGCTTAATTTTTCCATCAGCTCTTTAGCGTCTATTTTGCTATCTTGGGCGGCGTTTTTTAGCTTTAAACTCGCACGAAGTCTAATCCTACCTTTAGAGTGGTGAATGATGCTAAAATAAGCGCTTAAAAGCTCTAAATCACTTGGCTTTACTTGTAAATTGCTTAGCGAAATTTGACCATTTTGTTCCATAAATTACCCATTGTTGATTAATGTTGAAATTATATATTAACGATTATAAATCCAAACTTAAATTTATTAATTTTGATATTGATTTTCATATGATTAAATCAATAAATTTATAATATTTTAAATAATAAAAATTGATATATTCGTGCTTTAATTCATTATATTTATATAATCATTATCATATATATTTTGATAATATAATTATATTAATGTTGTATTTATATTTTGTTTATTTATAATTTTTGTTATAATTAAACTGATTTGATGAAAATGGCTAGAACTTAGAAATTTAAAGTCTGAATTAATCCAAATTTGATATAATTAATCAAATTTTAAAGGATTTTTATGAAGATATTAAGTCTTGTTAGTAAGCTATCTTTACAATCTCCAAAGCTTGTTGGCGAGTTTAAAAATGATGAGATTATGGTTATTAGTCCGCTTGATGATAATATAAAAGCAGAGTTTATCAAGTGTGAAATCGGTGCGATAAGCTATGTTTTGGCTCTTATCGGGCTGGAGTTTGGCTTTAGTGGGGAGTTTTGGGATGAGCTAGATGAGGGTGAGTTAAGCGGAGAGTCGAACATAGGAGAAGAGGAGTTACCGCAGATTTGCCAATTTATTAAAAATTGTGATACTTGTATAATCAGCGATGAGATTTTCGCAGTTAATGAGAGCAGTATAAAGGCGATTTTGTCGCTATTACAAGCTAAATTTGGCTTTAAAATAGTAAATTTAGATGGCGATGAGGTCGCATTAAGCGGCAAACTAACAAGGCTTGAAGAGATCCCAAACTATGATAATGCTGTGATATTTACCCACTCTTGTTGTAATGAGTTTCGTGCTGGGAGCTACTTTGGCATCGCAGCAAAGCTAAAAAATGGAGATGAAATTACCATACACTCAAGTCAAAAAGAGCTTAAAGCTAAGCTTTTAATAGACCCAAATATCAAAGGAACTATAGGATTTTTAGGCTTTGAAGGGGCAAAATATGGATTTGAGGTTTTGAAATTTAGCCGTTGATGGCTAAATTTTTATATACTCTACCACTTCAGAGGCTTTTAACTCATCTTTATGGCTTGGCACTCGCATTAATACCGCACCATTGCTAAGATTGCCTATGATGGCTGAACTTCCTATTTTTTTAGATTTTGTAGAGATTAGCAAGGTGCCATTTTCGTTGGTGATGGTAGCAGCGCTAAACTCTTCAAATGGGGATCTTTTGATATAGTCATCTTTTAAGATAGCTTTGAATTTATTCGTTGTATTAACCCCAAAAATTTGCTCTATAAACTCTTTGAAAAATAAGACGCAAGTTACTATAGCCGAATAGGCAAATCCAGGCAGAGCAAATATAAATTTATCATTGATTTTAGCCACTTTGATATGCCTACCAGGCTTGATAGCTACGCCATCGATTATGATTTTAGCCTCTCTTGCTATCTCTTTCATAAAATCAAAATCCCCAACGCTAACTCCGCCAGTTGTGATGATGAAATCAGCTGAATTTAAAGCATTAAAGAGTGCGTTTTTGATAGCTTCTTTATCATCTTTGATAATTGGCATAATGATTGGCTCACAGCCCATATCTCTAACTAAAGATGAGATTGATATGCTATTTGAGCTATATATTTGAGCTTTATGCTCTTTGTTTTGACCAATATCTAATATCTCGCTACCAGTGCTTAATATAGCCACTCTAGGAGCGACTAAGACATTTACATAGCTATGACCTAACTCGGCTAAAAGTGCTAACTCACAATATCCAAGCCTATCTCCAGCTCTTAAAATCACATCCAAAGCCTGATAGCTCTCCCCAACAGCCCTAATAGCAAAGCCTTGTGGCACTGGCTTGATAATCTCTATATACTTCCCATCAAATTTGATATTTTCTATTGGCACGATAGTATCAGCCCCATCACAAACTAATGCACCAGTAAGGGTTTTGACGCACTCATTTTCGCCTATATTTATATTATCTTTATCGCCGGCTTTAGCTAGGTTTATTACTTTGATTTTGCTATTTTGATTGCTAAATTTAATAGCATATCCATCCATACTAGAAGTGGGGTAGGCTGGATATGGAGTTTGGGCTATAATATCACTAGCTAGTATCTTGCCAAGTGCGTTAGTTAGGGCTATACGCTCTATGGCTTTCCATTTTGGAGCGACGCTTTTTAAGATTTGGATACTCTCATCATAGCTTTTCATCTGATACTCCTAAAATGGCTATAATCTCATCACGGCTAATTATTGTAGAGTTAAATTTGATTATATTTTGATTATTTTGATAGTAGCGATCGACTACTCCATCTACATTTTCTAATTTTGATAGATCTGCATTTGGTAGGTGGATAATTTTAAAAACTCTTGGATCGCTTAAATTTAGTAGTATTATCAGCCAAATAATTAGCAAAATACCCAAAACCACGGCCAAAGTAGCAATGCTATAACTATGTAATAAATATCCCCCAACTACACCGCCAAAAAAGCTACCTAAATAGCCAAATGAGTTAAATATTCCAAGTGCTGAGCCTCTTTGGTTGGATTTAGCAAATTTACTAGCACAACTTTGCATAATTGGCTCATGAATATTAAATCCGATAAAAAATATAACCACAGATATTATAAAAATTAGCGATGAGTTTGCCACTCCAAACCCTATAAATGAAGCGATGAAAAGCACCACGCCAATTAATAAAAGCTTTTTGCTATGCCCCTTTGCATCGCCTAAAAATCCAGCCATACCCATAGCCAAAAAGCCAAAAATCATAGAGATCAAATATACAATCCATAGATTATTACTATCATATCCTAGTGATTTTACTAAGACAATAGGGATAGCTACAAACGCACAGCTCATAACCATCTTTTGCATTAGATTGGTTAAATTCATTATGGCTAGATCTTTTTGTTTTAGTAGATTTATGAGTGGAGCTTTAGGCTCGTGATGGTGAATTTTAGGCTCTTTTGGCACTATGCTAAAGAGTAAAAATATAGAAAAAATAGTTATTATAATCGATAGATAAAATAGGCTAGAAAGTCCAAATTCACGGCTTAAAAGCGGACTAAGAACCATAGAGATAGCAAAGGCAATGCCAATCATCCCACCCATCATAGCCATGGCTTTAGAGCGTTTATCTTCGCTTATTAGATCGCTTATCATCGCAGTCGCTACAGCACCCACAGCCCCACAACCTTGTAGCAATCTACCAAGAAGCATTACATATATATCAGTTGCCAAAGCGCAGATTAGTGAGCCAATTATGAATATTATCAATCCTATAAATATCATAAATTTACGTCCAAATCTATCGCTTAAACTGCCAAAAGGCACTTGAAAAATCATCTGTGTAATAGCATAAACCCCAATTGTAAGCCCAGCTAAAAACTCATTAGCCCCATCAAGCTCAAGGGCATAAAGGCTAAGAACAGGCAAGATAATAAAAAGACCAAAAAACCTAGAAGCTGCGATAAATCCAAGCGGTAAAACCGATCTTAACATCAAGAATCCTTAAATTTAAAAAAGAGCGATTTTATCATAATTAATATTAAACTCTTTTAAATTTGGCTTTTTAAAACTTTACGCCAAATTTACATTTTTTACATTCTAACTTTACAACTATTATTTATAATTTCGCAACTTAAAATTAAAGGAGTTAAAATGTTTAAAAAATATCTTGTCGCACTCTTTGTGCTATTTGGCTTTAATAGCTTTTTATTAGCTGAGAATATCTATCCAATATCTCGTGAAATGGGCTCTGGGACAAGGGGAGCATTTGTAGATATATTTGATGTTAAAAAGCAAGTTGGCAATAAAAAAATTGACGCTACTTCTAAAAAAGCTGAAGTAACTAACTCAACTGGAGTTATGATAACCACAGTTGCAAACTCAAAAAACGCAATTGGCTATATCTCGCTTGGCTCTTTAAATGATTCTATAAAAGCTGTAAAAATAGATGGAGTTGCTCCAAGTGTAGAAAATATCAATAATAAATCTTACTCGATTTTTCGCCCATTTAATCTAGCTATAAGTAGCGATAATATCTTAGTAAATGACTTTTTAGCTTATATAGGCTCAAATCAAGCTAGAAGTATAATCCAAAAAGCGGGTTATATCGCTTTGTATGATAATGAATTTAGCTCATTAAAGCCTAGTGGCAAGGTTGTAGTTGCTGGGTCTAGCTCTATTACGCCATTAATGGAAAAATTAAAAGAGAGCTATAAATTAGTAAATCCAAACGCAACTATAGAAATTCAGCAAAGCGATTCTACAACAGGTATTAACTCTGCTATAGAGAAAATAGCTGATATTGCGATGGTATCAAGGGAATTTAAAGATAGTGAGCTAAAAAGTGGCTTAAAAACTCAAATTTTAGCACTAGATGGATTAGCTATAATAGTAAATAAATCAAACCCAATTGAGTCTTTAAGCAAAGATAGTGTCAAAAAGATTTTCACAGGAGAGATTACAGATTGGGATAGAGTAAAGTAGTATGATAAAAGAGAGAATTTTTCAAGGGCTTTTTGCCCTTAGTGCTGGATTTTCTATCTTTGCTGTTGGTGCGATAGCTATATTTTTGTTTTTTAACGCTTTTGCAACTATATCACAAATAGGCTTTTTGGAGTTTATTTTTGGTATGGATTGGTATCCTGATGAAGAGATTTTTGGTATATTTCCTATGATTATTGGAAGTATCTATGTAACGGCTTTAGCCATAGCTTTAGGAGTGCCAATTGGAGTTTTAAGTGCTGTGTATTTAGCATATTTTTGCCCTAAGAGATTAAAGGGGATTATTATGCCAGCTATTGAGCTTTTAGGGGCGATTCCATCTGTTGTTTATGGATTTTTTGGGTTAGTAATAGTCGTGCCTTTAGTGGCTAATATCTTTGGCGGTGTATCTGGAAAGAGTATTTTAGCAGCTTCTTTAATCTTAGCAATTATGGTCTTACCAACAATCATCTTAGTATCAAAAGCAGCTATTGAGGCCTTGCCTAAGAGCTATTATGAGGGTGCTTTAGCCCTTGGAGCAACTCCTGAGAGAGCTGTATTTTTCGCTATAGTCCCTGCGGCTACAAGCGGGATTTTAGCCTCTGTGATCTTAGGCGTTGGTAGGGCTATTGGGGAGGCTATGGCGGTCATTATGGTAGCGGGTAATCAAGTCCAAATCCCACACTCTTTAAGCGATGGAGTAAGAACTCTAACTACAAATATCGTGCTTGAGATGGGCTATGCGGCAAATTTACATAAAGATGTGCTAATAGCCAATGCGGTTGTGCTTTTTGTATTTATTTTGATTATAAATATTAGCTTTAGTGCATTAAAAGGGGATAAAAAGTGAGTAGGGACTATCTATCAATATTCTTGTCATTTTTGCTGAAATTTTCTATTTTTAGCGTATTATTTGTATTTTTTGGGATTACTCTTTTTATATTTATTAAAGGAATTATCTATATTAGCCCAAGCCTATTTGAATGGGAGTATAATAGCACTAATGTATCATTGATGCCAGCCCTTATAAATACCATAAATATGGTTATTTTCTCTTTGGCTATTGCTATGCCACTTGGGATATTTGGGGCAATTTATCTAAATGAATATAGCAAAAAAGATAGCAAAATTTTAAATCTCATAAGGGTAACTTCTGATACTTTAGTTGGAATTCCAAGCATTGTATATGGGCTATTTGGTTATCTTGCTTTTGTTATATATTTTGGATTTAAGACTAGCTTTATAGCTGGGGTTTTAACGCTTAGTATTATGATTTTACCGCTTATTTTAAGAAGTAGTGAAGAAGCCTTAAAATCTGTCCCAATAGGGTATAAAAAGGCCTCTTTAGCTCTTGGAGCAAGCAAACTTCGCACTATATTTGCCATCATTTTACCTAGTGGTGCAGCTGGGATTTTGGCTGGAGTTATCTTAAGCATTGGTAGGATAGTTGGAGAGAGTGCGGCCTTGCTTTATACCTCTGGAAGTGTAGCTCAAATCGCTGGAGCGATGGACTCAGGGAGAACTTTAAGTGTGCATATGTATGCGATCTCTAGCGAGGGACTACATATAAATGAAGCTTATAGCACGGCGATGGTGCTTATTGTTATTGTATTTTTTATGAATTTTATCTCAAATTTCATAGCCAAAAAGATTTTAAAGGATAGATGATGAAGAGGTGCTTTGATATAAAAAAATTAAATTTACACTATGGGACATTTCACGCATTAAAAAATATAAATATGGAGATTACCAAAGGCGAAGTTACGGCATTTATAGGGCCAAGTGGGTGCGGTAAATCCACATTTATCAAAACTCTAAATCGTATGAATGATTTAGTAGATGGATGTAAGATTGATGGGGAAATATTGTTTCACGATAGGGATATTTATAGCAAGGATTATGATATAAATTTGCTTAGAAAGCGAGTAGGTATGGTATTTCAAAAGCCAAATCCATTTGCTATGAGTATATATGATAATATCACTTTTGGCCCTAAAACTCACGGGATAAAAGATAAAGATACTTTAGATAGCATAGTAGAAAAGAGCTTAAAAGATGCTGCTTTATGGGATGATTTAAAAGATCGATTACACAGCTTAGCCCTTGGGCTTAGTGGCGGCCAGCAACAAAGATTATGTATCGCTAGAACCTTAGCTGTAGATCCAGAAGTTATCTTGATGGATGAGCCAACTAGCGCACTTGATCCTATATCCACGGCCAAAATAGAGGAGTTAGTCTTAAAGCTCAAAAAAGATTATACAATCATAATAGTAACTCATAATATGCAACAAGCTCACAGAATTTCGGATAAAACGGCGTTTTTCTTGATGGGCGAAGTGATCGAATATGATGATACAAAAAAGATATTTAACAAACCAAAAAACAAAAAAACTCAAGATTATGTTATGGGGAAATTTGGGTAAGTTTGCTATAATTTGGTAAATTTAAAGGAATTTAAGTGATCTATGTCTTAGAAGATGAAGGGGCGATTTTAGATCTTATTTGCTATGCTTTAAAATCCCAAAATATCCCAGTAAAAGGCTTTAGTCTAGCTAAGGATTTTTATAAAGCCTTAAAAGATGAAATCCCTCAAATTCTAGTGCTTGATGTTATGCTTCCAGATGGCGATGGATTTGAGATTTTAAAAGATCTTAAAAATAGTGCTAAATATAAAGATATTTGTGTTTTGATGCTTACAGCTCTTGATAGTGAGATAAATAAGGTCAAAGGCCTTGATCTAGGTGCTGATGACTATATCGCAAAACCTTTTGGAGTGATGGAGCTTTTGGCTCGTATTAGGGTGATCTCTAGACGCAAAGCCAAAGAAGAGCCAAATAGCGATATAAGCTTTAATGGATTGGAGTTTTCATATAAAAATCATATTGTTAAAGTTAATGGCAAGCCTTTGGAATTAACCTTAAAAGAATTTGAATTACTTGGATTTTTATTACAAAATCCAAATCAAGTTTTTAGCCGTGATATGCTTTTGGAGATGATATGGGGCTATAGCTATGATAAAGAGAGTAGAACGATAGATATGCATATTAAAACACTAAGAAAAAAGCTTGGCAATATGTCAGATATGATTAGGACAATTCACGGAGTTGGCTATAAGTTAGTAAGAGAGTAGGATGCAAAAAAGGGTATTTTATTTCATTATTTTTTCTACATTAGCACTAGCTTTATTTATCAATATATTTTTGATATTTTCTATAGAATCTGTGCTTAAAAATGAGCTTTTTGATAGATTGAAAAATTATGCTTATAGCATTAAAAGTGAGGTTTTGTCATCTATCCAAAATGGCTCTATACAAAGCTTAAAAGACCTAGATGAGACTTATAGAATTAGCATAATTGACCAAAACGGAGTTGTGATATATGATAATTTTGCCAATAATCTAAATTTGGATAATCACAGCAATAGAGCCGAGTTTAAAGATGCGATAGAAGATGGAGAATCTACAAATATACGCTATTCTAATACAATTTTAAAGCGAAATTTATATTATGGGCTTAAAATCTCTAATGAAAAAGGGGAATTTGTTTTAAGAATTTCAAAAGAACAAGATTATCTATATGCGATATTTATGAGCTTTATCCCTTATATCGTTGCTGAGATTATAGCGGTGCTGATATTTTCATTTTTACTAGCTAAATATCTTACGCATATAATTTTACGCCCAATTTACAATATAGATTTAAAGAATTTAGATGAGAATTTACCATATCCAGAGCTTAAAATTTTAATTGAAACTCTCAAAAAACAAAACAAAATTATCAAAAGCCAATTTAAGCATCTAAAACAAAAAAGACAAGAGCTACAATCCCTAACCAAAGGTATGAAAGATGGCCTTATCATCATCAATCGCTCCGGCGAGATACTAAGCATAAACCCAAGTGCTCAGCGATATTTTTCAAATTTGGCTAAAAATACAAATATATCTCAAATTCAAAATGATCTATTTTTAAAGCTTTTATTACAAAATTTAAGAGATTTCAAAGATGGCAAGATATCTTGTGAGATAAGAGAGCAGATAGTATTTATGCAAGAGACTTTGGTGGAGTGTGAGATTGTCTTTTCGCCGATTTTTTCGCAAAAAGGCAAATTTAAAGGGCTAATTATTGTTATTTGCGATATTACAGAGTTTAAGCGAAACCAAAATTTAAGCAAAGAATTTAGCGCTAATGTAACTCACGAGCTTAAAACTCCGCTAACTTCTATAATGGGAAATGCCGAGATGATTAGAAATAATCTTGTAAAAAGTGATGATATCCCGCATTTTATAGATACAATTTATAATGAATCTAAAAGATTATTACACTTAATAGAAGATATTTTGAAATTATCATTTTTAGATGAATCCCATACCAAAAATATCCCATTTTCCAAAGTAGAGCTCAAAAATCTACTCTTAAAAGTCTATTCTAACTTAAAAAGCGTAGCTAAAAAATATGATATTGAGTTTAAATTTGAGCTTGAAGAGGCCTATATCCACGGCTCAAAAGAGCTTTTAGAATACGCTATTTATAACCTTTGTGATAATGCTATTAAATACAACAATCCAGGCGGCTATGTCAAAATCAAGATAAGAAATTTGCAAGATTGCGTAGAGCTTAGCATTAAAGATAGTGGCATAGGAATTGATAAAGCTGATCAAGACCATATATTTGAGAGATTTTATTGTGCTGATAAAAGCTATAGTAAAAAAGTTGGTGGCACTGGACTTGGGCTATCTATAGTCAAATCCATTCTAGCCATTCATCACGCTAAATTAAAGCTAAATAGCCAAAAAGATATTGGTAGCGAATTTATCATCACATTTGACAAGATATAGATGAATTTACCGCCAAAATAAGAGCTATTTATTATTAAGATTTTGTAAAAACTCAAGTAATATTTATTTAAATTTGTTTCTACTTCGCTAGAGCTAAACCCAGCTTTGCGACCAAAGTTTTCTTTTCTTTACTTTAAGGGACAAGGGAAACTATTTTTAACTTCGCAGGTCAGCAAAGCCGACCTTTGCGATGAAGGGCTACGCCCTTTCAAAACCCCTAAAGTCCCCGCAAGCGGGGTACCCCATTTATGGGGACTTTAGTGTTTGGTTCTTTAGCACGGATTTATTCGTGCGTTAAAAGAACATAGAGATAGTTTCCC
>NZ_JANQCU010000024.1:0-13183 GCF_024723485.1 Campylobacter sp. RM19072
AAAAAAATTGTCGCAAAGCTGGGCTTAGCTCGTGTGGCGAAGTTAAAAATAAGGGGTACCCCACTTGTGGGGACTTTAGTTTGATTAAACTTTTCTAAAGTTTATCGCAAAGACTAGCTTGGCTAGTTTGCGAAGTTAAAAATAAGGGTAACCCTACGAAGTAGGGACTTTAGTGCGGGGTCAAGCCGATGGGGCTTGTCGTAAAGCTGGGCTTAGCTCAGCTGCGAAGTAAAAATAGGAATAATAATTGCTTAAAGTGTAAAAATTTAGATAAAGGGCTTGTATGAAACTTCTAAAGATCGCACTTTTATGGCTTTTAATAGCGGTGGCGGCTAAGGCGGCGGTTATTAAAGACTTAGCTAGTGTTGTTGGTGTGCGTGAAAACCAACTTATCGGCTATGGCTTGGTAGTTGGTTTAAATGGCACTGGCGATGGTAGTAGTAGCGAATTTACCATTCAATCGCTATCAAATATGCTTCAAACGGTAAATGTCAAAATAAATCCAAATGATATTAAATCTAAAAACACAGCTGCGGTTATGGTAACGGCGAAGTTGCCACCATTTGCCCGTCAAGGCGATAGCTTAGATGTAACGGTAAGCTCCATTGGTGATGCGAAAAATTTAATTGGTGGAACGCTATTGCTAACTGCGTTAAAGGGCGTTGATGGCGATATATACGCTTTAGCACAAGGGGCTTTGACACTTGGTGGCTCTACAGCAAAGGGTGGTAATCACCCAACGGTTGCGACTATATTAAGTGGAGCTTTGGTAGAAAAAGAGGTTGTGTATGATATATACAATAAGCCAAATGCGAATTTGAGTTTAAAAAACTCTAGCTTTCAAACTGCGATTGATATGCAAAATGCGATTATAGCTAAATTTGGCGGTGGATCTGCGGTGGCTTTAGACCCTAGGACGATTAGTTTGACAAAGCCTGATAGGATTAGTATGGTTGAGTTTTTAGCTAGTGTGCTTGACATTGATATGGATTATAAGGCTGAAGATAAGATTATAATCGATGAGCGAACTGGCACGGTAGTTAGCGGGGTAAATATCAAGGTTGAGCCTGTGATAATCTCGCATGGAGCTATCACAATACAGATTGATAATGGCGGATTTGATCCAGCTGCCTTGGCTGATGGCGATGTAGATATAGGTAATGTAGCTATAAATACCAATACAAATATGATTAAGATAAATGAAAGGGATACCACGGTGGCAAATATCACAAGAGCGTTAAATAAGCTAGGTGCTACCCCAAAAGAGATAATAGCTATTATTGAGAATTTAAAACGAGCTGGAGCAATCCACGCTGGTGTAGAGGTGATATAATGAGAGTAGATACAAGTGTTGCGCTTAATGCATATGATGCAGCAAATACGCAAAATTTAGGAAAAGAAAGAGCTATAGATGACGCAGCACTTAGGGAGCAAACTGATGCTTTTGAGGCGTTTTTGGTTAAAGAGGTTTTGGATATTGCCTTAAAAAATGAAAATCCACTATTTCCAAAAGACCCAGGAGATAAAATTTATAACTCAATGTATAATGATGCGATGAGTAGGGCATTAAGCGGTGGATTTGGATTTTCGCAAATGCTATATGATTTTTTAAAAGCCAGAGCCTAAATAAAAGCTGAATTTTTCCGATTTAGCTTAAATGAAATTAGCTAAAAAGGATTTATAATGATAGGTTCTATAAAAGCAAGTGGTATATATAGTAGTATAGCAACGCCAAAAAACGAAAATAAGAAAAACGAAGATATAACACAAACTCAAAGTAGCACTAATAACAAGATAAAAGAGTTATCTGCGATGATACAAAATGGCGAATATAAGGTAGATATAGACGCCCTTTCTAAGAAGATTGCCGACTCTTTGATGTAATTTTTGCTCCTTTGAGTTAAAAGGAGCAAAATATGATAAAACAATACTTAGATGAAGCTATAGCAGAGCTTGAAGAGCTAATTTCAATCACAAATCAAGATATACAAAACATTCAAAAAGCTGACCACTCATCTGTAGATGAGCACACTAAGAAAAAAAATGAATTAGTCCGTAAATTTGAAAAGACAAAATCGCAATTAGATAACGAATTAATCAAACTCGCACAAGCTAGTAGTGGAACAGATCTTGCTAGTATTTTATCAGATGAGATAAAAGATAGGCTAGGCGATTTACGAAGCTCTTTAGAGAGACTTCATAAAGTAAATAAGGAGTATGCTAAATCTGTAGTGGTAGTCAAGGAATTTTACGACTCTTTGCTAAAAGCGATGATGGGAGCGCAAAATATGGCTAGTTCATATGGAGATAGTAAAAACTCTAGCTTAGCAGATGCTGAAAAACTACTTAAATTAAGGGTTTGATATGGGAATTTTCGATTCTTTATATACTGGGGTAAGCGGACTGAACGCAGCTCAAATTCAAATTCAAGTAACAGGCCATAATATCACAAATGTAAATAGTGATTACTATACAAGGCAAAGGGTTGTTCAATCTGCTGCTAGTCCGTTACACTCGGCTCCTGGAGATATAGGGCTTGGGGTTAAGGTTGATACAATTGTTAGAATTCACGATGAATTTACTTTTACTAAGCTTAAAAATGCCTCTTCAAATAAGGAGAGCACGGCATATAAAGAGCAGGTTTTAAAAGAGATAGCGCAGAGATTTCCAGATTTGCAAGATACTGGTTTATTAAATGATATACAAAATTACTATCAAGCGTGGAATGACTTTGCTTCTCACTCATATGAAGCAAGCCAAAAGGCAAATTTATTAAATATCACCACAACCCTAACAAATAGGATAAACGATACAGCTTATCAGCTAGAGAGCATTCACTCTAAAATCAATGATGATATAGTTTTGGCAGTTGATGAGATTAACCGCCTTGGTCAGCAAATCGCTGATTTAAATAAGCAAATTCAAGCAGTAGAGACTAAAGGCGGGACAATCAATGCCAATGACCTTAGAGATAAGCGCGACCAACTAGAATCTACAATGGCAAATTTGCTAAATATATCAACTTTTAAAAATGATATACTCTCTGATAGTAGATATGGTGGCAGTATGACAGACCAAGGTAAGGACTATACTCTTAGTATAGATGGCATTACCATAGTAGAAGGGTCAAATTTCCATCCATTGAAGTTAGATACGCAAGGCTCAAAAGATGGATTTGCTACTATTTATTATGAGTTAAATGATGAGACTAGAATAGAGATGAGTAGCAAAATCACCAATGGTAAATTAGGTGCGATGCTTGATATGCGTGGTAGAAATCTTGATGGAGATGGGAATTTAACTGATGGGACTATTACGGATTTTAGAAATAATTTAGATACCTTTGCTACTACTATGATAGTAAATACAAATAATATTTATGCCCTATCAGCACAAAACTCTATGACAAGTGTGGATTTAAAGGATATGGTACCAGAAAAGCCACTCCAAAATCATAGCTCATATATCAAAAATGGTAGCTTTACTGTAAATGTGTATGATACAAGTGGAAATATTGTCGCTACAAAACAGATAAATATCGACGCTTCAACTACAATGAATGATACAAGGCAAGGAAATTCGATCGTATCGCAGTTTAACTCCAATGTCGATGGGAATAATGATAACAACCTAAATAATGACTTAGATGATTACTTTGAAGCGATATATACATATGATGAGAAAACTGGTATGGGGCATTTGGGATTTTTGCCTAAACAAGCTGAGGGTGAATATACTATATCGATTGAGGATAATGGGACTAATTTTGCTGGTGTGTTTGGTATGAGTCAATTCTTTGAAGGGGATAAGGCAGCAAATATGCAAGTAGAGCAAAGCCTAAGAGCTGATAGCTCAAAAATTAAAGGAAATAAAGCCCCAATCGATGGCGATAACACTATGGCAAATGAGATGATACAGCTCCAAACTAAACAGATAGACTTTGTAAATAAAGATGGTAGTGTGAAAAATGAGAGTATCGTTGGGTATTATCGCTATTTAACTTCTGATATAGCTAGTAGAACTGAATCTGTAATAGCTCTAAACACAACTAATCAATCGCTATATGCTAGTGTGTATTCCCAGCACCAAAGCATTAGCGGGGTAAATATGGATGAGGAGCTATCAAATTTAATTCGCTTTCAAAGTAGCTATGGAGCAGCAGCTAAAATCATCACCACGGTAGATCAAATGCTTAATTCGCTTTTGAGTATTAAGCAGTGATGGATAGGCTTAAACTAGCTTTAGATGATGAGTTAGCTAGAGCAAATAGCATAGATGGCCTGTATAGTGCTGCTGATCCATTACAAGTGGCTAGGAAATTTAAAAACGATCCAATTAAAACGCTGATTTGCGCTCTTTTTGCCTATGGAAATGCTAGGGCGATTGTGAAGTTTTTAAATAGCTTGGAGTTTGATATTTTAAATTTAGACGAGAGCAAGATTTATGATTTTGTGATTAAAAATGGCTGGTTGTATAGATTTCAAAATATCGTTGATGTAGCGCAGATTTTTATCACTATGTCTAGGGCTAGGGAGTTAAATTTCGAGTATATAATATATAGTAATACACAAAATGGCAAGGTAATTTATGGTATAAACGAGCTTATAAAGTCATTATATCAGCTAAATAATTATCGCTCTAGTGGGTATGAGTTTTTCTTTGGCAAGGTTTTTGAAAATGAGCCAAAAAGCCCGTATAAACGCTATAATATGTGGCTTAGATGGATGGTAAGGGATAGGGATATTGACCTTGGAGTTTTTAAGAGTATTGATAAATCAAATTTGATCTTACCGCTTGATACTCACACTCATAAAGTTACTCAAGCAATTGGGCTTTGTGATAGAAAAAGCTATGATTATAAGGCCGCTTTGCAAATTAGCAATAATCTTGCGATTTTTGACCCAAATGATCCGATTAAATATGATTTTGCTCTATATCGCATTGGTCAAAGTGGTGCTTTGGAGAGATTTTTAGAGAGAATAAAAGGGTAAATTTAATAAAAACTTGCTAATATAGATAAAAAAATTTAGGCAGAGCTATGGAAAAAAGATTACAAGAATTAAAAAAATCTACCAAAAAATTACAAATTTTAAACCAAAATCAAAGAGCAAATTTAATAGAAAATATAGCTAATTCTATAGAGCAAAATATAGATAAGATTATAAAAGCCAACGCTATAGATTTACAAAATGCTAAGAATCTAAGCTTAGCACTTCAAGATAGATTAAAATTAGATGAAAATCGCATAAAAAATTTAGCCAAAAGCATTAAAAATATAGCGTTATTAAAAGATCCAATAGGCAAAATAAAAGATGGCTGGATAGCAAAAAACGGCTTAAAAATAGAAAAAATCAGCGTCCCGCTTGGAGTGATTGCTATCATATATGAATCTCGCCCGAATGTAACGGCTGAAGTTGTGGCTTTAGCTATTAAAAGCGCTAATGGATGTGCGTTAAAAGGCGGGAAAGAGGCGATAAATACAAATTTGGCTATTGTGGAGATTATCAAAGATAGCTTAAAAGAGTATGGCGGTTGTGTTGAGTATTTTGATATTAGCAGAGATGAGGTTTTGGATTTTATCAAAATGGATAAATATCTGGATTTGGTGGTGCCAAGAGGTGGCGAAGGGCTGGTGAAATTTGTAAGCTCTAACTCCAGCGTGCCTGTGCTAAAGCACGATAAAGGCGTTTGCCATATCTATATACATAAATTTGCAAATATCCAAAAAGCCTTAGATATATGTATAAATGCCAAATGCTCACGCCCTGGAGTGTGTAACGCTGCTGAGAGTGTGCTAGTAGATGAAGATTTGGCGAGTGAGTTTTTACCGCTATTAAAAAGTCAGCTAGATAAATTTGGGGTTATAATTTATGGTTGTAAAAGAGCTAATCAGATAATAGAGTGCCAAGAGGCTAGCAAGGATAGCTATGATAATGAGTATTTGGATTTTAAACTAAATTTAAAGGTAGTAAGTGGATTTGATGATGCTATAGAGCATATAGATAGGCATAGTAGCGGTCATAGTGAAGCTATAGTAAGCGATGATTATAGTGCGTGTGAGAGATTTTTAAGCTTAGTTGATAGTGCTTGTGTGTATGCGAATGCTTCAACTAGATTTAGCGATGGTGGCGAGTTTGGCTTTGGTGGGGAGATCGGTATTAGCACTGGGAAAATGCACGCCCGTGGCCCTGTGGGCGTTGATGAGCTAACGACATATAAGTATATCATTAGGGGCGAGGGACATATTAGGTAGGTTATTCTAATTTAAAAGTGAAAAACTCACTTTTATATCCGCTATCGCCTAGTCCATTATACTGGGTTATAGCAGCTTCTATATTTCCAACTTCTTGATATAATAACCCAAGGGCTAATCTAGCTTCGCTGTAGGTTGGATTGGTGAGTTTAGCAAGTTCTAAATAACCAATAGCACTATCTGGGTGATTGGCTCCAATGCTTGCTACACTGGCTAAAAATAGCGTATTTGCGTCATCTATATTTTCATTATTTATTAGCTCATTATATATGGTGTAAGACTCTTCATAGTGGCCTGTGAATAGATCTAGATATGCTAAAGTGTATAAAATATCTTTAGTATTTTTAGTAGAGATTTTCAGATCAGCTACGATGCTTTCACGCTCTTTATGTAAAAGCCCTGCAATTTGTAAAAGCTTTATATACTCACTTCTTATGATAGAAGCGCCGCCATATAACGCGCCTTTATCTAGTTTTGTTGTTAGAAATTTGATTTGAATATCTTTAGCATAATTTTTAATATTTTTAGTATCAAATCTAGTAGCTGAGTATATAATATTGGTTAATACATCATTTGGTAGCTTTTCGTTTAACTTGCTAGTAGCTGGAGCTATAATCTCACTTCTTTTGGTTACATAGGCTGAAATTATGTTAAACACGATATTTAGAACACTATCATTGCGGTTTTGATCTAGCCAGTTATTTAGTGCACTCTCATTGCCTTGAGTGAGCTGAATCATAGCTTTATAGATATTATTTTGATCTAAATTTGGGTCTAATTCTATATTATCTAGCACTTCATTTGTAAGACGCCTTGAATCTTTGCTTATCATTTGAGCAGTTATTATGGCGTAGGCTCCAGCTATATAATTTAGCGGATCAAGATGATAGCTAGTAACAAAGTGCTTGTATGCTTGAGCAAAATCCCCAAGCTGAGCAAATGTAAGAGCTAGATTGAATTGGACAATTGAGTGATTTGGGTATAGTTTTGTAATCTCTAAAAAGTCGCTATTTGCCTCTCTTAAATTATTATTAAGTGCTTTGAATATGGCTTGAGATAGCATTGCGTTGGCTTTGGATACTGCTCCACTAGTTTTTAGATACTCATCTGCTACGCTATTTTCATCTACAAATAGGCTTAATCCACCTTTTCTGATATACTCAATTGTCTGTTTAGGGTCAAATGCCTTATATGGAGTGAAATAAAATAGAATTTGATATAGGGTATTTTGGTTAAAAAATCTATTTGTATCGTAGTTTTTTTGTGCTAAATTTATATCAAATAGCTCTGGATTTAATATGGTTTTAATAGGATATGTATCTTGTATAAAGGTGGAGTTATAATCATTTAGCATTTTTAAGATTTTAGCTGTGGAGGCAAATTCCCCTGTTTTAAGATCGATTAAAGATATGGCTAGATGGGTTAATGGGGCGTTTTTCTCATCTATTAGGGCTTTATTTAGATACTGCTTAGCCTCTTTATACTCGCCAAGTCGTGCGTATAAAAGCCCAAGAGGTAAGTTTATATCATAGTCTTGAGCGGCTTTAATGGCTTTAATCGCCTCTTTATCTTCGTGGAGATAGCTTAGGATTTTTGATCTTAGATACTCTTTTTGACTGGTGTAATATTTTGAATTTGATAGCTCTAAAGTGTGTAAAGCCTCTATATAAAATCCGCGGTAAAAGCTCACTAATGCATTATAAAACTCATATAAATTTACATCACTATCTCTGTTTATAAAGGCATTTGCTAAGTCAATATAGTATTTAAATAGCTCTTCATCGCCAATTTCCAAAGCACACACTGCTATATTAATAGCACTTACTGTGATATTTTCGTTATTGCTAATGGCCTCTTTAAATGTCTCAATAGCATCTTTAAATAGCCCTTGATTCATCTTAGATACACCAAGATTATATTTAGATAGAGATTCATTATATAGTGCGATATTTTCATATAGTTTGAGTGCTTCGATTTTGTTGCCACTTTCGTATAGTTTATTGGCTTTGATTAGCATACTATCGATTTTGGAATTTTGAAATTTTTGCGTTATTGTAGGTATGGTGATAGGTTCTATATCTTTTTGCGAATTTGGCTGGGTTTGAATGGTTTCTTCTTTAGAGCTTGAGAATATAATAATAGTAATTAACAAAATTAGAGCCAATAAACCAGAGACTATTATAATTATTAGCCTTTTGTTAAGTTGAGATTTTGGCGTATCATCACTATCTTCTATATCTTTTAAATCCTCATCTGTAGTAGGATTTAGAGCGGGTGCTTCTGTGGATTCTATAGATACAATATCATCGCTAGAATCCGCATCTTTATCTAGGATTACTACTTCTTGCCCATCTTGTTCTAACTCTGTTAATTCATCTGCCACTTTAAATTCCTAATTAGAAATACTTTTTCAAAACTTCTGGAATAGTTATTGAGCCATCGCTATTTTGATAATTTTCCATTATGGCAATTAGCGTTCTACCAACTGCAAGGCTAGAGCCATTTAGCGTATGGGCTAAAAGATTTTTCTTATCATCTTTATATCTGATTTTAGCGCGTCTAGCTTGAAAATCACGAGTATTTGAGATTGAGCTAATCTCCCTATATTTGCCTTGACCTGGTAGCCACACTTCTAAATCAATTGTCTTAGCAGCACTAAAGCCCAGATCTCCACTACATAGCATCATATGGCGGTGCGGTAAGCCAAGAGCAGTTAGCATATCACTAGCACAGCTTACCATCTCACTTAGCATTTCATCGCTTTTATCAGCTTTAGTGATGGCTACTAGCTCTACTTTTTCAAATTGATGTTGCCTAATCATACCCCTAGTATCACGACCAGCACTCCCAGCTTCTTGTCTAAAGCAAGATGAGTAGCAAGTCATTTTAATAGGTAGTTTATCAGCTGGTATAATCTCATCATTATATATATTTGTTACAGGCACTTCGCTTGTAGGGATGAGATATAGATCTTCTCCATCTACTTTATATAAATCCTCAGCAAATTTAGGTAGCTGACCTGTGCCATAAAGTGTGTTGGAACTCACCAAAAACGGCACATTAACAAGCTCAAACCCACGGCTTGTATTAAAATCAATCATAAAATTTACAAGTGCTCTTGAGAGTCTTGCCCCATCGCCTCTAAGAATTGTAAATCTACTTCCTGATATCTTAGCCCCAGTAGCAAAGTCCAGCCACCCAAGTGCTTCGCCTAGCTCGTGGTGCTCTTTGGGGGTAAAGTCAAATTCCCTTGGGCTTAAAACATTTAAAATACAGATATTATCATCTTCATCATTGCCTAGTGGGACATCATCATCTATGATATTTGGCACGCTTTTGGCTATTTTTTCTAAATTTAACTCTAGCTCATTTACCACGCCAGATAGTGCTTGAAGATCTTTTTTATTAGCTTCAAGCTCCATTTTTAGCTCACTTATATCCTCTTTATTTTTAGCTTTTATGCCAAGTTCCTTGCTTTTTGCGTTTTGTATGGCTTGGATATTTTCTAGCTCAAGCCTTTTGGATTTAAGGTTATTGTAAGCTTCTAAAAGCTTAGCTAGCACTCCATCACCAACCTTTTTAGCCTTTAATTTGGCATTAAATTCATCATAATTTGTCTCTATCAATCTTAAATTTATCATAATCCTTCCTTAATAAATTCCTACAAAATCTCTTACTTTTTCCATCGTTTCATTTGATATTTTTTGAGCCTTTTTGCCACCTTCATTTAGTATCTCTATAATCTCATTTTGGTTATTCATATAGTAATCAAATTTATCCCTAGCAGGTGCGAAATAATTCCACACAAGCTCATTTAAATACGCCTTAAAATGCCCATATCCTTCGCCACCTTTAGCATATCTATCTTGTAAATTTCCTAGCTCTTTTTCATTTAAAAATAGCCTAGCAATCGCATAAATATTACAACTTTGCCAATCTTTTGGCTCTTCAAGGGGAGTGCTATTAGTTACAACCGAATTACACTGCTTTTTAAGCGTCTTAGCATCGCTAAATATATCAATTGTATTTTTATAGCTCTTACTCATTTTAGCCCCATCAGTCCCTGGTATGGTGGCTAGATCTTGAGCTATATCAGCCTTAGGTAGGGTAAATATCTCTTTATAGGTGTTATTAAATTTAAGTGCTAAATCTCGTGCTATCTCTACATGCTGGATTTGATCCTTTCCTACAGGGATTTTATCAGCATTAAAAAGCAAAATATCAGCCGCCATCAAAATAGGGTAGCTAAATAATCCATGATTAGCCTCTAAGCCCTTAGCGACCTTATCTTTATAAGCGTGAGCTCTCTCTACTAGCCCCATTGGTGTAAGCTGAGATAGTATCCAATATAGCTCTAAGACATCTTTAACATCGCTTTGAACCCAAAATGTAGAGCGATTAGGGTCTATCCCAAGTGATAAGAATGCAGCAGCGGCCTCTATAGTGTTGGCTTTGAGAGATTTAGCATCATTTAAAGAGGTCATAGCGTGGTAATTAGCTATGAATATAAACATCTCATCATCGCTACTATTTTGCCTATCTATCATCGGCTTGATACTAGCAAAGTAGTTGCCTAAGTGGAGTTTGCCAGATGGTTGAAGTCCTGTTAGAGTTCTCAAATTTTATCCTTTTAGATACTTTTTATTTAGCAATTTTATGATTTTTGTAGCTATTTGTTCTGGAGTTTTATCCTCCACATTTACGATCAAATCAGCCTTTTTAGCATAAGCCTCATCACGCTCTTTGTGTAAGGCTTTAGCCTTAGATAAATCGCTTAAAAGCGGTCTTTTGGCTAGTTTTTTATCCGCATTTGGGGAATTTGCGATACGCTCCATTATTTTATCAAAGCTTGATTTTAGGTAGATTACGGTGCCAATTTTGTTTAAATTTTTAACCTTATAAAATCCCCCACCAGTGGATATAACAGAGCCATTTACAGATTTTTCTAAGAATTTAGCTAGGCTCTTTTCTATCTTTCTAAACTCAGCCTCGCCATCATCTTCAAAGATTTTTCTAATCTTTTTATTAGCAAAGCTCTCTATCAAATCATCTCCATCAATAGCAAAAACTCTTAACTTACGAGCTAAAACCCTAGCTACGCTACCCTTGCCAACGCCCATAAATCCGATTAAAATTATATTTTTATATGTCTGTCTCATTTTTGCCCTTATTTTTTGGTATTAAAACTACTGGAGTTCCATTTAAGCTAAATCTCTCTCTAAGCTTATTTAGCAAATACCTTTTATAGCTAAAGTGTAAAGATCTAGGCTTATTCATCACTAAAGCGATCTTTGGTGGCGCAAATCCAAACTGAGCCGCATAGAAAATCTTAACAATCTTGCCATGATCTCTTGGTATCGGATGGGTTTTTACAGCCTCTTCTATGAGTGCGTTTAGCTCTGAAGTTTTAATCCTTTGAGTGTAGTTTTGATATATCTCTTTTATGAGTGGATAGAGCTTGTGAATTCGCTTTTTACCAAGTGCTGAAACACTAATAATCGGGGCGTAAGCTAGAAATTTAAATCTATCTCTAATCTCAAATGCGACCTTATCAAACTCATCATGCTCCTTATCCCATTTATTTAGCACGATAATCACACCAAGCTCAAATTTCCCCACTAGCCCAGCGATTCTCTCATCAAGCTCTGTAAATGGCTCACTCGCATCTAGTACAAGCAGAGCTATATCGGCTACTTCTAAGATTTTTTGGGTGCGATTTAGGGCGTATTTCTCTATTCCTTCTATTTTGCCACGCTTTCTAATCCCAGCAGTATCGACAAATTCAAAGACCCTACCATCATAGACAAAACTCTCATTGACAGGATCAATCGTAGTCCCAGCTATGCTACTTACTACTGAGCGATTATCATTTACAAGTGCGTTTAATAGACTTGATTTGCCTACATTTACACGGCCGACTATACCAACTTTTATATTTTTATTCTCATAATCTATAGCTTTATTGTCTAAATCCAACTCGCCATTATCATTAAAATCTTCTAAAAACTCATCAAATTCATCAGCGTCAGCTTTTAAATTTGATTTTGGTAGTTGCTTATAGATCCACTCACAAAGCTCATCAACCCCAGTAGCGTGGCTTACAGATAGATTAAAAACCACACTAGCGCCAAATTCATTAAACTCCCAGCTACGCTCCTCATCTTTTTTGCTATCAACTTTATTTACCACAAGCGCAATTGGCTTATTTAATTTTAATAAAGAGTAAAATAACCTTTTATCCACATCATCAGGAAGCATCTTGCCATCTACCATAAAGATTATGATATCGGCGTATTTTGCAGCATTTAATGTGTTATTTTTGACATTTATAAATAGCTCATTACTCTCATCTATTCCGCCACTATCTATTAATATACAGCTTTTATCATTGATTTGAATTTCAGTCTTATTTGTATCTCTTGTAGTGCCACTAACTTCGCTAGTTATAGCAATTCTTTGTCTAGCTAAGCGGTTAAAAAGTGAGCTTTTACCGACATTTGGACGGCCTACTAGTATTATTTCTTTCATAGGTTTCCTTAGAAATGATTAGGCTAGATTATATCCAAAAGCGCATTAAGCATTTATAAAATTAAATTTTCAATAGATTAAAATTGGATTTTAAATATTAAATTTGATAATTTTTATAGCGAAAATTTTATAAAAGCCTTTCAAGGTTGCTGAGCTTTCGCTCAGATTTTATAAAACAAATTTGAAGCAAATAGGGGTCACCCTACGCAGTAGGGACTTCAGGTGGGTCAAGGGAGTGTAACTCCCTGTCGCAAACGGCGACTTGTTGCCGTGCGAAGTTAAGAATTTATTTTTAAGTGGGAAGGGGGATGCTTTTTGGCAGATGAGTAGCGTGATAGTTAAATGATGCTACGAAAAATAAGAGCGAAGCTACCTTACCCTTCCCCCTTAACAACCCCCAAT
>NZ_JANQCU010000025.1:0-12026 GCF_024723485.1 Campylobacter sp. RM19072
ACCCTTCCCCCCCCCTTTTTTTTTTTAACAACCCCCAACCCCTTGTAAAAGCCTTTCAATGTTGCTGAGCTAAAGCTCAGATTTAATAAAACAAATTTAAACCAAATAGGGTAACCCTACGAAGTAGGGACTTTAGGGGTTTCCAAAGGTTCACCTTTGGTCGCAAAGGTCGGCTTTGCTGACCTGCGAAGTTAAAAATAGGATAACCCTACAAAGTAGGGACTTTCTCAAAGAGAGTGTAAAACACAAGAGGTGGGTCAAGGGAGCGTAGCTCCTTGTCGCAAAGACTAGCTTGGCTCTAGCGAAGTTAAATATTTAAGCAGGAAGGAAAAAAAGCGAATTTGAATTTATTTTATGCTAAAATCTCGCATTTTTCTTTAAGGATATTTATGCAAATTTCAAAATACAACGCAAGTGGTAATGACTTTATCATATTTCAAGCTATTGATAATGCTAAATTTTATAGTATTAACCGCAGTGATTTGGCCGTTAGATTGTGCGATAGATTTAATGGTGTGGGTGCTGATGGGCTAATCATCATTAAGCGTTCTAAAGGTGATAGTGATTTTGCGTGGGAGTTTTACAATAGCGATGGGAGCGAGGCTGCGATGTGTGGCAATGGTAGCCGTGCGGCTGCGTTATATGCTTATAAAAATCAAATTTGTGATAATAGTTGTAGCTTTGAAACTGGCGCTGGGATTATCCGAGCTACCACTAATGAAAATAGCGTAGAAGTCGCATTAAGTCAGCCAAAAAGGCTAAGTGAGCCATTTTATGAGATGGGGCTTGAGTGGAGCTTTTATGATACTGGGGTGCCACATTTAGTGAGCTTTGTAGATGATTTGGCTAAATTTGATTTAGAGATTTGTAAGGCAATGCGTAAAAAGTATAATGCGAATGTAAATTATGCTAAATTTGATGGCAAAATGCTCTTAGTTAGGACATTTGAGCGTGGTGTGGAGAATGAGACAAATGCTTGTGGGACTGGAATGGCTGCGGCGTTTTTCACTGGATTTGAGAGATTTGGGCTTGATAAAAAGGCTAGTGTAATGCCTAAGAGCAAGGAGATTTTAAGCCTTAGATTTGATGGGCAAACTATCCATTTTGGCGGCAAGGTAAGCCATATTTTTGATACGGCGATATATTAAAAATTTAGCTAAATTTAAGTAAGATTAGCCAAAATATAAAGGATAAATTTGAAAAATATAAATGTAGCCCACTCGCCTGATGCTGATGATATTTTTATGTATAGTGCGATAAATTTGGGCTGGGTTGATAGTGAAATTTTGAGATTTAACTCTAAGGCTGATGATATAGAAACGCTTAATAAAAGTGCTTTAAAGGGCGAATTTGACGCTAGTGCGATTAGCTTTGGGTTGTATCCTTTCATTTACGAAGATTACGCACTTTTGCGGACTGCTGTGAGCTTTGGCGATGGGTATGGCCCAAAGCTTATAAAGAAAAAAGGGGTTAATCTAAAGCCAAATTTTAAAGTCGCACTAAGTGGGCAATATACCACAAATGCGATGCTATTTCGCATAGCTTACCCAAAAGCTAGAGTGGTTTATAAGAATTTTTTGGATATTGAAGGTGCGGTTTTAAGTGGCGAGGTCGATGCTGGCGTGCTGATACATGAGAGCATTTTGGAATTTAGTAGCGAGCTTTGCGTGGAGCGTGAAATTTGGGATATTTGGTGTGAGCTTAGGGGTGATGAGAGTTTGCCATTGCCACTTGGTGGAATGGCGCTTCGCAGAAGTCTTCCGCTAACTGATGCGATAGAGTGCGAAAGGGTTTTGACTAAGGCTGTTAAGATCGCTTATGATAATAAAAATTTACTCTCTAAAATGCTTTTAGAGCGAAATCTGGTGCGTGTAGATGATAAAAAGCTTGAAATTTATCTAAATTTATACGCAAATGATAGCTCCATAAGTATGAATGAAATTCAGATAAGAGCCTTAAATAGGCTTTTTGAGATTGGCTTTGGGAGTGGATTTTACCCTACCCTTATAAAGGCTGAGCCAAATTTCATTCCAGTTGAGTATCTAAAAAGTAGGAATAGCTAAATGCAAGGCGATTTAATCGGTCTTGGGGTTGAGACCTTCAAACTAGCTTTATCAATCAGCCTTCCTATGCTTATGGCTGGGCTAATCGCTGGGCTATTAATTAGCATATTTCAAGCTACAACGCAGATAAATGAGATGACGCTAAGCTTCGTCCCTAAGATAATTTTGGTCGTTATAGTGATTATATTTTTAATGCCTTGGATGATGAGCCAAATGATTGATTTTACGGAGCGAATTTTAAATATGATACCGACATTTATACAATGAAGATTGATTTTAGCAAGTATAGCTCTGTGAAAATCGGCGGGATTTTTGAAGTTGAGCTTATAGATGAGACTAGCGAGTTTGATGGAGTGATGATAGGTGGAGCAAATAATATTTTAATATCGCCAAATCCGCCTAAAATGGGGATATTGGGCTCTAAATTTGACTATATAAAGCTTAAAAATGGGGTATTAAAGATCGGCGCTAAAACTAGCAGTGCGAAAATATATAAATTTGCTAAGGATAATAATCTAGGTGGCTTTGAATTTATCAAAAAAATACCAGGAACGCTTGGCGGATTAATCACTATGAATGCTGGGATAAAAGAGTATGAAATCAGCCAAAATTTAAAATGTGTATCCACCTCAAAAGGGTTAAAAAGTAGTAGCGAGTGCGAATTTAGATATAGAGGCTCAAATATTGATGGTGTGATATTTGAAGCGAATTTTGAGATTACAAAAGAGTTTGATGATGAGCTAAGCGATTATCTAAACCAAAAGCGTAATAATCAGCCAAATGGCGCTAGCTTTGGGTCGTGCTTTGCTAATCCTAAGGGGGATTATGCTGGTAGGCTCATAGAGGCAGCTGGGCTAAAAGGATTTAGGATAGGTGGGTGCGGATTTAGCCATAAACATGCTAATTTTTTGATAAATTATGGCGGTGGCACATTTGAAGATGCCTTAAATCTTATAAATTTAGCCAAAGAGCGAGTTTGGGAGATGTTTGGTATTAGCTTAAGGTGCGAGGTAGTTATCTTGTAAATGCTATGCCTAGATTTATGGCGTTTTGATATTTATCATAGCTTTGAAGGCTCTTAGCATAACCACTAAATCCAGATAGATATAGATAAAATCCATTTTTAATAGGATATAGATAGCCTAACTCTAATGAGCTTTTATTTGTCTTATCAAATTTAAGATTATTTGTAAAAACTGCTTTGAAAATCGAGCCATTATCCATATGATAATCTAAATTTATATCGCCTCTGCCTTTGTAGTTTTGAATCTTTGGGTTATCATCTTTTTTATCGGGAATTCTTTTATATACTCTTGGGGTGATTGTAAGGTTATCTAGCTTAAAATCAACAGCCACATAAACCCTATTCCACGACCTTGATAGCTCATCATCTTTGCCATTAGAATCGTGTAAAAAGCCAAATTTGAGATTGGCTAAATTTGGGTAATTAAGCGGGATTTCTACAAATAATTCAGGCTGATAGTTCGTCTCATAAAATGGGGCCGAATCAGAGTATAGATCCCACCACGAAATTTGAGTATAAGCAAAATAGTAACGCTCATCAAAGCCTAATAAATCATCAAAAATCAGCTTTTTAAGGCTTATTTGAAACTGGCTTGAGATACTCTTTTTTAGGCTATTTGGACTGGAGTATGATAGGGGCATAAAGTAGTTAAGATGATAAGCACTAATCCCCCAAAATAGCTCATCGCTCTTAAGCGTTGTGGTTTGTGGTGGCTGTTTGGCGTCTAAATTTAGAGATTTTTGAGCTGAGAGTTTATAGTATTTTAATGCGTTTTCCTTATCGCCATTAGCTTCGAATTCTAAGGCCTTTTGATATAATTTATCCGCACCAAAGGCAAGATTATAGAAAAGAAATAGAGCTACAAATATTAGCTTTTTCATACTCATCTTTGGTATTTATATTAAAAAACTGCTTGGAATTTTCAAATTCCAAACTCTTAAAACCGCATTTTTTAGCTAAATTTGATAATCTTAAATCCCCATCTTGGATCATCTGTCTAGCTATTATGGCAACGCTAGGATGATAAAATCCGCATAAATAGTGTAGATGCTTGCCATCACTTGCTAAGGCTAATGGGCTATTTAAATTTGATAATTCGCATATGGTTTTGATCTCTACTAGCGGTGTATCAGCTGCTATTATAAATACTGGATTATGATAGTGTTTATCTAAATTTGCTATTACAAAAATAGGCGCAAACTCATCAAACCCATCAAGCAAAATAGGCAAAGATGGATTAAATTTACTCTGTTTTGTGGCTACTTTAATATCATCAAAAACTACTTTTAACCTATCATATAAAAAATGAGTGATACTAGCAAAGCCTCTAAACTCCAGCATGGTTTTATCCATACCAATTCTAGAGCTTTTGCCCCCTGCTAGTATCAATGCATTTTGCACTTATATATCTCTTGGATCTACGATTTTTCCAGCTATTGCACTAGCTGCGGCTACTGCTGAATTAGCTAGATAGACTTCGCTTGTCCTATCGCCCATTCTACCTACGAAATTTCTATTTGTAGTGCTAATGCATCTCTCGCCTGAGCCCAAAATCCCCATATATCCACCAAGACAAGCCCCGCAAGTTGGATTACTTACTACCGCTCCAGCTTCTACAAATATATCCATTAAACCCTCTTTTTGTGCTGTAAGGGCGATCTTTTGTGTGGCTGGGGTGATTATTAATCTTGTGTGTTTGGCTACTTTTTTGCCTTTTAGGATTTTTGCTGCGATCCTTAAATCGCTTAATCTACCATTTGTGCAGCTACCTATGAAGGCTTGATCTATTTTAATATCATCTTTAACAGCTTGGCTTATGCTTTTGCCATTGCTTGGCAAGAATGGATATGCTACTACTGGTTCTAGTTTGCTTACATCTATTGTTAGGATTTTTTCATAATTTGCACCCTCATCGCTATAGTGAATTTTAGGCTCGCTTCTTAAATTTACCTTGCTTAAAAACTCTTTAGTCACATCATCAACTGCGATTATACCGCTTTTACCACCAGCTTCGATCGCCATATTACAAAGGCTAAATCTACTATCCATATCTAAATACGCTATAGCATCGCCTGTAAATTCAAGCGCCTTATATAAAGCTCCATCTACTCCGATTTGGCGGATAACCTCTAGTATCAAATCCTTGCCATATATATGCTCTGCTGGTTTGCCGATAAACTCAACCTTAATCGTAGGAGGCACCTTAAACCAGTTTTTGCCAGTTATCATCGCATATGCTAAATCAGTGCTTCCCATACCTGTGCTAAACGCACCAATGGCCCCATGAGTACAGGTATGAGAATCAGCGCCTATTATCACATCTCCTGGCACTACAAGACCTTTTTCAGGCATTAAAGCGTGCTCTATACCCATATCTTTCTCATCAAAGAAATTTGGTAAATCATGCTCATAAGCAAAATCCCTACTAATCTTAGCTTGGTTTGCACTCATTATATCCTTTGCTGGAATGTAGTGATCCATCACTATAGCAAAGCCTTTTGGATTAGCAAGTTTTTTAGCACCACTTTGTCTAAATGCTTTTATGGATATTGGCGTGGTAATGTCGTTACCTATAACCATATCTATATTGCTCTCTACGATCTGCCCTGCGAATACCTCTTTGCCTACATGCTCGCTAAAAATTTTTTCTGTTATTGTCTGTTTCATATCTTTCCTTTAAATTTTAACCAAATTTCGTGATTGAATTGTAGCAAAATTTTGGTATAATCGTGCTTATGAAATATAAAATTTTAACCCAAATATCAGAGTTTTTGTCAAAATTTAATAAAATTTCAACCATAAAAAGAGTTGGCGATTTGATGATTGCGATTAAATTTGATGGGAGTTATGAGCTGATATTTGATCTAAATAAATCCCACTCATCTATCTATAAAAGCGATCAAATTCAGATAAAAGAGTATAAAGCCCCTTTTGATATTTTGCTTAAAAAGCGTTTAAATTCAGCCAAAATCCTAAGCATACAGACCTTGCCAAATAACAGAATACTCGCTATCAAAACAGCCTTTAGTGGCTCATATAAGCAGGTTATTAGCACCCTTTATCTGGAATTTACAGGGCGATTTACCAATGCGATAATATGCGATGAAAATGGGGTAATTCTAGAAGCCCTTAGCCACTTTGAGAATGCTAAAAGGAGCATAAAGGTTGGTAAAATTTTAACCTTGCTTGATGAAGTTCAGATAAAAGAGAAGCCAAGTGAAATTATAGAGGATTTTGATAGATATTTTATAGATGAATTTAGCAAAATCACTCTAAATAATCTTAATCTATTAAAGGCAAATAAGATCGCAAATTTAGATAAAAAAATTGAGATTTTAAATAGAAATTTATCCATCTTAGAGACCAGCCAAGAGCTAGAAAATAGAGCCAAAGAGCTTAATGAAATGGGAAATTTGATAATTTCAAATTTACATAATTTAAGCGATTATGAGCGTGATTTAAGGCTTATTGATTATGCTGGAAATGAGGTTCAAATCAAGATAGATACTCAGCCTAAAATAGCTGCAAATGAGATGTTTAAAACTAGTAAAAAATTAAAACAAAAAGCAAGTAATATCGAAATTCAAAAAGAGAATTTACTAACCAAGCTAGAGTTTTTAAATTCCTTAAAAAATGCGATAAGCTCAAGTAGCGATATAAGCGAAATAGAGATTTTATCCCCTAAAAAGCAAGGGCAAAAAAGCCAAGATAAATTTAGCGATTTAGTAGAAAATTTCTATATCAATGGCTATAAAATCAGCCTTGGAAAAAGCCAAAAAGGGAATGAATTTTTACTAAAAAATGCCAAAAAAGATGATTTTTGGTTTCATCTAAAAGATCGCCCTAGCACCCATGTGATAATAAAATCAAATAAACAAAATTTAAGCGATGAAGTAGCGCTCTTTGCAGCAAAATTATGCGCAAAATTTAGCACCAAATCAGCTGGAGTTTATGAGGTTGATTACACAAAAAGACAAAATGTCAAAATCCAAAATGGAGCCTTTGTAAATTATATAAATTACAAAACTATATCAATTAAAATTTAAAGGAAATCTATGGTAAAAGTGGAATTTTTAGGGCCAATTGGCGTTGGTGCGATGGAGCTGGAAGTCAAAAATTTAGCTGAATTAAAAGAGATTTTATCTCAAAATTCTCAAATTTCAAAATGGCTAGAGCTATGCGCTGTAGCCTTAAACGATGAGATAGTAAGCGATATAAATCAAGAGCTAAAAAATGGCGATAAAATCTGCATTTTACCACCAGTTTGTGGGGGCTAAAATGGAGCTATATGATGGAGCGTTAAATGCTAATGAGATTACAAACCGCTGGTATAATGATAATAAGCTAAAAAATTATGGAGCCATTATGAGCTTTGTGGGCGTGGTGCGTGATGAAGGCTGGATAGAGGGACTTAGCTTTGATCTATATGAGCCGATTTTAAAATCGTGGTTTGATCGTTGGCAAGAAAAAGCAAAAGCTCAAAATGCCATAATTTTAATGGCTCATAGCAAAGGAGATGTGGCTGTGCATGAGACGAGCTTTATAGCTGGAGTTTGTAGCCCACAAAGAAAAGTCGCCTTAAATCTCATAAATGAATTTGTAGAGGACTTTAAGGCAAATGCCCCTATATGGAAGTATGATTTAGTAAATAATGAGAGAATCTACGCTCTTAAAAGAAGTCAAAAGCTACAAAACGCTGGTATTTTGGCATAGATAAAGGAGTAAATTTGAGTTTTAATCTAGTTGCGATTGCTAGTTTTGTTATTATTATTGGCGGACTTAGCCTAGCTAGTTCTATTGTGGTGCCATTTTTACTTGCGGTTTTTATAGCTATTATTATTTACCCAATTTTAGAGCTTATGAGTAAAATTCACATTAACCGCTTCTTTGCCTTTATAATTTTGATTGGAATTTGCGGTAGTGGGCTTTGGTTTTTAGGCAGTGTAGTCGCTTCAGCAATTTTGAAATTTAGCACCGATTTGCCACTTTATAAGACCAAAATTGATATATTTATAGATAATCTTATACTTTATGTTAAAGATAAAGCAGATATTGATATAAGCAATAATATACTAAGCTTTATAAATATAGATAAATTGATTACAACCACATCAAATTTACTCCTTCAAACAGGAAGTCTTGTTACGCAATCTTTTTTAGTCTTTTTGCTTTTAGCTTTTATCTTATTTGAGTCTCAAATTTTTAAAGATAAGGTTGCCTATTTTGCCGCCAAAGACCCAACTACACTTCATATAGCCAATACATTTATATCAAATTTAAAACGCTACCTAGCCATCAAAACCATCTCATCTATCGCCACTGGCGTGATTGTGTGGGGATTTTTAGTGCTCTTTGATGTGCCTCACGCCTTGCTTTGGGCGATTTTAGCTTTTATACTAAATTACATACCAACAATTGGCTCCATCATAGCAGCAATCCCAGCAATTTTAGTAAGCCTAGCAGTAAATGGTCTAAGCGTAACTTTATGGCTTACGCTTATCTATTTGATGGTAAATGTGGCTATTGGAAATTTCATAGAGCCTAAATTTTTAGGCAAAGGACTTGGAATATCGACTCTTGTTGTGATTTTAAGTTTGCTTTTTTGGGGATTTGTATTTGGGATTGGCGGAATGTTTTTAGCTGTGCCACTAACTATGAGTATCAAAATCGCCCTAGATGCAAACCCAAGAACGAAATTTATCTCCGTTTTACTAAGTAACTAAGATATAAGGCTCATAAATTTACTCTTTATGGGCTTAGCTTAAAATAAATTTAATTTTATTTTATATTAAATATTTTTAAAAAATATATTTTAAAAATAGCAAAAATATTATATTTGATAAAATTTTTAAATAGAATTTTACCCCCATAAATTCACTATTTCAGATGATTTTTACCGATTTTAAAAATATATTAAGTTACAAGGCGTTAAAATTCTATTTGAAATCATTAATCAAAGGAGAAGTAATGGGTACAAGAAAAGAACACGATTTTATAGGCGAGTTAGAAATTAGTGATGATGTCTATTATGGCGTCCAAACATTTAGAGCTGTTGAAAATTTCAATATCTCTCACGATAGGTTAAAAAATTTCCCTAGATTTGTCCGTGCTATCACAAGAGTTAAAAAAGCAGCTGCGATGGCAAACTGCGAATTAGGTCTTTTAGATAAGGAAAAAGAGAGTGCTATAATAGCAGCTTGCGATAAAATTCTAGCTGGTGGATATTATGATCAATTTGTAGTAGATATGATCCAAGGTGGAGCTGGAACTTCAACAAATATGAATGCTAATGAAGTTATAGCCAATATCGCTTTAGAGCATTTAGGTCATAAAAAAGGCGAGTATCAATACCTCCATCCAAACGACCATGTAAATTTAAGCCAAAGCACAAATGACGCATATCCTACAGCACTTCACTTAGCACTACATGATTATTTAACTGATTTAGCCACAGCTATGGGATACCTTAAAAAATCTTATGAGAGAAAGGCTGAGGAGTTTAAAGATGTGCTAAAAATGGGTAGAACGCAACTTCAAGATGCGGTGCCTATGACTTTAGGCCGTGAGTTTAAAACATTTGCCGTAATGATAGGCGAAGATATCGAGAGAATTCTAGAAGTTAGAAAACTTGTATTAGAAGTAAATTTAGGTGGTACCGCTATCGGTACAGGTATCAACTCTCACCCAGATTATCCAAAAGTAGTAGAGAAAAAATTAAGAGAAGTTACAGGCCATGAGTATAAAGTAGCCGAAGACTTGATAGAAGCTACACAAGATACAGGCGTATATGTCCAAATTTCTGGTGTTTTAAAAAGGGTAGCTACTAAATTATCAAAAGTTTGTAATGACTTAAGACTTCTAAGCTCAGGGCCAAAATGCGGCTTAAATGAGATAAATTTACCAAAAATGCAACCAGGTAGCTCTATCATGCCAGGCAAGGTAAATCCTGTAATCCCTGAAGTGGTAAATCAAGTTTGCTACTCTGTAATCGGCTCTGATATTACTGTTACATTCGCTTGCGAAGGCGGTCAATTACAATTAAATGTCTTTGAACCAGTTGTAGCATATAGTCTATTTAACTCAATTATCATGCTTGAAAAAGCCATGAAAACTCTAGCTGACAAATGTATAGATGGAATCACAGCTAATGAGAAAATTTGTAGCGATTTTGTCTATAACTCTATTGGTATCGTTACAGCATTTAACCCATATATCGGCTATGAAAAATCAGCTAGCATAGCCAAAGAAGCCCTACAAACAGGCAAAAGTGTAGCAGATATCTGCTTAGAGCGTGGCTATCTAACCAAAGAAGAGATTGATAAAATCTTAACACCTGCTAATATGCTTAATCCACATATGGGCGAAAAATAATATTAAATTTAAACTCAAAATCTGCTAGGCCTGCCTAGCAGATCAAATATAAGGAGAATCTATGGATTTTGTATTGATTTTACAAATCATTGTCTTGCTAGGCGCTATCTTTGTGGGTATTCGCCTTGGTGGTATCGGTATTGGTTACGCCGGTGGTATCGGCGTTGTTATCTTAGGTCTTTGTCTTGGTATGAAACCAGGCGCTATCCCTTGGGATGTTATTTTGATCATTATGAGCGTTATCGCTGCTATTTCAGCTATGCAGCTCGCTGGCGGATTAGACTACTTAGTCCAAATAGCTGAGAAAATCCTTCGCTCAAATCCAAAATATATCAACTTTTTAGCACCTACTGTTACATATTTTTTAACAATTCTAGCTGGGACAGGCCACACTGCGTTTTCTATGATTCCTGTTATCGTCGAAGTCGCTAAAGAGCAAAATATCAAACCTTCAGCTCCACTATCAATCGCAGTTGTATCAAGCCAAATCGCTATCACAGCCAGCCCTGTTAGTGCGGCCGTTGTATATATGACTGGCGTGTTAGAGCCACTTGGTTGGAGCTATCCAACTTTGATTGGATTATGGCTAGTAACTACATTTGCTGGTTGTATGCTTACTGCTTTGATAATCACTCTATTTTCTAATCTTGATCTAAGCAAAGATCCAGTCTATCAAGAGCGTTTAGCTCAAGGTTTAGTCAAACCTTCAATAGGCGTTCAAAATAAAGAGCTAAAACCAGGTGCTAGACTATCTGTTGGTATATTTTTAATTGGCGTTTTACTAGTGGTTTTATACGCTACAGCGATCTCAAAAGTAGGCGGTAAGCCAGTTCTTATAGAAAATGTCGTTGTCCCTAGAGATGCTGCTATTATGAGCTTTATGCTAGGTGTGGCCACATTTATTACAATCTTTTGTAAAATTGAAGTTGGCAAAGTAGCCGATACAAGTGTATTTAAATCAGGTATGGTAGCGTGCGTTTGTGTTCTTGGTGTTGCGTGGCTTGGTAATACATTTGTTGGCGGTTATACAGAAGAGATTAAAACTCTAGCTGGTGATTGGGTTAAAGCTGTTCCATCACTACTTGCTGTTATATTCTTCTTTGCGGCTATGCTTCTATACTCTCAAGCAGCAACCGCTAAGGCTATCACTCCGGTGGTTATAGCAGCCCTTGGTATCAGCGCAGCTAATCCAGGCGATGCATATATGCTAGTTGCGTCTTTTGCTGCTGTTTCGGCTCTATTTGTATTGCCTACATATCCTACACTTCTTGGTGCGGTTCAAATGGACGATACAGGCTCTACAAGACTTGGTAAATATGTATTTAACCACGCTTTCTTAATCCCTGGCGTTTTAGCCATTGCTTTTTCTGTGGCATTTGGCTTTATCGCTTCTGTACTTGTGTAATTAATCTTCCCTAGGCATAACCTAGGGATTTTTAATAAAATTTTCGCAATAGCAAAACAACCTAAATGGTTGTTTTGCGGAGAAAATTTGGAATGTAACCCTTGACCCACCTGAAGCACCTACTTCGTAGGGTTCCCCTTATTTGCCTCAAATTTGTCTTATT
>NZ_JANQCU010000026.1:0-9994 GCF_024723485.1 Campylobacter sp. RM19072
CAGTTTCCCCTATCCCTTAAGATCCCAACCCCTTCCCAGTTTGGCATTTTTATTTTATAAAGTTGCCGTGCGAAGTTAAAATAACTATTTTAAATCACAACCTATACATATAAGCATCATCATACACCCCTTTTAAGCGAGCAGTTATGCTATCTTTCCACGCATCTCGTATCTGTGTATTTTGAAGTTTGAGGATTAGATTTAAATTTTCTTTTGGAGCCAAAAATAGCATATTTAGCTCCATTATACTTAGCTTATTAGGATTACAATTAGTAATTTTGATGGTATCACCGCTATTAATTATCCCAGGCTTTAAAACCTTATAATACCACCCACTAAGCCCACTTTCAAAGATAAATTTAGTCATACCAGCGGCTATAATTTTGCTTAGTTTCACACAAGGCTTTCTAGGCTCGCTCACTTGCAAAATCGCAGAGCCTATATGATGAATATCGCCTATATATACGCTTTTTTCATCAAGGTCTAAAATGCTTAAATTCTCCCCCATTTGACCTAGCTTTAAATCCTTATTAGCAAATTTGCTAAATTCTAAGTAGTTGCTAACAGCATTAGCAAAAACTGCCTTATATTCGCCGCCATGGTGGATTGTATCGCTTATACTATCCCCATTTATCCCATTAAAATCGCAAAATCCGCTATCGATATGCCCCTTATCCATAGCGCTACAAAATCCGCCATAATCCTTTATAACGCCTATATTTAGGGACTTTACCACTGCCATAATATATTCTTTTGATTTAGTGAGTTTATGATTAAATTTGAGCTTTGCTTAGCAATCCCACTCATAAAACGCTCTATTACTGGGGCTTCATACCACATCTCTATCTCCACTTGGCTAAGCTCTTTTAGCCTAGATTTTGCTTCATCGTAGGTTGAAATCTTATCTATTAGACCTAAATCTAGAGCTTCACTGGCTAAAAATATTCTAGCATTTGCCCATATGCTGGCTTGATTTATATCTAAATTTCTAGCATTTGCCACATCTGTAGTAAATAGCTCATAGCTCCTATCTACCAATCTTTGCAATTCATCTCTTTCGCTTTGGCTCCACTTTCTAGTATAAGTGCCAGACTCTTTATACTCTCCAGCCTTAACCACTTGAGAGCTAATGCCTATTTTATCCGCTAACTTCTCTATATTAGGGGCTTGTAAAATAACGCCAATTGAGCCTATGAAACTTCCACGATTAGCATAAATTTCATCTGCACCAATGGCTGCGTAGTAGCCACCACTAGTCATTGTCCCACTAGCATAAGCTAGCACCGGCTTTAATTCATTAAGTGATTTTATAGCATCGCTAATTGCCACGCTTGAGCTCATATCCCCACCAGGGCTATTGATATTGATTAGCACCCCTTTTATGGCTGGATCTTTGGCTAATTCTATTTGAGATAAGAGATCTTTTTCATCTGTGATAGCCCCATTTAGCGATATTTCCATTAAATTTGCTCTATTTGTGCTAGAGCCACTTAAGATAATCAAAACTACAATAAGCACAAAAATCATACTCTTAAAGTAGGTATTGATAAAATTTAAAAGCCCTTTAATAGGCGACAAAAGTAAATTTAAAATTCGCATTTTTCTCCTTTAATATATAGTGATTTAGCATTTTTAGTATGAAGTATCATTTGAGTGCAAAGCTGATTAATATCACTGATATTAAATCCATCAAAGATAGCTATATCAGCGATATTTCCAGCTTTTAACTCACCTAAATTTAGGTTTAGTGCTTTGGCTGGATTAGATGTGATGGATTTTATGGCAAATTTAGCAAATTCATTTAAATCCATATAGCTATGAGCCATCATAGCAGCCCTTAGCTCGTCCCAAATATTTAGACTTATATTTGAGCTTAATCCATCTGTGGCTATAGATATATTTATGCCGTTTTTAAGGGCATTTGCTAGGTCAAATCTAGCACTTAATAATCTATTAGATACCGGACAAGTAGCGATAGAGTGAAGCGATTTATCCATTAAATTTAGATAATTTTTAGCAAAAATAGAGTGGATAAATAGAGTGCGAACCCCACTAAAAAGCTCTATAAATGAGCTTGGGGAGTAAAATGGCTTGGAGTTTTTATTAAATTCTTTAAAAAACTCACCAAATCCGCCGCTACCATATTCTAGCCACCGCTTTTCATCTAGGCTCTCCATAAAATGCGTAGAGAGTATCATATCTGATTTTTTGGCTAGATTTATAGCACTTTTAGCTAATTCTATATGGGTAGAGTATGGAGAATGCACACTAATAGCTGGGATAAATAGATCGCTTTTTAATTCATTTGCAGTATTAAAACGCTTTAAAAATCCGCTCCATTGCTCTTCTAAAATGGCTGAATTTGAGCCTAAAATTTCGCTAAAATATATCGTTCTAATAGGGGAATTAGCGCACAAATTAGCGCTAAGCCCAAAGCTAGAAATCTCTCCAATAGTGCTTACTCCAGCTCTTAACTGCTCATAGATGGCTTGATTTATCGCACTATTTTTATCGCTATTTTTAAATTTAGCACCATTTGCGATTACGCTTTTTAGCCATAGTAAAAAATCCCCATAACTAAATGTAGTTTTATTGCTACTATACTCAAGATGAATATGGGAATTTATAAGAGCTGGCATAGCGATACTATCGCTAAAATCTAAAATTTGAGCCTCTTTAAATTCGGTTATAAGCTCATCAAATTTGGCTATTTTTTCAATTTTATGATTAAAAGCGATGGCGTGATTTTGTAAAATATCAAAATTGTCATTACATAAAATGATAAATTTAGCTTTTAATATTTTCATAAATTTCCTTAAAAAGCAGATATTATAGCCAAAATTTAGCCAATATTTTGTAAAATATTTGCTAAATAATTTTTTATCGGAGAAAAATATGAAAATAATGGTAATCCAAGGCCCAAATATCAATATGCTTGGCAAGAGAGAACGCAGAATATATGGCGTGATGACTATGAGCGATATACATGAGCAGATGAAAGCAGTAGCTGATCAAGCTGGGGTTGGGATTGAGTTTTTTCAAAGCAATTTTGAAGGCGAGATAGTTGATAAAATTCAAGAGTGCTTGGGTGAATTTGATGGCATTATCATCAATCCAGCTGCTTATACTCACACTTCAATTGCGATTAGAGATGCGATTGCGTCTGTGGGGTTGCCTACTATTGAGGTGCATATTAGTAATATTTATCAAAGAGAGGAGTTTCGCCATAAGAGCTTAGTTGCTCCAGTTTGTTCTGGTCATATCGCTGGATTTGGACCCATTGGCTATCATTTAGCGATCATTGGAATGCTTCAAATTTTTGATCAGATAAAGCGTATGGAGACAGCTTCTAAAGATGCTTAATTATATCTTAAAAGATGAAAATGCCGTATATTTTGAGTGCGGTTATAGCTGTGATAATGAGATTTTTATCAAGTTTAAAGATGAGAGCTTTTTTATTACTGATGCTAGATATGCTATTGAGGCTAAGAGCGTTATCAAAAATAGCCAAGTAATTGAGTCAAAGGATATAAATAAAAGCGCAAGATTGCTATTAAGAAGTCTTGGGGTGCGTGATATAATCTTTAATCCAAGCGATTTTAGCTATTTTGATTTTAAAAGCTTAAGCCGAGATTTACATATAAATTTTGTAGCAAAAAATGAATTTTCAAAGCTTAAAAGGCAGATAAAAAGTAGTTTTGAGATCGAAATTTTAAAAGAAGCAGCAAGGCTTGGGGCGAGTAAATTTGATGAGTTATCAAGTGTTATAAGCGATGGTATGAGCGAGAAAATGATAAATTTCAAGGCTGAAAATATCCTAAGAGATGGTGGAAATTTAGCCCTAAGTTTTGATCCAATCACAGCTATAAATGCAAACGCTGCTAAGGCTCATGCTTTGCCACTTGATGAGCGTATAAAGAGCGCAGATTTGCTACTAGTAGATGCTGGGGTAAAATACCAAAGATACTGCTCAGATCGCACTAGAACGGCGGAATTTCAAGATGGATTTAAATTCACTAAAGAGCAGAAATTTTCAAATTCAAAGCAAAATGAGATCTATCAAATAGTAAAAGAGGCGCAAAATCTAGCCATAAAAGCAGTCAAGCCAGGAGTTAGGGCTTGTGATATAGACGCAGCAGCTAGGGATTTTATAGCTAAAAATGGATATGGTGATAAATTCTTTCACTCCACCGGTCATGGAGTAGGGCTTGATATACATGAATTTCCGATAATTAGCCCAAGAAGCACGACTATTATAGAGCCTGGAATGGTATTTAGCATTGAGCCTGGAATTTACTTAGAGAATGAATTTGGCATAAGAATAGAAGATGTTGTGGTGGTAACTAATAGCGGGTGCGAAGTGCTTTGATGGAGAGAATTTATATTAACGGGGCTAGAATGCTACTTAGAAGTAGGTATTTCCCAAAAGAATTTAGACTAAAAGCTAAGCATAAATATACCGCTATTATCGGTCTTGGGGGAAATATCGGCAATACTGCAAGGCTCTTTGATAGGTTTTTAAATTTAATTTTAAAAGATAGGAGATTTGCTATTATGCAAAGTTCGCCAATGCTTGTAAATAAGGCGTTTGGTTATGCTAGTAGGGATTATATAAATGCTGTGATAATCCTTAAAACCTCTTTGTATGCTAAGGAAATTTTAAAAATTATGCAGCATTTTGAGAAGAGATTTAAGCGAGTTAGAGAGTTTAGGAATTCGCCTAGAACTTTGGATTTGGATATACTATATTTTAGTGCTAAAAGTTATAATGATAATGTTTTAACCCTGCCTCATCCAGGGGCTAATATCAGACCAAGTGTATTTATCCCATTAGGTCTTATGAAAGGAGTGTGATGGCTACAGTTTTAAAGACTTTTACAGGAGAGAGTGCGATAGAAGCACTAAAAAAAGCCAAAGAGGAGTGCGGTGAGAGTGCAATGCTAGTAACTACTAAGCAAATTCAGCCTAAAACCTTAAATAAAAAACCGCTATATGAAATTTTAGTAAGCGTAGAAGAAAATAGTGCCCCGCAAAATCCAGCATCGCAAAATAAGCAAACTCAAATAAATCAAATTCAAAAGCAAATTTCAGCCTATACACTAGGTTCAACGCCAAATACCAAACCAAGCACATTTAACTCAGATAGTGATAATAAAGATAGCAATGATATACTACTTAATATCTCACAAGCTGCAAAGGAGATTAGCAAAGTAGCTGGCATTAGTAGCGAAATAAGCGAATTTAAGAGCGTGGAGTATGATAAAAAGATAGATGAGGTGGCAAAAGAGGTAAATAAACTCAATCAAAAAATATCCATGATAGCTGATATGATTTGGGATGATAGGTCTGAAAATCGTGATGATATTATCATTCCGCCTGAATTTTCTACCATATATAAATTAGCCAAGCAAAGCGGTATGAAAAGCGAACATTTAAAAGGAATAATGCAAGCTACAATCGAAAATATGCCCTCATCTATGAAGAGCAATCCAGCTACAGTTAAGCGATATTTCTACTCACTTTTGCGTAATATGCTACCTTGTAGAAGTGAGAGCTTTGATAGTAAAAAGCAAAGAATTATGATGCTTGTAGGGCCTACTGGTGTAGGCAAGACTACAACGCTTTCAAAATTAGCTTATAAATTTGCTCACGGGGATCAAATCAGATATAAAACTGGGATTATAACCCTTGATACATATAGGCTTGGTGCGGTTGAGCAGCTATTTCAATATGCTAAGATTATGAATATACCGATACTTGATGCAATTGAGCCTGATGATTTTAGATCTGCTATTAAGAGCTTATCAAATTGCGATTTAATCTTGGTTGATACGATGGGAAGCAGTCAGTATGATAGGGAGAAGCTCATTCGTCTTCATACATTTTTAAAAGAGTGTGGTAGCAAGGTAGATGTGAGCTTGGTGGTATCAGCCGGGTCAAAGATTGAAGATTTGCTAGAGATTTATAATAACTTTTCAGCTTTGGATATTGATACTTTGATAATTACCAAATTTGATGAGACAAAGATATTTGGTAATATTTTTTCTCTTATTTATGAAACTGGCGTTCCAGTTAGCTTCTTCTCAACCGGACAAAATGTCCCAGATGATATTATGGAGGCTAAAAGCGAGTTTTTAGTTAGCTGTGTTTTAGATGGATTTAAAGGAGATGAATGATGGATCAAGCAGATAAATTAAGAGAGCTAATGATAGCTCAAAAGATCAAAAAATCAACCCATTTCATAGCCATCACTAGCGGTAAAGGAGGCGTGGGTAAATCCACAGTTAGTGCGAATTTAGCCAATCTTTTATCATCTAATGGCTATAAAATTGTGCTATTTGATGCTGATATTGGACTTGCGAATTTAGATGTTTTATTAAATGTTAAAATCAATAAAAATATGCTAGATGTATTAAAAGGAGAGTGTCCGCTTGAGGAGATTTTGATTAAAGTTAAGCCAAATTTAACTCTAATTCCAGGTGAGAGCGGAGATGAGATTTTTAAATTTAATGACCAATTTTTATATGAGAAGTTTTTAAATCAAGCATCAATTTTAAAAGATGTTGATTTTGTCATCATTGATACTGGGGCTGGGATTGGCTCTAGCACTCAAGTTTTTTTAGAAGCGTGTGATGAGATTATCGTTGTTACCGTGCCTGATCCTGCTGCTATTACTGATGCTTATGCTACGATTAAGGTTATTTCAAAGATGAAAAGCGATGTTTTTATGCTTATTAACCAAGCAAAAGGCGAAGATGAAGCACAAAAGATATTTCAAACCATCAAAACCGTAGCTGATAAAAATATCACTCATCAGCTAAATTTAAGTCTATTAGGCTGGCTTCCAAGCGATAAGGTAGTTTCAAGAAGTATTAAGCAAAGAACGCTATTTACTAGTGATGCACCACACTCTCTTGCTACGCTACAGCTTAAAAAGGCTGCGAACAACCTTCTTGAGAAATTGGAACAAAAAGTGCTTGACACCAGCGAAGATAGAAGTTTTGCTGGCTTTTTCAAGCGTTTAATAGAGCAGTTTTAAAGGAATATTGTGAGAGCAGATAATTATATAGCATTTTTTACAGTATGTGGGTTTTTTGTGGGTCTTATGTTTGTTATAATAAAGATTGAAGAGCCTGTGGAGATTGTTATATATACTTTGCTTATTACATTTTTTTTCTATATTGTTATTCATATTGTTGTGATGAACTATATAGATGCTAAAAAAATTGGTCTAAGGATATTTAACAAAGAGCATTATGAAGAGATAAATGACTATCTTGTTACCGAGCTTGCTATTAGGGAGCGTAAGCTTGATGGTATTATCCAGCATTTAGACCAAAAGCTCAAAAAATCAGGTAAAAAGCATGAATTACGCAAAGCAAAAGCAGCTTGATAGCTATAAATCTCAGATAAAAAAAGAGCAAGATGATTTAGTGATCGCTTATATGCCAGCTTTGAAAGCTATGGCTCATAGGCTTAGATCTCGCTTACCAAGCTCAGTAGAAGTGGGCGATTTAATCAGCGTAGGAACTGAAGCTATGGTAAGACTTAGCCATACCTATGATAAGAGCCAAAATGACAATTTTTGGGGTTATGTTAAACAAAGAGTATATGGCTCAATGCTTGATTATTTGCGTAGTCTTGATACTATAAGTAGAAATAGTCGCAAATTAGTCAAAGATGTAGATCGTTTGATAGATGAGTATTACAATAAACATCAGTGTGAGCCAAGTGATGAGTATTTAGCAAAAGAGCTAAATGAAGATATAAATAGAATTAAAGAGGCGAAGAATTTAAGTGAGATAACATCAGTTTTACGCTTAGAAGATCAATATGAGTTATTAAGTGAGTATAGCACCGAAGAGCAGATAGAAAAAGATGAATTAATAGAGCATATTAAGCATATTTTATCCCAATTCAATCAGCGTGATCAGCTGATAATCCAGCTTTATTATTATGAAGAGTTAAATTTAAAAGAGATAAGTGAAATTTTAAATATCACAGAGTCTAGAATTAGTCAAATTCACAAAAGACTTATAACTAAAATCAGAGAAAGGCTAGGCTTTTAATGGCAGATATTTTAAGTCAAGAAGAGATAGATGCACTTTTACAAGTTGTAGATGATGATGGAGCTGGGCAGGTCGCTGATCTCCCAGAGCATATAGAAGAGCCAAAGCAAGTTGTCATATATGACTTTAAGCGTCCAAATAGGGTTAGCAAAGAGCAGCTAAGAGCCGTTAAGGGAATTCACGATAAATTAGCCAGAAATCTTGCTTCTCAAATTTCAAGTATTATGCGTAGTATCGTTGAGATTAGACTTCACTCAGTTGATCAGATGACCTATGGTGAGTTTTTGATGAGTTTGCCAAGCCCAACTAGCTTTAATGTATTTTCTATTAAGCCACTTGATGGGAACTGCGTCCTAGAGATAAACCCTAGTATCGCATTTCCTATGATAGATAGACTACTTGGTGGTAATGGAGATGGATTTGATAGCAATAATAGAGAGCTAACTGATATTGAAGTTAATCTTTTAGATGCGATTTTGCGTATTATTATGCAACGCCTTAAAGAGTCTTGGTCTATGATTACAGATATGTATCCAAATGTAGAGGCTAAGGAGTCTAGCCCAAATGTCGTCCAAATCGTTAGCCAAAACGAGATTGTTATTATGGTTGTTATGGAGATTATTATTGGAAATTCGAGTGGTATGATAAATTTATGCTATCCAGTCATATATCTTGAGCCGATTTTAAGTCGCCTTGCTAATCGTGATATTATGTTAGGTGAAACCAGTGCTAAAAAGAGCCGTAATAAGGAGCTCAAAACCTTAATTGGTCGTGCTGAGGTGCTTTATGAAGCAATTTTAGGTAAGACTATAATTAGTGTAAATGAGTTTTTAAATTTAGAAGTTGGCGATATATTAAGACTTGATCGCAATGCTGATGATAGGGCTATAGTTTGTATAGATAAAAAAGAGGTATTCTTAGCTCAAATTGGCATTCATCGCTTTAGCAAATCAATTAAGCTAGAAGAGCTTATTAAAACTGATCGCGATGAGATAAAAGCGATTTTAGAGCAGTATGAAGAGGATAGAAAAGCTAAACTAATGGCATATGAAGAGCCTAAAGACGATAACGAAGAAGAAAGTGATGATGAGGAAGAATACGATGACTAGATTTTTTGAACTTTTTAAAAACGAGCTAAGTGCGACTATAGAGGGATTAACTGGTGCTACACCGCAAATATCAGATGCGGCTGAATATGATGCTCCAACTCAAAATGGCATAAAAACCCCCGTTATAATGGCTAGTGTGACATTAAGCGGAGATATAAATGGCAAGATGAATATTGTCTCTTCTGTGCTTTTGATTACAGCTATTAATGATTTAATGCTAGGAGAAGAAGAGCCAACTGGCAATACCACAATCAGCGATGATGAGCTAGATGCGAGCAAGGAGATATTCTCAAATTTGCTAAGTGCGGTTAGCACATCTTTGGGTGCGGCTAAAGATATGCCAAAGGTGAATTTCGCTATTAATACAGTAAAGTATATTGATGAAAATCAAATTTTGGATTTTACCTCATTTGAGAAGTTATTTTTATATCAAATTGGCATTGCGAATTTAAATGAGTTGCTTGGCGTTTGTATTGATTATCCATTTTATAAATTTTTCAATAAAACCACAGAGAGTAATACTAATAAAGAGAGCAAATCATCTGAAAAGCACGATATTAGCGATGAAATTAGAAATATCGGGCTTATTATGGATGTCAGGCTGCCAATCCGTGTGCGTATTGGCTCTAAAAAAATGCTATTAAAAGATGTATTATCTATGGATATTGGCTCGGTTATTGAACTAAATCAACTAGCCAATGATCCGTTAGAAGTCTTAATAGGAGATAAACCAGTCGCACTTGGTGAAGTGGTTATCGTAGATGGAAATTTCGGTGTGCAAATCACTGAAATCGGCACCAAAAAAGAGCGTCTAGA
>NZ_JANQCU010000027.1:0-9769 GCF_024723485.1 Campylobacter sp. RM19072
GGATGTATAAAATCAATTAAATTTAATATTATTATGAATTTTATAAGCAAAATTCATAAATTCCATCTAATTTTTCTAAATATTTTATATATTATGATAGACTTATCTGTTTAAAAATGGAGAAAATATGCAACGATATATAAATTTACTCAAAGAGAATAATCTTTTAAAAATTATTGATGAGCCATGCGATATTGAGCTTGAGATTGCTCATCTTAGCTATATTGAGGTTAAAAAGAGCGATTCTAAAGCATTATTATTTACCAATCCTACAAATAAAAATGGGGATAAATTTCCGCCTGTTATTACAAATATTTTTGGTAGTTTTAAGGCTTTGGAGCTGATTTTTGGGCGTAATATTGATGATATTGCCAATGAAATTTCTATGCTTTTAAAGCCTAAAAAACCAAATTCTATAAAAGAAAAGATTGACTTTTTTTCTCATATTTTAAGCTTAAAATCCATTTTTCCAAAAAGATTAAAGGGCAAAGGAGTATGCCAAGAGTGTCAAATGGAGTCAAATTTATATAAACTTCCAGTTTTAAAAACTTGGGATTACGATGATGGCGCATTTATCACGATGGGGCAAGTCTATACTAAAACGCTAAATGGCACTACTCAAAATTTAGGAATGTATCGCTTACAAATTCACTCAAAAGATGAGCTAGGAATGCACTGGCAAATCCACAAAGATGGGGCTCATTTTTTTCACGAGTATAAAAAAGCAGGAGTCAAAATGCCAGTTAGCGTAGCTATCGGTGGCGATCCTTTATATATATGGTGCGGACAAGCTCCATTGCCAAAAAATATTTTTGAGCTAATGTTATATGGGTTTATCCGCAAAAAAGCTCCAAAACTGGTAAAATCGCTTACTAATGATATATATGTGCCTTTTGATGCTGATTTTGTAATCGAGGGTTTTGTAGATCCAAATGAGCTAAGAGATGAGGGTAAATTTGGCGATCATACTGGGTATTACACGCCAATTGAGCCATTTCCGCTAATGAGAGTTACAAAAATAACGCATAAAAAAAATCCGATATTTTCCGCAACCGTAGTAGGCAAACCACCTTTAGAAGATAAATATATGGGTTATGCGACAGAGCGTATATTTTTGCCACTTTTACAGACAAGTGTGCCGGATTTAATCGATTATAAAATGCCTGAAAATGGGGTATTTCATAATCTAATTTTGGCTAAATTTAACCATCTTTACCCAGCTCACGCTCAGCAGATTATGCATGCATTTTGGGGTGTGGGGCAAATGAGCTTTGTAAAGCACGCTATATTTGTCCCAGATGACGCACCAAATTTAGGAGATTATGAGAATTTGGCTAAATTTATTTTAAATAGATTTAGCCCTAAAAGTTGCTTAATCACAAGCGGAATTTGCGATCAATTAGATCATGCTAGTCCAAATTCTTGCTATGGTGGTAAGCTAGGGATTGACGCTTCTATCGATTATGCTCCTTTGCCAGTAGAGGTTATAAGCGATGCTGAGCTACTAAGTAAATTTAAAAAGATTAATCTTGATATTTTAGATATTTATCAATATTTTACCGATAGTAAAAATCCAATTTGTATGGTTAAAATAGATAAAAAGTCAAATTTAAAGCCACTTTTTAATTCTCTTTTGGAATTTAAAAGGCATTTTAAGATAGTAATTTTCGTAGATAGCGACGCAAGATTAAACAATCCATATATGATGACTTGGCGTATAACAAATAGTATCGATGCGCAGCGGGATATACATATAGATGGTGAGCAGATATTCATCGATGCTACTCGTAAAAATATAGATGATGGCTATACAAAAGAGTGGCCAAAGGAGACTAATTGTAATAAAAATATAGTAAATAACCTTATTAAAAGAGGCTTAATAGATGATGATGAAAATTTATTTGAGAAATTTGAGATATTTGGATAATGGTTGTAGCGGTATTTGACTCTGGATTTGGGGGACTAAGCCTTTTAAATGAAGCTATGAGAGAGATTGATGGGTGTGATTTTATCTATTTTGCTGATAATGATAACGCACCTTATGGGGTAAAAAGCATTGATGAGATAAAAGCCCTTAGCATTGATGCGGTGGAGTTTTTACGCCCTATGGCTGATATAATCGTCATTGCGTGTAATACCGCTACCAGTGCAGCCGTAAGCGAACTTAGGAGTAAATTTACCTTGCCGATTATAGGGATGGAGCCAGCGGTTAAATTAGGAGAGAACTCAAGTGGCGATATACTAGTCATTGCCACTCCAGCTACCATAAAAGGAGCTAAACTAAATGAGCTGATAAAACGATCAAATTTAAGCGATAAAACATATCTCTTGCCTATGCCTAGGCTTGTGGAGTTTGCCCAAAATATGGAGTTTGATACTGATAAAGTGCGTAGGTATATCGCTGAGGAGCTAGAGCGATTTAATAGAGAAAATATCTCGCTTTTGGTGCTAGGATGTACGCATTTTAACTATTTTAAAGATAGCTTTAATGCTTTAATGCCAAATTGTAAGATTGTAGATGGCGTTAGCGGGACAATCCGCCAAATCAAAAGAAAAATCAGCGAAATAGGAACATGTGGTAAAACTCAACCAGTAAGGCTAACTTACTACTCATCTAAAAGAAAAGAGAGTATAAATCGCATTGCCCCATTTCTATCAAGGCTTGATAAGATGGCTAAGATTTAATCCCATAAAAAGAGATAAATCTTAACCAAAAGATTACTACGCTAATATAAATTTATCTACTACTTAATCTTTTATATCTATCGCAACCTTTTTGATCGCCTAATTTACAAGCCTTATCATAATACTCCTTAGCCATAGTGTAATCTTGTCTTAAGCCTTTGCCATTTTCATATAAAATCCCAAGAGCAATACAACTAAGTGTATCATTATTATCACACGCTTTTCTAATTAACTCAGCGGCTTTTTGGTGATTTTGTCTTACTCCATTGCCAAATATATATAAGCGTCCAAGAGCAGCACAACTCAATACATGATTATTATCACAGGATTTTTGATATAGCTTAGCAGCTTTTTGGTAATTCTGCTTTACACCATTACCATCATCATATAAAACTCCAAGGTTATAGCAAGCTATCATATCTCCATTATCGCAAGAGATTTCTAACTTTTTAGGATCTAAATCCTCAGCTACAACCACGCCAAAAAATAGTGAAATGATTAAAATGAACTTTTTCATCAATATCCTTTAAAAATAAATTTAATTCTACTCCACCGTTACACTCTTAGCAAGATTGCGTGGCATATCCACATCATTGCCTAATCTAATAGATATCTCAAGAGCAAATATCTGTAATATAATCATAATCTCAAAAAACTCACTCATCGGGTGCGAATGCGAATTTATCCTTATAAAATCATCACTAAGCTCAAATTCCAAAGGAGAAATGGTAGTTATAAACGCATCTCTAGCCGCTAACTCCTCTATATTTGATTTGGTTTTATCATATAAAATGGTTTGCGGTAAAAGCGCAATCGTATATAGCCCCTCATCTGCTAAGGCTATTGGGCCGTGCTTCATCTCTCCAGCTGGATAGCCCTCAGCGTGTAAATAGCTAATCTCTTTTAATTTAAGCGCTCCTTCAAGTGCAAGTGGGTAAAAAATATCCCTTCCGATAAAGAAAAATCCATGCCCATGGACATAGTGCTTGGCTTTGCGATAAATTTTTTCTTGTAAGCTTTTATCGAAATTTACAATAGTTGGGATATTGCGAAGTGCTTTAATCTCATTTTGGAGCATCTCTTTGCTTATGGTGCTACGAATTTTAGCTAATTTTAAAGTTAGCATCCATAGACAAATGACTTGAGTGGCAAAGGCCTTGGTACTTGCCACTCCTTTTTCTATCCCAGCACGAGTAAGCAATACCTCCTTAGCCATTCTAACAATGCTTGAATTATCCACATTACATATGGCTAAGGTGTTTAAATTTGCCCTTTTAGCGATCTTTAAAGCCTCTAAGGTATCAGCCGTCTCGCCACTTTGGCTAATTACTATAAATAGAGAATTTGGATTTAAAAATGGCTCTTTGTATCTAAATTCACTAGCCACAACCACACTAGCCCTAATCTTAGCAAGTCTTTCTAATAGATAGCTAGCTACAAGGGCGGCGTGATAGCTCGTCCCACACGCACATAATACCACCTCTTCTATATTATTAAATATACTCTCATCTATATCCAAATTCAGATCACTATCGCTTAATCTACCCATCAAGCACTCAGCGATCACTTGGGATTGTTCATAAATCTCTTTTTCCATAAAAAATCTATAGCCATCTTTTAAAGCGTATCCTTTATCTTTTGGTAGCTCGGTGAAATTTGGCTTTATCTCTTGATTATTCTCATCAAAGATAGTTAAATTCCCAAGCTTTGCTACGCCATAAACGCCATCTTCAAGATATATAGCGTCCTTAGCTAGACCGATAAGCGCAGAGTCTGAACTAGATAGATAAATCTCATCGCCATCTCTAGCGATTATCAAAGGGGCTGCATTTTTAGCAAAAAATAGCTCCCCAGCAGCAGCCTTAGTCACAAGCAAGGTAGCATAAGCACCCTTTAGCCTTGAGATTGTCTTTTTATAGGCTTCAAATGGGGTTTTAGCACTCTTATTATACTCTTCAAAAAGATGAACTATAACCTCAGTATCAGTCTGACTTATAAATTTCACGCCCTTAGCTTCTAGCTCATCTTTTAGCTCTTTATAATTTTCTATAATTCCATTATGGATAACAAAGCTATACTCGCCAAGATGCGGATGAGCATTGATCTCAGTAGGCTTGCCGTGCGTTGCCCATCTAGTATGACCTATGGCTACTCCATCTCCTTTATACTCGCACTCTTTCATCTTATTAGCTAAATTCTCAAGCTTTCCAACTGCCTTATAATAGCCTATCTCATCGCTAGTAGCAATCGCCATCCCAGCACTATCATAACCACGATATTCAAGCTCTTTTAGTCCATTTAATATAATATTTTTCTTCTCTTTACTGCCTATATATCCGACGATTCCACACATATTTTACTCCGTTATAATCTCTTTTAAAAACTTATCAATTTTATCTTTTAACCCATCTTCCATAGATAAAAGAAACATATTTCTAGTGCGATTTTTGATGGTTTGTATTCTAGCATTTGCTAGCTTAATTTGAAATTTGCTAAGCATACTTAAAATATAGATCATAAAGCCTCGCTGGTCTTTTGAATTTATATTTAATTTAGCATAATTTTGAGAATAATTCATATCAAATCCAACCTCATTTGGCAAGATTATTGGCTTATCATATTGCGGCTTCTCCTTAGAGCAAAGAGCTTGGATAATCTGATTTTTACTCTTATCAATATTAGAATTATAATCAAGCCTTATATAGCTTTTACCATCAAAAAGCTCACAAATCTCCATATACGCAAGATCAAATCCGCGAAGTTCCCTAAGTGCCATAGCCATATTCCAATTTCTTTTGGCTATGATTTGCAAACTATGGCTAGTTAGCTCTAGATCTATATTTGAGCACTCACTGGCTCTAAGTGCTATATCTATTATTTGCTGTTGGCTATATTTATTAAAAAACCAATTAGACTCTATGCTTAAAATTTGATCTTTAATCTGCTTATCTAAGGCGATAAATTCCTTTTGCTTTTTTAAAAGCTCAATCTTTTTAGTCCTTTTATTGACAATATCCATAAGACTCTCATCGCTATCAAAAGCACTTAAGGCACTATCATAAATTTGACGAAGTTTGGCATTTTGAGCTTGATTAAAGTGATTTAAATTCTTAGCTTTTAACCTAGCGTAAGTTAGGATATATAATAATTTTAGGGCTTGTTTTTCTTTTATAGAGCTTACTAAATTTAGCATTAATGGCTCACTAATTGGCTCTGATAAAATATCTATTAGTTGATTTTGATTTTTAATCAGATTAATACCCATATTTATGGTCTTTTGCATCAAATCTAATTTCGCACAATATGAGCGAAATATATTAGCACTACTTACATAATTTGGCGACGCTTGATGAAGTAATGCTACTAGCTTTAATAGCATTTTTCCATTAGCACAAAGGTCAGCATAAAGGCTAAAAGCAAATCTATCTTCAATCCTCTCAAGCTGTGCAACTATAGCCACACAACTCTCATCTAGGCTATATTCACCTTCTAAACTAGCTAGATGTGAGCTAAATTCCATTGGCTTTATGATTTTAAGTAGCTTTGAGCTATCTAGTAGTAATTTTAAAATATCCTTGCTATGTCTGCGGTTTAATATCTTTTTTAACCCCTCATAAACCTTTGGAGAGCTACTATCTTCTAAACGCTTTATATAGATTAAAACGCTTATATCAAATTTAAGCTCCACATCTGGCAAAAGGCTTAAATCCTTAAGTATGAGTTTGAGATCTTTTGGCTTTTTACGACTTGGTGCGTAGATTGTATTTGCGATATTATATAGCCCACTTGGTAAGCGGCACACTCTAGCTGTGCCTAAAGATATTTTAACACCAAAGGCACTTCTAGCTAAATATCTAGAATAGATATATATAGTATGCATAGCCCATAGGCATTTGCTTAGTAGTATCTCTTGTGGGCTTAGACCTTTTTTGGCTTTTGTTTGCATAACTTCACAAACTAAATCTAAATATTCACGCCCCAAAATCTCTCCACCACCGCTAATTTGAAGAGCTGAGCGAAGTGAGCTAATATAATCAAATGCCAAATTCATCTCACTTAACTCATTTTCATCAATATATTTTAATACACTTGTTTTTGGATTTGTGCCAAAAAGGCTAAATACCCTTTTATAATCCATAAATCCGCCATTTCCGCTAAATAAATTTGGACTACAATCCAAATAGTGCGGACAATTCATCGGCTCAAGTTTATGCAGATGATACATAATCAACTCATCTTTTTTGCTCTCATTTATTTGAGATATTTGATTTTTAACATCTTTATATAGCATTTTTGATCCGCACACAAAGCGAATATGGCTAAATAGCACCGTTAGCTCAATATCATTAGCAATCAAATCAAGCTCATCTCTCTCATAGAGCTTAGCCTTAACATCTAAGCCAACATCTTTTAAGATATTAGTATATCTGTTGGCTATGGATTTGGAGTTGTAGCCTAGCTCATTTTTATATATTATAGCTAGTTCTATATGACTCTTAACGCTCATCTCAGCAAGTGCGTAGCTGCCAATAGCCATCACACACAAAGGCACACTATCATCATTTGGCTCAAAATCCCCAAATGAATCAAATTTAAGTATATCAAAGGCTGATTTTAAAAACTTATCTATCTCTTTGGATTGATAAATTCCATAATTCCTACCCCCAAGACGCATAAAATTGCTCTTTAGGCCATTTTTACACTTTGTAATATCATCTTTTAATTTTATAATTGTTATATTTTTAGCTCTCATCTACTTCCTTTAGGCGGCATTCTACCCAAATTCAGCTTTTAATTATATTAGAAAATTTAACAACGATTAAACAATTTTTACTTATAATTCCACATCATTTTATAAGGAGAGATTATGAAAAAAGTAGCGTTACTATTTTTGTGTGCGTATGCTTTAAATGCCGCCCAGTTTAATCCTGCTATGCAAGGCTATATAGATGAGCTAAGGTTGGAAGCTAAAAAGCTAGATCCAAATTTCAAAGATTTTGACGCTTTAAGGGGCGAAAAAATCTTTACTACCAAAAATATTGGCAAAAACTCGCAAGAAATATCCTGTCAAAGCTGCCATGGAAGCGACCTTAAAAAAGAGGCCACAAATATATTTACAAACAAAACCATAGCCCCACTTTCATCAAGTGCAAATCCATCTAGACTAAGTGATGTAAAAGAGGTAAAAAAATGGCTAAAAAGGAATTTTAAAGATGTGTATTTAAGAGAGGGAACCGCTATAGAAAAAGGTGATGTCCTTTACTATCTAATCAAACAATAAGGAGAAAAAATGAGATTTTTACTATTTATATTTGTAGCTATTTTAAGCTTACAAGCAAAGGGCTTAGATGTAAAACCAGTAGATAATGAGCTATATAAAAAAGAGTGTGCCACCTGTCATTTTGGCTATCAGCCAGGTCTTATGCCAGCTCAGTCTTGGGAGTTTATAATGAAAAATTTAGCCGATCACTATGGCACTGATGCGAGCATTGATGATGAGACAAATAAAAGCATACTTAGCTATCTTTTGGCAAATGCTAGTCAAAATGCGATGAATTATAAAAGAAGTGCGAAAATCACAAAATCGCTAGAAAATGGCGTTTTATACCAGTCTATAACTGAAATTCCATACCATATAAAAAAGCATAAAAAGATAGAAAAATGGATGATTACGCAAAAAGAGGTCAAAACTCTATCAAACTGCACCGCCTGTCATAAAAAAGCCGATCTTGGAATATATAGCAAAAAAACTATAGATATACCAAATTATGGGGCTTGGCGTGATTAAGAGCTATATTTACAGCTTTGCGGCGAGATTTTCTCATATTGCATTGATACTTGGTCTTGCTATATCATATTTGCTTAGCGAATTTGATGGTTTGCTATATTTTCACGCCGCTTTTGGCGTGATATTTGGCGTAGCGATTATATTTAGGATAATTTGGGGATTTATCGGGACAAAATACTCTAAATTTAGCGATTTTAAATTTAGCGGATTAGGCGGATATTTCCTATCTTTTTTTAGCAAAAAAGAGAAATTTATAGGGCATAATCCCGCCTCAAGCATAGCAATCATAATTATGCTAAGCCTTGGATTTATCTGCGTTATATCTGGGCTTATGCTCTATGGAATAGATGAAAATAGCGGAATTTTTGCATTTTTATACAATAATTATAATGAGCTTAAATTTGTAAAATCCATACACGAAGTATCGGCAAATCTGCTTTTAATAGTGGCTATTATCCATATTTGTGGGGCTTTGATAGATAAATTCATACATAAAAATGATGCTTTAAACTCTATGATAACAGGCTATAAACTAACTAAAAATGATGAGAGCGTAAAGGCAAATTTAGCTCAAAAAATCTTTTGCTTAGTGTGGATTTTAGCCATAATTGCTGCTTTTTTATATATTTTAAATAGGGATAATTTTATATTAAAATCTCACGCTTTAAAGGTGGATTATAGCTCACAAAATGCCGTATTTGCCAAAGAGTGTGGAAGCTGCCATATGCTCTATCCGCCATTTTTACTACCTAAAAAATCATGGGAGATAATGATGGCAAATTTAGAAAATCACTTTGGCGATGATGCTAGCATAGATGAAGAGGCAAATCAAAATATATTAAATTTTTTACTTGCTAATTCTGCTCAAATGAATAGCAATAAAACAGCATTTAATATACTAAAATATGCCAAAAACGACCAAAATATAGCCATAACAAAAAATGAATATTGGATAAAAAAGCATAGAAAAATAGATGAAAAAGTATTCTTAAGAGATGATATAAAATCTAAGGCAAACTGCACCGCTTGTCACAAAGATATACAAAATGGCATAATCCAAAAAAGCTTGATAGATTACGAAAAAATAAAGCGATAATCTAAATTTATAAACGCTTATTTTATAGGGTTAAAGAGCTATTTTATGGCTTTTAACTATTTTTACTTCGCACGGCAACGAGTCGCCGTTTGCGACAGGGAGCTACGCTCCCTTAACCCACCTAAAGTTATCCATCCGACAAATGCGAATGAAATTATGGTTTAACTTCACTAGAGCCAAGCTAGTCTTTACGACCAATT
>NZ_JANQCU010000028.1:0-5833 GCF_024723485.1 Campylobacter sp. RM19072
ATATCAAAGAGATGAGTGAAATTTTATTTATAGTATTATTATTTATTTGACTATATAATGCATAGCTAAATATTTACCACCTCATTTACTATTTGAGTATTTGCAAAGCTTACATTACTAAGGTCATGGCAAGATAACCAAAAATTTATTATATTAAATTTATGGCGTCTTGAGTTATTACTAGTGTTTGCATATCTAAGTCTCTTAGGCGGTTTAACAATAGCCTTATTGTATAGTATTTGTGTTCTAAGGATACATAAGATATTATTCATTTTTAACCTTTACTTAGTTTATTTTGGATGTATTTTTTAAGATTAGGATAAACAATTTTGTCATTTATTAAAGTATAAATAGCATTTGCACTTTGTGGTTCATTTTTATACTCCATTATTCTTGCAGTTATATAGCAAGTATATGGAAAATTTAAATCAATATTATTTATAAAGCTATCAAATACATTACCAAACCACTGCCCAAACCAATCTTTTGCAAGCAATAGCTTTATGATTTCTTCGCCATTTTTATATAACAATATTTTAGAAATCTCCTCTGCTTGAATATAGTTTTTATTATCCAATAAAACTTTTATCATATTGATTGTATATTTGTGATTATGAGGATCGTAAAATAAAGCCATTTTTAGATGATTTATCAATTCCCCCCCCCTATTAGCTAATCGATATTCTGAAGTATTGTTACCCGCTAAGTAATGATGATACGCCAAAAAAGCAAGCTGTGCTTCATTTAAATTTGATAAAATAGGCAGATTTCTAGAAATTTGCTCATATTGTTCTTTTTGGCTAAAAACAGCCGAAGAATAGCTATTAAAAAATATTAAATCTGCATTAAGTAAACGCGAAAATCTCACAAGAGCGGAATTCGTTCCATAGAGTTTTGTTGCCATACTCATTAATGTAAGGTCATAATAAAAGCTTTGTGCGTTTGATATGTTTTCAATAGGTCTAAGAGTATCTGCAAATATCACATTTTCATTGTTTATTATTTTAATAATCTCTTTACAAGCTCCAATATCATCGCCAAATAATATAATTTTACTATCTCCATCTTTTAGGCATTTTTTAATTAGCTCTAAAACTAAACTTGCGTGAGTTGCATGATATACTGATTTATTTCCTTGCAATCTAATTGGGCTATAAAAATGCACTATATCGCCACTTCTAAAATGAATAGCACTAAAACTACCAAGATTTAAAGCGTCATTTTGTGCTTTTTGTATATATTGTTTTATCTGTGGTACAAAATCTATCTGTTGAAAATAATATCTACAGCTATTTTTATATTCTTTTAACTCCGATTCATTTTGACATAGATAATCAAGCTCTCCTAAACCTACTGGAAAAAAAATTTTATCGCTTTGCTTTATTTTTTCTTCTAATTCTAGAAAATTACTACATTTTCTTTCTCTTATTATATTATTAGAGTAAGGATTGCTACCTATTTTATCTTCATTTATTTCTTCATATATATTTGCTTCTTTACACTCATTATTGGTTATAAAATATTTATCTATAAAGTCTTTATCAAAGATATTCTCTTTTGCTTCTATACTCATTCCTATTACATTGATTCCTTGGTTATCGCCTCTAAAATTTTCTCCAAGTTCTTTGTATAATCCTGTCATATTAGGCCATATAAATCTAAAATCTCCTATATTTTTAAATCTATTTGCTAAATACATAGCATTTACTAAACTAAAAATTCTAGAACCACTTCCATCGCTTCTATTTGCTACAAAATATTTCATTAATATCCTTTTTAATTAATTTAATTAATTTAATTAATTTTATTATTTATTATTAATTGTTCTAATATTTTATCTTTTTCATCAAACTCAGATTTAGTCGCTAAAACTTTTTTGGTAAATTCATTAATATACCAATTATTTGTATTTATTAATTTTGAAGTAATATATTTTGCACATTGAATATTCCCAACATCATATAAAATTCTAGCACTCATATATGATAAATACAAATAATTAAGATTTGTATTTTCAATTAATATCTTATGACAATCTTGCATAGTATAACCATAATATAATTTTTTAAGTAATATTGAGATAAAACGATTGTGTTCTAGTATCATTGATGATCTAGCTACATACTCTGCCATTTCCAATTTGTCATCTTGTATTAGATGTTTAATTTCATAAATTTTATATTTAGAATTCAAAGGATCTAATAAAAAAGCTTTATTTAAATTTAAAATAACACTATTAAGACCTAAATTTAATTTACTTTCAAGTATATATTTATGAAAATATACAAATGCCAAACAAGATTGTGGTATGTTTTTTAAATCTGGCAAAGTTTCTTTAATGATTTGAAGCTGATCCGATAGAGAGAAAATTTCATATATTTCTTTAATTACTAAATCAGGATTTATTAAAGCACACAGTCTAGACATTTGAGAATTTAAAGAGCCAAATAACCTTTTAGCCATACTCATTATAATAATATCAAAATAAAAAGCCTCTATATTATTTCTAGTTTCTCTTAAATCATCTACAAATATTACATTAGGATTATTTGCTATTTTTATGAGTTCTTTGCTTGTGGTGATGTCGTCACTACAAAGGATGATTTTATCTTTTGAGTTCTTTAGTATGTGTAGGGCTAGGCTAGGATTTGTAGCTTTATATATAGCCTCTTTGCCAAACAAGCGAATAGAACTATAGGTATGAACTATATCTCCAGCTCTAAAATGTAAAACACTATATCCGCCATTATCTAGGTATTTGGTGGCGAGTGATTTTGCTTTATTGATTATATTTTTAATATTTTGATTAAAGCCTATAGTATTAAAAGCATTTTTAAGCTCATTTTTATATTCTTTACTTTGCTTTTCATCAAAACAAAAGTGCTTAGCATAATCGCTAGTTTGATTAACTAAGGCAAATTTTTTTATCTCATCTTGTAAAAAATTCGTTTTAAAACTTATAAAATTATTTTCTTTATGTATGCTATAGCAAAGTGGATTTTGACTATCTAATGTATTGCTGCTCATGGAGCTTGTATTATACTCGCCTAGTTTTTCTCCAAGCTCCTTATCTATGTAGTGGTTAGCTATAAACTTCTCATCAAATATATCTTTCACGCTACCCATACTCATACCATTTATCCTTACTTTATCATCGCCAAAAAAATTTGGACCCCATGTGCCCCCCCCCACTTCCTGATATGAGCCCCAGCAAAATCTAAAATCTATATTTAACATATTAGCTATTGCTATAGTATTAATTAAACATATAAGTCTACCGCCACTACCATCATTTCTGCTACTAACTACAAATTTGTCCATTTTTCTCTCCATTATATATTTACGATATCCATATTTAGTCCATCACATACATATTGACAATTTTTTAAATAATCATCTAGCTCGATTTGCCAAGTATGGCTTGAGATATCACTTCTCCTAGTGCAAATAAAATTATACATATCGCTAGAAAAGATAATATATCCTTTAGATTTTGCATCTTTTAGAAAATTTGTATCCTCTCCTTTATTTAACTCTTTAAATTTTACTTGAGTAAATACATCTTTTTTGATTATTAAACTAGCACCAGTAACAAAATCAGTGTATTTGTGATCGTTACCACCAAAACGCATATATAGCTTATTTGTAGCCTCAACATATGTATATACTGATTGTTTTCCTAATACATCTGCACCGCTATATTTGAATGCGTCTAAACTATCGCTTAGATAATTTGGTCCATAATAATCATCATCATCCATTTTTGCATAAAAATCTGCTTCAAATTTATCTACGACCATGTTAAAACAAGTTCCTAGTGATGTTTTTGGATCTGTCTGGAATATTTCGTAATCTATATCTAAATTTTTCAATTTATTTTCTATCTTATCAATATTGAATGAATTAGAGTTTAGGACTAAAACTAGCTTTTTATTGCTATAAATTTGATTTGTATAGTTTTTAATAATATTATCTATATAATTAGGTCTATTAGTTATACTAACACAGATGAAAAGTTCTTTTTTGCATTCATATTTTACACCTATTTTATCTAGAATATAGGTAAGCCTTTTACTATATGTATGATTTTTGTATATTTCACGCATACCAATGTGTTTGATTATCCCATTTTGTTGATTTGTCTCGATTTTATTTTGGATAGCTTTTTGTGCTTCTTGACTAGTATTTACGATATCAATAAAACCGGAAAAATGCTTTTGCAAACCGCTTGATTTAGAAGATATTATTGAAGTTTTACACGCTAATAGCTCAAAAATTCTCCTTGAAAACATTGTATTTGAGTCTGTAACGCTATTCACATTTAAAAATACTCTATATTGCCTATATGCGTTTAGCATTTTTGGATAGTCTAAATTACCAACGATAAATTTATGATATTTTTGCGGAAATATGCGGTTGGTAGTATTTTCTTTGCTATTGTGCATTCTATCAAAGATATGAAAATTAAAATTTATTGCTGCATCAAATAGCATTTGTATGTCTTTATTTCGCTCTTTAAACGAATCTCCATCATACCATGATCCTGCAAAGCAAACATCATATATTTGTAGTTTTTTATCTCTAATAGGATTATGAATTAAAGGGGCAGCCGCAAACATTATTGGATAAATATTAGTATGAGAAGAAACCATATCTTTATATTTATCTATACAATTTTCATCACTTGTGAAAATATAATCGCATTTTTTTGCTATATTTATAAATTTATTAAAATTAATTGGGTCTTCTTTATTTAAAAACACCACTTTTATTTTTTGCTTTTTTGCATAGTCTATTAAAGCATATAAATCTATTTTTTTATCATTGTTCTCACTGCTACTCATAGCAAATTTCCAGTCTACATTATCTCCCCAGCACGATTCTAAAATGATGATTTGTATATTATTTTCTAAAATTTCACTTTTGTAGTTATTTCTACTTAGTCTTATCAAATTTGCTTCATATCTAAAGCATTCATATGAGAAAGTGTCCATTATTACGCCAATATTTAAATTAAGCTTAAATGATTCCGGTATCTTTTTAGGCTTAAAATCAGGATAAGATATAGATTGCTTTGCGTATGAAAATTTATTAAAATCGTCGGCGTATTGTAATAATCTATTTTGTTTTTCTTGGCGTGTTTTTGATAGTTTATTACCTTTTCTTCTTGCGGCATTTACCTTTATAAGCATGCCTAAAGCTTTAATTGGTGACTTAAAAATATTTTTAACTGCGCTACCTAACTTATACTCATATGAATTTTCCAAATTTATTTGAGTGATATATGCTTTTTTAAGTTCATCTATAAGCTTTTGATTTGTATTTTTCATCATTTTAAAATAAGGATACAAATCCTCTTCATTTTTAATTGGCGTTCTTAAAATACATTTTTTGCATCTTACTGTTCCAGCTCCATTAAAACCAAAAAATATTCTAAAAGAGGTAGTATGTAGTGGTGCTTTTATACTAATAATATTATTACCGCTATATAGTAAGTTATAAGTTCTATTTATTAATTTTTTTGTCTCATCATAGATGAAAAAATATAAATGTATTTGCAAATTATTATTATTTAAAATTTCTAATTTTATATTTAGTTCATACTCGCCAGGGCTTAGACTAGCTTGTTTTTGCAATATTTCATTTGTATAGTTTTGATATATTGTTCCCATTTGGTAATACATTTTTTTATCTTGATAATTGTCAATAATATGAAAAATGCAATCTTCTTCATTTACAAGAAATAAGTTATTTTTTATACTTTTATCTATATGCCATTGCAAATTTTTATCACACAAATCAATTTTTTCATGATATAAATACATACCACACT
>NZ_JANQCU010000029.1:0-5330 GCF_024723485.1 Campylobacter sp. RM19072
ATGCTAAAAATTTTGGAGTTAGCGTGATTAAATTTACCTTGGCGTCTAATAATTTTTTAGATGAGTATGTGTTAAATTGCGAATTTTCTCATATTTGTAAAATTTCAAATGGTGCTTATAAATTTTGGAAAGAAGTGGTCGCGGCTTCATATCAAAACTCTCGCACTGTATTTTTGCATAAAAAATCAATTCCATCAAAGTATCAATATGCCATAAAATCCTGCACAAGTCTAGATGGTTTTGTGCTAGCAAGTGCATTTTGCTCATTTACTGGCGTGGCTAGTTCGCATTTGACTATTTCAAATGGCTCAAATTTAATTAATTTACTTGAGATTAAGATGGTTGATAAGTTTAAATTTGTCAATCTTAAAAAGCTTTATGATGACCTTGGGTTGCCATATTCAGCTCATATATATATAGAAAAATGTAAATATTTTTCGCCAACACCATTTGAAAAGCGTATCAAAATCACAGATACGCTCTGTCTTGGATATTATTAATTCTTATGCTTATTTTTTATCTTTATCGCTTCAAATATGAATTTAATATATCCGCCCTTATACCAACTTTTGTGTGCCTTGATTAAGGAGTTGCCTAGTTTATAGCTTAGATGATTTTTGAAATTTGCTGCTTTTTGGTAGCTAGTTTGTAAGGCTTTAATCTCATTATCTTTTTTAGATATCTGCTCTTTGAGAGAAATTATCTGATCTTGTAAAGATGGCTCTTGTGGTGGTTGTGGCGTGGTTTGTGGTTTTACTACAGATACTGGCTGTTTGCTTATTTGTATTAGCTCTTCAAACTGCATTTTTCTGGGATAAAATGGCTTTATAGTTTGGTTTTGAATTCTACTCTCTAGCTCATCTAAATAATAATTTATATCTTTCATTGCATCTATACCATCAAAATCTGCAAAATGATACTCCCACCATTTTAATTTTAAAAGCCTATTTCTTGTTGGCTCGTCAAAGCGGTATTTTAGTATTTTAGCTGGGCTTCCGCCTACTATAGCATATGGCGGTACATCTTTTGTAACGATGGCATTTTGAGCTACTATGCATCCTGTATGTAGAGTAATCCCTGGCTTTAAAAGAGCGTTTGTGCATACATATACATCATTTTCAAATATTGTTGGTGGCGATGGTGGAACTAAGTGATGACATGGGGTATGTGTATAAGATTTGCCAATTTGTCTTATGCTTGCATCTTTAAAAATATAAAAAGTTGGATTATATATAAAAGATGAAGTTGAAATAGTATCCAAAGAAAGATAAAAATTTAATTAATATTTAGATTAAAATTGATGGTAAAAGCTTGGCACCACGCCAAAGGGCGTAGCACACTAGTCAAATTCATCTTCATCATCATTGGAGTTTAAAAGCGTTACTTTAACGGCTCCAATGCTAGTTCCATCCATCTTTATAACTTCATAAATGCAGTTTTGATCCTCTATAGTATCGCCCACAACCGGTAATCTCTCAAATAGATTAAACACATAACCGCCAATCGTAAGCTGCTCTGTCTCTTCATCAAATCTAATACCCATTATCTCTTCAACGGCTTCTATCTCAAATCTACCATTGAATTCATATGTATCATCGGCAATTTTTTTATAGTTTTGGTCTTTATCATCGTGTTCGTCATTTATATCGCCCACTATCTCTTCGATTATATCTTCCATAGTAAGAAGTCCTGCTGTCCCGCCATACTCATCTACTACAAGGGCGGCTGAAATTCTATCTTTATTCATCATAACAAGAATTTTGGATATTGAGCTATTTTCTGGGACTATGATAAATTTTCTTACGATTTTATCCAAATTTTCTATTTTGCCATCTAGATCGTTTTGTAAAATATCCCTTATATGAATCATACCCAAAACGCTATCTTTGCTACCATCGATATATGGAAATCTAGTATATTTGCTCTTTATTATTATGTTCATATTTTCTTCAAAACTCAATTTTTTATTTAAGCAAACAACATCTTTGCGTGGAGTCATAATCTCCTTAGCCACTGTATCACTAAAATCAACGGCGTTTTTTATAATCTCGCTCTCCATGCTATCTAGCACACCGCCTTTTAAGCTCTCGCCAACGATGATTTTAATCTCCTCTTCAGAGTGCGCTAATTCGCTCTCTCTAGCAGGTCTAATGCCAATTAGCTTTAAAAACATAGCCGCTATAAAGTCAAATGTGCGAATAACTGGGAAAAAGATAATCCAAAAAAAGTATAATGGTCTAGCTATCAAAAGCACGGCTTGTTCGGCCTTAGCGATTGCTACTGACTTTGGTACAAGCTCACCAAGGACAACATGCAATAAAGTAATAAAACTAAAAGCGATAACAAATGATACTGTGTGTAAAGTAGTGATATTATCAATGCCAAATATCGATTTTAACGGCTCTCTAATAATATCAGCCACGGCTGGTTCCCCAATCCATCCAAGAGCAAGGGAGCTAAGTGTAATGCCAAGCTGCGTAGCACTAAGATAAGTATCTAGCGAATTTGACATTCTTAGGGCGAGTTTAGCATTTGGTCGTCTCTCTTTGACAAGCTCTTCTAAACGAGACCTTCTAACCTTAACAATACAAAACTCAGACAAGACAAAAAAGCCATTTAAAAATATGAAAATGGCTGCCAAAATTATCATAATAATGGGGTAACTCTCCAAAATATGTCCTTAAAAATCTAGATAAATAGCTCCAATTATAGCATAAATTTTAGAAATTTAGACTAATTTGAGCTTTGCTGGATTAAATTCTCTCTTGTTTTATTATCTGTCTCATACTCAAAACCACCGCCAAAAGCCTTAAATACAGAAACAATGCTATTTACAGCTTCTAAATTCGCACTAGATAAGCTTAATTTTGCCGATAGCAAATTTCTTTGAGAATCTAGTAGCTCCAAATGACTACTATAACCAGCATCATAGCGACTTTGAGCTATGTCATAGACCTTTTGTTGGCTTGATACTAAATTTTCCATACTACGGGCTTTCATAAGCGAATTTTTCCTATCATCAAGTGCGGTTCTAATCTCGCTAAAGGCATTTTTAACAGCCTTATCATAGGCTAAAAAAGATGCGTTTTGATCCAAATTTGCTAGCTTAACACTATTATATGTGCGACCAAAATCTATAAGCGGTGCTAGTAAGCTCCCGCCTACATTCCACGCTGTTTTATTAGAATTTATCAAATTATCTAAATCATTGCTAGTATAGCCAAACATACCTGTGATGGAAATTTGAGGTAGCCACTGAGTTCTAACTACACCGACTAAAAAATTGCTTGACTTTAATCTCTCAAGCGCACTTGCTACATCGGCTCTTTTTAATAAAATATCTGAGCTAATACCGCTTGGAACTTCAGGCAACATCGGTAAATTAGTAGATACATTCATATCAGAATACAAAATTTCATTTAAATCTCCGCCAACTAATATTACAAGAGATGAGTTAGCTTGTGAGATTTGCATTTGTAAGCTAGCTAGCTGAGCCCTTGCCTCATCAGCAGTAGCAACAGCTTGAGCGTATATCAACTCATCTATCTCACCAGCAGCTAATTGCATAGCTCTATACTCCACACTTTGAATATATGAATTTAGCGTATCTAGCAAGATCTGCTCTTGCTCTTTTAAGGAGACAAGCAAGAAATATGTATTTGCCACGCTACTTGCTAGGCTAATTCTAGCACTCTCATAATCAAATTTAGTCGCATTATATATAGACTGACTTGCATTTGCCTTATCTCTTACTCTACCCCACAAATCAAGCTCATAGCTCAAAACAGCACTTAGAGAAAATTTATTTATATTATTGCTACTAGTATCTGCCATGCCCTCTTTAGTCGCTTCGCCTTGTAATGAGATATTTGGAAGATACTCAAGCCTATCTAGCCTTAGATTGATTCTAGCTTTTTCTATATTATTTAACGCAATGAGTAGATCGCTATTGTTTTGTAATGATTTTTGGATTAATATATTTAACTTATCATCACCAAAGCTCTCCCACCACTTCTGACTAACGCTATAATAATCCATCTGGTATCTATACTCTTGCTCTATCTCAATCATATCAGGACGAAGTGAGCAACCACTAATAATAGCTGCTATAAAAACCATAATAATCCTATTCATCTTTTGCTCCAAATTTAGCTCTTTTGCTATCTAGCCACTCATTAAAGCTCTCTAATATATAGAAAAATAGTGGCACAAAAAATATCGCAATTGTAGATGCTGCTATCATACCACCAATTACGCCAGTACCTAATGCGTGGCGTGATGCAGCACCTGCTCCAGTAGCTAACGCCATCGGTAAAACCCCTAAAGTAAAGGCTAGTGAAGTCATAACAATCGGTCTAAATCTCATCTTAGAAGCACTAATGGCCGCATCTTTTATGCTTTTACCAGCGATATGCTCCTGCATAGCAAATTCAACTATCAAAATCGCATTTTTAGCCGCTAAGCCTATTAAAAGAAGCAATCCAATCTCAAAATAGACATCATTGCTAAGACCACGCAAATATGTAAAAGCTAACGCCCCAAATACCGAGAATGGCACGGCTGTCACAACCGCTAAAGGCATTAGCCATCTCTCATATTGAGCTGCCAAAATCAAAAATACAAATATAAGACCAAATACAAATGCTTGAGCTCCTTTACCTGTGCTACTGACCTCTTGATATGCTGAACCGGCCCAACCTATATTATACTCATTACCAAGCTCTTCTTTTATAATCCTTTCAATCTCTTTAATAGAATCTCCAGAAGTATATCCAGGCTTTGGCTCACCCATAATTTTAGCGGCTGGAAATCCATTAAATCTATCGACATTATCAGGGCCAAGACCCCTTGTAAGAGTAACAATAGAATCAAGTGGCACTAAATTTCCACTTGCACTACGCACATAAAGTAGCCCCAAATCATCAGGAGAATCTCTATAACTCTCATAGGCTCTTATATTTACCTTATAGGTCTTACCAAGGATGTTAAAATCATTTACATAGTATTGACCTATGGTTGAATTGATAGTATCAAATATATCATTAAATGAAATTCCCATCATCTTAATCTTATCTCTATTTAGCGTTAGATTATATAGAGGGAAATTAGTATCAAGCGTGGTTCTAACTTGAGTTAAAACTGGGCTTTGATTGGCTTTTGCTACGACCCTTTGCACATCGGCTTCTATTTGATTATAATTCTTACCGGTTATATTTTGTGCGTATAATTCAAAACCACCTGTCATAGATAGCCCCATAATCGGCGGTGGCGTAGTAACAAAAGCTAAAGAGTTTCTATCAGCACCATAGAGCATACCCATAAATTGCCCC
>NZ_JANQCU010000030.1:0-5018 GCF_024723485.1 Campylobacter sp. RM19072
AAAAATTTTGAAAAAGCCTTCTAAGGTTGCTGAGCTTTCGCTCAGATTTAATATCTTATATATTCAAAGATGATTTAAATAATAAAAAGATATAATTACAACATTGATAAATTCACTCTAATCGACTAAAAGGAGAGCGATGAAACCAAAATATCACTTTTACAATAATACAATTTACGCATTAAGCGGCTTAAAAGCTATGTGGTGTAGCGAGAAGTCATTTCGCATTGAGGTGGTTATAATTTTGCCTTTGTTTATTGCTATTTGGTTTTTGCCAGTTAGTTATATGCAGATGATTATCCTTGGGGTGAGTCTATTGTTTATCCTTGCGATGGAGTGCTTAAATAGTGCTGTTGAGGCGTGTGCGGATCTTGTTAGTCCGGATTTTCACCCACTAGCCAAAGTGGCTAAAGACTGCGGTAGTGCGGCTGTGTTTATCTCTATTTGCTTAGCTGTGATGGTCTGGGCTGTGGTGCTATTTAATATATTTTGGTGATAGCTGTGATTAGGGATAATCTATATTGGAATGAATTTTATAAAAACGAACACAAAGATATTGCCACGCCTACGCTTTTTGCTAATTTCATCTATGAAAATTATATAAAAAATAAAAGCGTTGTAAATTTAATCGAATTTGGCTGTGGTAATGGTAGAGATAGCCTCTATTTTGCCAAGAATAATCTAAGCGTAACTGCCATTGATAGCTCAAATATCGCCATTAATAGCTTAAAAAATAGGGATAAAAATATCAGATGGATTTGTGGGGATTTTACCAATTCTTTGGATATTAGCGATAAATTTGATATTTGCTATAGTAGATTTACACTTCATGCTATAGATGATAGTAGCCAAAGTGGCTTTATACAAAATGTTAAAAATCTGCTTAAAAGCGATGGAATTTTAGCCATAGAAGCAAGAAGCGTAAATGATGGGAAATTTGGCTTAGGTAAGAAGGTGAGTAAAAACGCATTTATATTTGATAATCATTATCGTAGATTTATAGAGCTTGATGAGTTAAGGCAAACTTTGATAAATAGCGGTTTTGAGATAGTTTATATTGATGAGAGCAGTAAATTTGCCCCCATCAAATACGAAAGTTGCGTCTGCGTAAGGGTAGTGGCTAGATATTAAGGCTATCTAGCTCGGATTTGGTTTTTAAATTCAAATAGTCATTTGAGCTAAATCTTTTTGGGACTTCTATATAGTTATCCCCATACATAAAGCATAGATATTGGTGGTAGTTTTTTAACACGCTTAGGCTAAAATCCTTATAATTTAAGCGTTTTAGCCCACCATCAAAAATCTCATTAGGAAAGTAAAAAAATCTCCCATCATCATAGTCGCAAACCTTGAATTTACCATAGTTATCAAATAATCCAATATCGATAACCACCCCATCGCTATTTGTGATGGTAATTCGCTTTATATCTCCAGCCTTAAGATTTAAGCCATCATCTTGGATATAACGCAAATTTACTTGATACTTACTACCTAATAAATCAGGCAAATTCCTAGCTAAATACTCTAGATCGCTGTATTTTAACACATATAAATCCACATCGCTAACTACGCTTAAAGCCTTGCTACGCAATATAGATATAAGCCCAGAGTTACAAATGAAATAATCCATATTAATCTGATTAAAATACCCATCTAAAATTCGCATAACCTCATCAGTCAAACGCTCTCTATCAGGGGTTGAAAATGAGATATCCCTATCTTCTATAAGCTTGATTTTGTCTTTTAGACCTAAATTTACAAGCTGAGCCTCCATCTCATCGACCCAGATCCCACCTATATAGATATAATCAAATTCCAATTTCACAATCTCATCAACGCTATAAATAGGAATATCCATATATTTACTGCCTTGCTTTTGCTTGTTATTATCTATAAAAGCTACTATATTATCCCTATCATTAACCGCTCTATGTATGGCTCTACCGGCTGCTCCAGTGCCAAAAATAACTATATTTTTCATATATAAACCTTTTTTATTTTTATATATTTTAACATATGTAAAGGTTAAATTTAATACAATTTAATACTAATTTTTGCATATTTTTACAAATATGGGGGGGGGTTGGCGTGCAAATAGAGATTAAAAATTTGATAATTCAAACGATTAAAACCATCAAAAAAGATGCTATTGTAGATGAAAATTCATATATTTTTGGTAGATCTAATGCTTTATTTGATAGTATTGGGCTGCTTGAGCTAGTTGTGGAGCTTGAAGAGGCAATATATGATAAATTTGGCAAAAATATTAGCCTATCTGATAAAAAAGCAATGAGCCAAAAAACTTCGCCATTTATAAATATCAACTCACTATCTAAATATATCCAAAAGTCTTTAAATGAGTAGAGTTTTTATCATCACAGGCACGAGCAAAGGCATCGGCAATGCTCTTGCTAGATTGTATCTAGATGAGGGTCATACCATCATAGGCTGCTCTAGAAATACCCCAAATATCAATCACACTAATTACCATCATTACACATTAGATGCTAATGATGAGAAATCTGTAATTGATATGATTAAAGAGATTGGGCGTAAATTTAAAGTAGATATTTTGATTAATAATATCGGCACAACCACCCTAAACCATATCGCCACTACAAATTTGGATTTGGTAGATGAGATATATAGAGTTAATTTTAGGACTACATTTTTATTTACCAAAGAGGTGGCTAAAATTATGATGAAAAATCGCAAAGGAAGTATAGTAAATATCTCTAGTATCGCAGTTCCGCTTAATTTAGAAGGCGAAGCAGTCTATGCTAGTATGAAATCAGCCATAGAAAAATTTACTCAAATCAGCGCTAAGGAATTTGGATATTATGGTATCAGGATAAACGCTCTAGGAGTTAGCCCTACTAAAACCAATCTTATAAAAGCCTTACCAAAAGATAAATTAGATAGCTTGCTATCTAAACTGATAATAAAAGATTATTGCGAATTTGAAGATATTAAAAATGGGGTTGATTTCTTAATCAGTGATAAAAGCAGATTTATAACAGCCCAAACCATATATCTAGGTGGAGTATGCTAAAAGCCCTAAAATCAAATCAAGATAAAATCGCCATAATAGACAAAGGCAAAGAACACTCATATCAACACCTTATAGATAGGATTAATCTTTATAAATCACTAATCAAAGATGAGCTTTCAAATGGCGATATAGTGGCGTTAAGGGCTATTTATAGCTTTGAGAGTATCGCTATGTTTATCGCACTTTATCTAAATAAAAATATAGTAGCACTACTACCAGATAGCCCAAATTTAGATGAGTATCTACAAAGCTCAAACGCAAACAAACTAATAGAGATAAAAAGCCAAATCAATATAAAAAGCCTAAATCCACCAAAGCACGATAAAATCAAAGAGCTAAATAACCAAAGTGGCTTAATAATCTTTTCTAGCGGAACCCTAAATAAGCCAAAAGCTATAATTCACAATCTAGATAATATGGTAAAAAATTTCGCAGATAAAAGGGCAAATTCATTAAGGATTATTCTATTTTTGCTATTTGACCATATCGGCGGGATAAATACCTTGCTAAGTGGCTTATTAAGCGGCTCAACGCTCATTATAGCCAGTGATTTTTCGCCTAAAAATATATGCTATTTAATATCAAAATACAAAGCCCATATCCTACCTACTACTCCTAGTTTTTTAAATTTGCTTTTAATGACTAAGGAGTATGAAAATTATGATTTAAGCTCTCTTAGGCTCATCACCTACGGCACAGAGAGAATGGACGAAAATATACTAATTAGGCTTAAAAATATATTTAAAAAGGTTAAATTTATCCAGACTTTTGGCACGAGCGAGAGCGGGATTTTACCCACCACTTCTAAATCATCAATATCAACATACTTTAAGCTAAAGCCAGATGAGTATAAGATCAAAGATGGAAGGCTGTTTTTAAAGTCAAAAACTATGTTTTTAGGCTATATGAATTTAGATAGTGATAATCAGTGGTTTGATAGTGGGGATTTAGTTAAGCAAGATGGCGATGGATTTTTAAAAATCATAGGCAGAAGCAAGGAGATTATAAATGTAGGTGGCAAGAAACTTCTAGCTAGCGAGGTTGAGAGCTGTATTTTAGAGCTAGATGAGATAAAAGATGCTTTGGTATATGCTTTGCCGTGTGAGATTTTAGGTCAGATGGTGGCGTGCGATGTAGTGTGCGATCTAGCTAAATCAAATGCCAAAGAGCTGATAAAATCGCATTGTAAGGCTAGATTGGAGCGGTATAAAATCCCAGTTAAGATAAATATCGTAGATGAAATTACCTTCACAAACCGCTTTAAAAAAGATAGAAAACTTAGATAAACTCCACCTTGCTACTATCTGCTAGAGATTTTACCCTATTAATTAGCCTGTTATTTAATGAGTTAAATTTGGATTTTTTTAACTCCAAAGTGTAGATCTCATTGCTTTTGACTATCTCAAAGCCAAAAAATTGATTAAATCTTAGGGCGTTTTGATTGTTTAATTTAATCTTAGAGTAGATAAAATCGCTATCTTTTAAAATTTTTGATAAAAATAGATAAGCAAAGGCTGATTTAATCAAAGGCTCCACCCCGCTTTTATAAAAAATCCCCCAAAAACCATTATAAAAATTAACCCCACCCACAATCTCATCATTAAAAATCATCGCAAAATATGAATTATTTGGTAAATTTAAAATCCAATTTTTATGAGTTTGTATGTCGATTATACCGCCATCTAAGCTAATATCTCTAATTGCCTTGCTATTTCTAATGCTTAAAATCTCCAAGCTCTCACTTGGGCTTAGTAGCTTATAATCTTTAAATACAAATTTCATACCACACCTTAAAATTTTGTAAAAGAGTATTATAGCATTAAAGATATGTTTTATGGCTGTTTTTACTTCGCACGGCAACAAGTCGCCGTTTGCGACAGGGAGCTACGCTCCCTTGACCCACCTAAAGTCCCTACTTCGTAGGGTAACCCTATTTGGTTCAAATTTGTTTTGTTAAATCTGAGCT
>NZ_JANQCU010000031.1:0-4462 GCF_024723485.1 Campylobacter sp. RM19072
TTATTTAATAGGACATTATTTTTAGATTGCAAGATTGCTATTTTTTCTTTTAATGTTTTATTTTCTTGGATTATATCATCATTATATCCTAGCTCTTTTTGCAGAATTTTATCTTTTAGTTTTTTATTGATTAGATCTTGTTCTAAATTTTGAAGTTGCTCAAAGACATTACTAAAATTAATAAATTTTTTATATACACAATTATTTTTATTCAAATAGTATTGTGCAGTTTTTTCAGCACTACCTAAATATAGAATTTGTGAAAAATTTATATCTATCTTCCATCCCATAATAACTCTAAATATAAACGATCTTGAATCGCTTATAATTATATCTGAATTTAAAACTGCTTCTACTGTATTTAAAAAATCTTTGTAAGAATCTCCAATTATCTTATTATTTATTAAATTACAATTATTTATTTTTTCTATGTTTTTTTTGCAAAAATCATCTATTATACATAAATCTGCCTTCATATTCATCTTTTTTAATTGTTTGATGAAAGTTTTACGATTTACTACTTTTTCAACATATGAATACCCATCCGTTATAAGCGTTATATTTAAATCTTCATAAATATCTTTCAAAATATCCCTTTTATATTGATGTAATTGTTGAACAAATTTTATAGCATCATCTATATATCTATATTTATTTAATACACCTTTGAAGCCAGTTTTATTTTTTAGATTATACCAACTGTGAGAATGAACACCTCTATCAAACCATGATATAGTGACTAAATCTTTATTATTATTTAATAATATAGTTGAACAATCTCCAAGCCTTAGATGTATTGTTATATTTAATGTATTATGTCTCGTATATTTAATATTTGTTGATTTATAGTATTTATCTTTAAAATCACTGATAAAACTATTGTTATATATATTTTTATTGCTATTAATAGCAAATTCATCAAAAGAGCAAGTATAAAAAAGCGTTTTTGGTTTTATACAAATTGCATTTACTGAAGAGTTATCTAACTTACATAGATTTGCATAAATATTATCTAAATCATCAAGTATATTGTCTAATTCTATATAGTGTATATTTTTATCATTAATTAGTGGATTATAACCTATATCTAATAAAAATTGTTTATAAAATTCAGAAAAAGTTAAATTTATTTCTTTATTTGATATAGATACATAGTTTAACCCAAATAAATCACACATAAATGACTGAATACTTGAATTTGTAATAATATCCCCAAAACCACTATTAACCAAATATACATAGTAATAATTTATATTTTTTTGACTTAGTATTTTCTTAATTTTTTCTATTTTATCCAACATCAATATAATCTCCTAAGTAAAATATTATTATAAATATAATCCATATTTTTATCATTTTCTAATGTATTTACAAAACCCATTAAATCATAATAATAATAAATATATTTCACATTGTTTTTTATTTTTACAAATAATCCATCTGTAGGAATATGATTATTAATAAAATATTGTTTTAAAGTATTATCATTAATAATTGGATAATAGGCATCATTAAAATCATAATTCGTATAATATCGTTCATGCTGATCTATTACGGATTCCTGTTTATTTCTAAGTAATAAAATAAATTTTACAAAGTAACCATCTTTTCCGCCTATAAATAGATCACTCATGGATAATAAATACATATCAGCTAATGCTATCCTAGCGGTATCTATTTTTTCACTTTGTTCATAGCTTCCTATATGGCTAATATGAACTGCTCCATTACCACATATTGATGAATAATCACCTTTATCATTAAATTGCTTTATATTTGGATATATTTTTTTAAATGATTGGAATACCGCCAAGCAATCAGTTCCTAGATAAATCAATATATCTTCTTTATTTAAATTATTTTTAGTTAAATAAATATTTATCGTTTCCACATACCAAGATAGTTTTGGAGCCACAACAAATTGTTCGCCATTACCATGTCTAAAATGCACGCCAATAACTTTTTTATATTGTTTAAATATTTTACTGTTATCATCAATATATTTTTTAACTATAGGATGAACTACTAAATCTTTTGCTAATTTGTAGTATATATCATCTATCAATATTTTGCTGTCATCTCTAGTTATCACTAAACAATCAAATTTCTGATTATCAATTGGAATATCTTTAATACAAGATTTATCTAATCTATATTTTTTATCTTTTGTTAATTTAGAATGCGCACTATCCAAATAATTTGTAAAATAAGTTGGGAAAACTGTTTTTATGTTATCTTTTACATCAGTATAATTACTGAATTTAGGATATAAAAATAATGAAGAAAATAAATTTTCGCCACCATATCTATATCCTCTAAAATCTAAAATTAATTGCCTATTTGTCTTTAATGATAAATTGAATGCTGATAAAAAAGTACATAAGCATCCACCAAGACCAAAATCTGCTCTATGCATTACATACCCCCCCCCCACTGTTATTTTTTAATGATGATACTATCGACACATGATTATCGCTTAATCTAATAGCTTTCCTTAATATAGAATTACCGTTTTTATCTCTAACATATCCTATAACATGATACTTTGCTAGTGTTTTATCTATTTTTGTTTCAAATGTTACTTTATTATCATATGAATACCACTTTTGCTCTATTTTTTCTTTATTGTACAATAGATAAAATGCAAATTTATTTTTTTCATTTTTATTTATTGGTTCTAAACTTGCATTAAGCATACCATCTATTATCTTAACATTAATTTCCATATTGTCTCTATCTTGTTGAATATCGTGAAATGTTAATTCAAATTTTTGATTTAATGTTTGTATTTTATAATAAAATTCAAGTGTGTTGATTGCCTCTAATACACCTGCTTTACATGATCTCCAACCGATAATTTTCGAATTATCTTTTCCTTTAGAAACCATTATACGCCCACCCCCACTATTATTGCTAAAATTTATAGCACTTATTGTAAGTTTTTTATTTTTGCCAATAACTTCAACTAGATCATCTTTTATGACTATTTGCTTATCGCTTGGAATATGAAATCTAGTTATATATGTAAAATAATTTTTATCTATTCTTTCTTTGATGAGTTTTTGTGATACTTTAGCAATAGGATAACAATTATCTTCAATTACTATGTTATTAAATTTTCTATCATAAGATACTTTTCTAGTATTTTTAAAATTTCTAAAAATATGCGATTCTCCTTCTATAGAAGATTTGACATTATCTCTACATTTGTAATCATTTATTAAACTTCGACCATATATTTTTAACTCATCTAAATCTCTACATGCTTTTATATTGTATGGTTTTGATATATTATGAGCATCAGAAGATCTAAAGTAAATTCTATATGGGTCTTTTGGCGCATGCTTGTACTCACCGCAATCACTAAGCCATTCTTCATCATCATAAAATAGCGTAATATTTAAGTCATCATCATGTCTATGATAATTACTTAAATAACCACATTTAAAGACAATTTGCATACTCTTTTTAAATTTTAGTTTATCCCAAGTTTCTCTAAATATTGCCCAGCCACTTTCTGGTAAAATTAAATCATTGCTATCTGGCTTAATGCCATATTCGCCTTGCCTTATAGAATATAAAAAATTTTGATACGAATTTTCATATAAAAATAAATCTCCAAACATATCTTTGACGATAAATTCTTTAGTATCGCCAATCAATGGCAACTTACCATTTGGCTGAACTATAAAAGCTAAATTAGTGATTGCTTTTTGCAAGATTGAATGTGAAAACGAAATACCAGAATTGTCTCCATCTATCTCTTTTCCTAGTTTTAAGGCTTTTATAACTTGCGACAAACCAAAATTTAAATAGGCAGGGCTATTTTCCTTATGTCCTCCATCAACACAAAAAGCATAACTTATTTCGCTATTGATCCTATCTATAGCTGTTTTTTTTATTTTGCGTAATATATCTGTGTTATTATTTTTAATTAAAAATGATGATACTTTGTATAATGATAAACTTTGATCTAAGCCATGATTTGTAAATTTAGAATAAAATTTTTCATTATATAGTATGTTCATGTGATATTCTAATATATCTCTAAGAATTAATAAAAATTCTTTATCATGGTTTTTATGCAACAAATAAATATAAAGATCGCTTAAATACTCAGTTCGTATTGCAGTAGCATGATCATGCCAAGCAAAAATATCAGATAAATTATCTTTAAATTTGCTCCACCATATTTTTACTATGTTTTTTATATAATTTATAGCTATATTGTTGTTATATAATTTATCATATTGCATTAAATCATAAATATATTTCATTTGATGTAAATGCCACATATAAGTTCTATCTACAGTATTATAATCATAATCGTATATATGTCCATCTAAATTTAACCTAGACAAATCAATAATATATCCATTACCTGCTTTATAAATACTGTTATTAATTATATCTTCCGCTGATTTTATAGAAGAGTTAGTAATCAATTTATGTCCTTTCTTAA
>NZ_JANQCU010000032.1:0-4056 GCF_024723485.1 Campylobacter sp. RM19072
CCCCTTAAAAGAAAAATTTAAATTTTTTAAAAATTTTTATTATAAATTTGGAATGTAAAAAAGTGGGGGAAGGTAGCTTCACTTTTATATTTTGTAGTGCCGTCAAACGATAGTTAGTATCGTTTGACTATCACGCTTTATATTGCTTTACTTCATTTACAATGATGGCTTTTGCTTAGCTACCAACAAAAGCCACAAAAATATAATAATAATATAAATTTATTTAGGATTTACAGTATCTTTATAGACAGCCTTAGCGTTGATAATCTCTTTAATTACAATAGAACGCTCTGCGTTGCCTTTTTTATCGATATTTATAATACCTGAAACGCCCTCAAAGTTTTTACTATTTTTAATCTCTTTATTAATGCACTCCCTATCAGTCGCATCAGCACAACGATTCATCGCATCTATCATTAAATAGTATGAGTCAGCTCCAAGAGCGGTAAATCCAGGCACATTAGACTCGCCACTTTTTTTAGTGTATGCTTCTACAAAAGCTTTTGATTTAGCCGTTGGGGGATTTGAGCTATCAAAGGCATCTGTATATAAATATCCATTAGATGCATCTCCAGCTAACTCTATAAATGTATCGTTGCTTACTCCATCGCCACTGGCAAATTGAGCTTTTACCCCTATTTGTCTAGCTTGACGCACCAATAGCGCAGCCTCAGGATGATAAAATGGCATATATACCAAATCAGGATTTAAGCTATTAATCTGTGATACTATGGCTTTAAAATCCTTATCTCCGCTACTGATTTTTAGCTCTTTTAGTAGTTTGCCACCTTGATTTTCGAATTCTTTCTTAAACGCTCTAGCTAGACCGATTGAGTATGAAGTGGATTGGTCTATTACTAGCACCGCACTTTTCATCTCTTTAGATATCGCCCACGAAGCAAAGCTTGTCCCTTGAAATGAATCCATAAATGTAACTCTAGCACCATATTTAGCACGATCTAAGAGCTTATCAGCTGTGGCTGCTGGAGCTATCATCGGGACTTTTTTCTCATCTGCGATTTGTAATACTTGTTGAGTATTGCCAGTTACCATAGCTCCGATTAATCCACTTACCTTATCTTCACTTACTAGCCTTGTAGTAGCTGTGGCGGTCTCTACCTTGTCGCCTTTATTATCTACTAATATCAAGCTAACTTTATCCCCATTTTTTAGAGTTGGCTCTAACTCATTAGCTAGTTTAATCCCAGCCCACGCAGTCTGTCCGTAAGCGGCTACTGCACCAGTAATAGGCATAATAACGCCAATTTTAATCTCTTTAGCCGCAACTGAGCTAATAGCCATCGCAGCAGCTAGCGCAATTAGTGAAAATTTTTTCATTTTAATCCTTTATATTAAATTTACTCTAGATAGCTACCTTGTTTAGTTGGGGTAGTCCTAATCTCATTACTCTCATCATCATCTATAACAAAAGCGTTATCCCCTTTAAGATAGGCTATAATATGCCCCAAATCCTTTAAGCTCATTCTAGTAGCAATTGGTGCCATAAGATATTTTAAACGCCCACCAAACTGCACATCTCCCCTATATCCAGCCATAGAATCAGCTATATCATCGCCACTCATATCACTTAGCCTTTGAGATACCCCCATAGCCTTTTTAGTTCCATTTTCTCCGTGGCAAGATTTACAGTTTTTCTCATATAGCTCTTTTCCTTTAGTGCCATTATAATTTGCATTTTTATCAATGCCGATATTTAGAAATCTACCACTCTCATCATCATCTGATGAATTTGATTTTTCATATACTTTCACACTTATATTATTATCTTTAGCGTGTTTTTCTACTAAAGATTTAAGCTCCTTGCCAAATTCCCCATCAGCTTCTATTATATAGCTATCATTTGCGACCAAATTTGATACCACAAGTAGCGATATAGCCAATTTTGCTATTTTCATTTAAATTCCTTTTTTATACCATAATCCCATCTTATGCGTTAAAGTAGCCCATAAATCATTACTACAAAAACGCAAAATTCTATCTAAATTTGACTTTAGAAAAATTTAAAATTTCTTACTGCTACTCTCATTTAGCATATCTCTAGATAGATTTGCCACCTCTTTTGAGATATTAGCACACTTAGATACATTTAGGCTATTACTCTCTGTTAGCTCTTGCATTTGCGATATGCTACTATTAATATCATTTATAATTTCAGTTTGTTGGCTAATTGAGCTTGATACATCTGTAACGCTTTGGATTAATAGATTAGTATTTGCCTCTATCTCGCCAAGGCTTTTTTGCGTTTTTTCAGCTAGATTTCTTACCTCATCTGCCACCACGGCAAATCCCCTACCATGCTCTCCAGCCCTAGCAGCTTCAATAGCCGCATTTAAAGCTAGTAGATTAGTCTGCTCAGCAATATCCCCAATTATATTTAAAATTTCCTTTGTATCCTCGCTTTGTTTGATTAACTCTCCAGCTTTTATATCTATTTGAGTGATGCTTTCATTTATTATATTTATCTCGTTTGAAGTTTTATTAAAGGCTGAATTTTGCGTTCTTTGAGACTCTTTTAAGACCTTTAAAACCTCTTCTAGCTCCTCTGTTTTCTCTTTTAGGGTTAGAGCGATTTTATTAGAGCTTTTTAACATCTCTTTAATGTATAAGCCAAGCTTATTTAAATTATCATTTGTCTTTTTAAACTGCCCTTGAGCGTTCTCATTTACTATAGTATGCGTAAAATCATCTTTGACATATGTATCCAAGGCTGCAGCTATATCTATAAAGCTCTTATCAAGCTCTTTTAAAGTCTCTTTTAAATGGTTAGCTAGTTCATTAACTCTATTATTTGCCCCATTTACTTCAAAATCACTGCCAAAATCCCCCATTTTAGCCATATCTAGAGCTTCAGATGTCTTTTTTATCAGCTCATCATCTTTTTGTATATCCCTTGCTATCGACCTTACATTGTCATTGAATGCACCAGCTATCAAGCCAAGCTCATCGCTAGTATTTAATCTAAGTGGCTCAATACTTGTCTTTTTATGATTTAAATAATCAAAAAAATTTAATAACGCATCTTTGATCTTTACTACCGGTCTAGTTATACTCTTTACTATTAAAAATGTAGCTACAGCAAGTATCAAAGCAAATATAAGTAGCGATACAACCATAAGAGTTGTGGTATCTTTAACTGCTGAAAATATGGAGCTTTTATCATTGATTAAGCATACCTTCCACCCACTTATCTCATTTATCCCACAAAGAGCCAATTTATCAACCCCATTTTGAGTAAATTCAAAAAAGCCTTTCGCATCGCTACTGATATTTGATAATATTTTAGATAGCTCATTTTGTTTAAATAACTGCTCTTTATCCTTGCTAATTACGATATTATTAGCAGGGTCTATAGCCGCTATAGTGTAACTAGCCCTATTTTGTATATTATCTAGATATAAATTCAAAGGCCCTAAAGCTATATCCCCAGATACTACTCCTACTAATCTACCTTGATTACTAATAGGTGCACTAAACCCAAATACCGGAATTTTCTTACTCGCTTGCATCCATGCCGTGCCTAAGACCATATCTTTATTTGACGCTTTAGCTAGTTTATACCAGTCCCTACTCCTTGGGTCATAGCCGCTTGATGGATAGACATGATTGCCATTGCTCCTTAGCATACGACCATTATCTTCCTTGCCAAAATATAGTAGATTAAAGCTACCTAGTCTCTCGCTCAAAGCTAGATAATCAGCTATCTTATTCTCATCATCGATATTATTAGCTATGCTATCTCTAAGAGAATTTACAATCGCTTGTTTCTCTCCTATATATGAATCAAGCAAAGAATTCACACTTTGTAAATTTGTCTGATACTCCATCAAGCTACCATCTTCTTTCTGAATAGTTAAAAATGAAATCACCACCACACCAAAAACAATCAATCCAACCAAACAAGCAACTATAACGCTTGCTGATACCTTCAGGCTTAGACTTACCTTACATTTTTGCGTATTTTGCATTTTTTACCTTTTTATTTTATATTTTTACTTCGCAGACTAGTAAAGCTAGTCTTTGCGACAAACTTTTTTT
>NZ_JANQCU010000033.1:0-3330 GCF_024723485.1 Campylobacter sp. RM19072
AATCATGTATAGCCACGAGCAGTGTTAAATAAAACATTATCTAAATAAGAGTAATATCTTATTTAACACTGCTAAAGTATTAAAGTTAAAAATCACTAAGTTTAATATCTAAAAACACTATTAAACCTAAAAGGATTATATTTTATCCTTAACAAGGAAGTGATGCTTATTAAGATAAGCAAACGAGCTATTAGTACTGGTCAGCTAAAGGACTTTCATCCATTACACACCCAGCCTATCAAACTAGTAGTCTACTAGAGCTCTTAAAAGAAGATTCATCTTGGAGTTGGCTTCGAGCTTAGATGCTTTCAGCTCTTATCACATCCCAGCTTAGCTACTCAGCGATGCTCTTGGCAGAACAACTGATACACCAGTGGCTGGTTCAACCCGGTCCTCTCGTACTAGGGTCAACTCTCCTCAATCTTCTTACGCCCACGGCAGATAGGGACCGAACTGTCTCACGACGTTCTGAACCCAGCTCGCGTACCGCTTTAAATGGCGAACAGCCATACCCTTGGGACCTGCTCCAGCCCCAGGATGCGATGAGCCGACATCGAGGTGCCAAACCTCCCCGTCGATGTGAGCTCTTGGGGGAGATCAGCCTGTTATCCCCGGGGTACCTTTTATCCTTTGAGCGATGGCCCTTCCACACAGAACCACCGGATCACTAAGACCGACTTTCGTCTCTGCTCGACTTGTATGTCTCGCAGTTAAGCTGGCTTATGCCTTTATACTCTACGAACGATTTCCAACCGTTCTGAGCCAACCTTTGTAAGCCTCCGTTACACTTTGGGAGGCGACCGCCCCAGTCAAACTACCCACCAGACATTGTCCTACTTGAGGATAACTCAAGCTAGTTAGCTACCCAAATAAAGAAGAGTGGTATCTCAACAATGGCTCACCATAAACCAGAATCTATGGATCAAAGCCTCCCACCTATCCTGCGCATCTTTATCCAAATAGCAGTGTCAAGCTGTAGTAAAGGTCCACGGGGTCTCTCCGTCTTGCCGCGGGAAGGAGGAATTTTCACCTCCACTACAATTTCACTGGATCCCTCTTTGAGACAGCTCCCATCTCGTTACGCCATTCATGCAGGTCGGTATTTAACCGACAAGGAATTTCGCTACCTTAGGACCGTTATAGTTACGGCCGCCGTTTACTCGGGCTTCGATCAAGAGCTTCGCTAATGCTAACCCCATCAATTAACCTTCGAGCACCGGGCAGGCGTCACACCCTATACATCCTCTTACGAGTTAGCAGAGTGCTGTGTTTATGGTAAACAGTCGGGAGGGACTCTTTGTTGTAACCTTCTTTGCTTTGGGAGTAAATCTTAATACAAAGTTAGGCACACCTTATACCGAAGATACGGTGCTATTTTGCAGAGTTCCTTAAAGAGAGTTCTTCCACGCGCCTTAGAATACTCATCCCACCCACCTGTGTCGGTTTACGGTACGGGCAATTATTACTAAACTTAGAAACTTTTCTTGGCTCGATAGTATCATGGATTCTCCATCTACTCCGAAGAGCGTCAAGAGCCTTTAAGATCTCGAATAAAGAGTGGCGGATTTGCCTACCACTCAATCTACATCCTTAGACTAGCACTTCCATCCGCTAGCTCCACTAACTTTAAGCGTCCTTCCATCGCACATAATAATTGGTATTGGAATATTAACCAATTTTCCATCGCATACCCCTTTCGGACTTTGCTTAGGACCCGACTAACCCTACGATGACGAGCATCGCGTAGGAAACCTTGGGTTTACGGCGAAGGGGATTCTCACCCCTTTTATCGCTACTCATGCCTGCATGCTCACTTCTATCCGCTCCAGCACTCCTTACCGGTATACCTTCAACGCTGAATAGAACGCTCTCCTACCACAGTGTCTATGAGTATTCATACTCTTTTGTTGTCTTAAATTCAATACTGCTTAATTTATAAATTTAAATAGATTAAGCGAAGTATTTTGGATGAGAAATTAATGTTGTGTAGAAATTTTTGATTGAGACTAGCCATATAGGCTGTCGATTGAGAAAATTTCAAACTCATTAATTTATCGCCAAAAGACAAGCTAGTATAAATAATCATAGACACTATCTAAAGCTTCGGTACTCATTTTAGCCCCGTTATATTTTCCGCGCAGAATCACTAGACCAGTGAGCTATTACGCTTTCTTTAAAGGATGGCTGCTTCTAAGCCAACCTCCTGGTTGTTTCAGTAACTCCACATCGTTTTCCACTTAAATGAGATTTAGGGACCTTAGCTGTTAGTCTGGGTTGTTCCCCTCTCGACGACGGATTTTATCACTCGCCGCCTGACTGCTGTGATTACACTTTGCGCATTCGGAGTTTGATAGGGTTTGGTACATTGGTGTATGCCCTAGCCCATTCAGTGCTCTACCTCACAAAGTTACTACACAACGCTATACCTAAATATATTTCGGAGAGAACCAGCTATCACGATGTTTGATTGGCCTTTCACCCCTATCCACAAGTCATCAGGAGCCTTTTCAACGGCCGTCTGTTCGGTCCTCCACTGGCTCTTACACCAGTTTCAACCTGCTCATGGATAGATCACATCGTTTCGGGTCTGCAGCATCTGACTATACGCCCTATTAAGACTCGCTTTCGCTACGGCTCCGGGTTTCCTTAACCTCGCCAGACACCACAACTCGCAGGCTCATTATGCAAAAGGCAGTCCATCACCCTGATAAATCATAGGGCTCTGAATGATTGTAAGCAAATGGTTTCAGGTTCTATTTCACTCTGATCACCTCAGTTCTTTTCACCTTTCCCTCACGGTACTTGTGCACTATCGGTCTAGTAGTAGTATTTAGGGTTGGATAGTGGTCTACCCAGCTTCAGACAGGATTACACGTGTCCCGCCCTACTCAGGATACTGCTAAGTATAAACGCACTTTCATATACGGGAGTATCACCCTCTATGCTTAAGCTTTCCAACTTATTCTATTAGATTGTTTAAGTCTATGTTGCAGTCCTACAACCCCACTAGCAAGCTAGTGGTTTGCCCTCTTACGCTTTCGCTCGCCGCTACTAGCGTAATCTCGTTTGATTTCTTTTCCTGTTGGTACTAAGATGTTTCAATTCCCAACGTTCGCTCCGCATTGCGGTAGTATATATCACTATATACTGGGTTGCCCCATTCAGAAATTCCCGGATCAAAGCCCCTTGACGGCTCCCCGAGACTTATCGCAGCCTGGCACGTCTTTCATCGCCTCTACTAGCCAAGGCATCCACCATTTGCTCTTAGTAGCTTACCTTTTTTATTAGATTATTATATATTCTAATTCGCATCACTTCCTTGTTAAAGAT
>NZ_JANQCU010000034.1:0-3168 GCF_024723485.1 Campylobacter sp. RM19072
GCAACTTAAATAACCATTATTTAAATTTTAATTTATAATAACAAATTTACACCACCTATAGAGTATTAATTTTTATTATTATGATAAATTAATATGGTATAGAGTTAAGAGAAATAATTATAAATAAACTAAATAAAAAGTGGAGATTGCCACTTTTTATTAAAAATATAAGATGAGTAGATAAAATTTAAACTAAATAAACTAACTAAATGAATAAAAATAAACTAAACTGAAAAATATAAACCAACTAAGCCAGATAATAACAGTCAAATAACAACATCTGCTTTTATAGATTTGATCAGTATCAAATCTAATCAAGCGGTTGTAAAACGGCAGCCTCTCTAATCTCAGGCATTATAGCCCAAAGCTTTGGCAAATCTACACCAAATCCCTCTCTTAATTCACATTTTAATATTCCCACTCTTTGCCATGGCTCTAAATTTGGGTTAAAAAATGTGCTTATACACTCTTTACCACCTAAGACTAGTGATCTTATCTCTACAGCATCACTTAGTAGAGGTATTAGCTGAAATACAGTTTCAAATTTCTTTCTATCTAAATCCCCAATACAATTTTTTAAAGTAAAAAATCCACTCTCATCAATTCCTAAGCACTCATTTATATCATTAGCTGATACAAACTGAACATACTCAAGGCTTAAATGTGCAAAGCTATCAACCCTTTTAATCTCGCTAATTATAGTTGGTTCAAATGCCTTAATCTCTCTTAGGTTATAATTAAAGGTTTCATCTGATTTACCTAAATTTACCACCAAAGGCATACCTGTATCAAGGGATCTTAGGCTTAGAGGCAAGGTAAATGGATCAAACCCATCTTGGTTGTTTGAGCTAGTTAAGATTGGTGTTTGTGTTTTTTCATCTTTTAATAATGGAGCTCTATCTGGGGCTTTTGTTTCATCTGGGGCTTTGCTTATATCTCCAGCAAAGCCTTGTGAGCCATCAAGCTTTAAAAATGTCTTATTTGGCGTTGAGGCACAACTAACGATAAATATAGATATTAGAGCTATTAAAGATATTTTTAGAGTTTTTATCATGGAAATCTCCTAAATGTTACAGGGAAGTGGTCACTTGCTATGTGAGTTCTAAATCCACTAAAGAATGTGCTAGCTGATATTGGTGGTAATGGAGCTGGAAACACTGCACGATTGGAGTTACCTACTACAGCGTAATCTAGAGTTCTTCTAGCACTTATTTGAGTGATGGCGTTATTTGTAATTATTCTAGTTCTAAGTCTTAACTCAAGCTCAAATGAGCTAAGAAGCTCTCCTGGCTCTCTATTAAAATCTCCCATTATAATCCAGTTAGTGCTAGCTAGAGTTGGGGAGCTTTGAAAGAATAGATCTATATTATGCACAATAGCTGAAGCATCAGCTCCACCATTTGCTAAAGCGTGAATACTAAAAAACGCATCATTATTTATCCTAATGCCAATCATAGGTCTTGAGACTGTAGTTGGAGGCGGAAGTAAGAATACTTCATCAGCTTGTCTTCTACTAGCTAGAGCTAAATTTACTCTATTACCACCCTCATCAGTCCTAGCAAAATATACAAATATTAGATCTGGTCTAAGCCTAGAGCCTATATTCCACACATGCTCAGTTACTACTACACTAGTACCAAATGCTCTAAACTCCCTTCCAGTTGGCTCAGCTGTGGCTGGGAGAGTGCCAGCTTCTTGAATAGCTAGGACATCAATGGAGTTTTGACCAGAGAACATTTGAGTTACGCTAATACTCCATTTAGCCTCGCTACTAGCACTTGAGCCTTGCATATTCCAAGTAGCTGTTTTAAAGTCATCTATATTAGCAAATAGGCTTATAAAGCTAAATAATAAGATTAATATATTTTTCATTGTTGGTATCCTAATAGTACTTCAGTTGGTAAAGCTTTAGGGATAAATACCCATTGTTGATTAAAATTTGGCTTAAAATTACAATCTCTCATAGCAAGACTATAGTAGCTACCAGTTTGGACTAGCGAGCCAAGATCTGTTGTTATACATTTATTTGAAGCTGTGGATTTAAGCTGAATGGCTCCATTATCCATAGCAAAGAGCTGCCATTGCTGGGATTTATTATTTGGGTCGCATCTGCGGTGAGTTATACCACTGCCTTCATCGTGAATGCATGTATTTGTAAGGAAATTTGATATTAAAGCTATATCATTACCTAGATTTATAACTTGCCAAAATCTAGCCGCTCCAAAATCCTTTGAGTTATCTAAGGTGTAGCCCCATAGCCAATTTCCCTCAGCTAAAGCCCAAATGGTTATAGATGAGCCGCCCATTGGGTTTATTATAGTTAGTGCAGCTGATTTAGAACCAAGACTTGGAGATGCGGATAGATTTAATAGCGGGGCACCATTTGGAGTGCTTAAGTTACTATCTACATCAGCTCTATTAGATACTAAAGATTTCATAGGGTTTGTAGTTAAATTATCATCTATTACAGGTGGTGCGTATGGGGATTTACTAGAACCACAAGATATAAAAAATAGAGATATTATAAGTGGAAATATCACTCTTTTCATCTAATTCCTTTTAATAAGTAGTTTAGTGGATTAATATTGATAATTAATCTTAATTATCTTAGCATAATTTTACTTAATGAGGTATTAAATATTTTATAAATAGATTAATATTTATATGTTTTATATTAAATTTAATTATGTTAGCTATATTTTATAATACTATTCAGGTAGCATAAGGCTACCTGAATGAGGGTTGATTTACATTAATACTAAATTTATAAAATCAAAGCTAAGTTATTTATCATTAATTTTACAATTTTTATGCTCTTTGGTGAGTTGTTTGCATTTAAACCATAACCATAGATAACCAAGCTTAAATTTAGATTTATCAGCGTTTATTAAGGCTTCTCCAAGCTTATAGCTTAGATGATTTTTACATTTTATAGCCTCTTTATAATCAGGGTAGGTTTCAAGAGGCGGAAGCTTAAGGCTGGGATTATTTTTAATCTTTTCTTGATAGATTTTTTGCTCTTTTTGGTGGGTTTCTTTGATATAGCTTAGGATAAATGGCATTTTAATATAGCCTAATAAGCTTTTAGAATTATCGATTATAGCTTGACCTAATTTATAAGAAAGCTGGTTTTTGATGCGGGATTGGGCGGTTAGGTTGGTGGAGGTA
>NZ_JANQCU010000035.1:0-3130 GCF_024723485.1 Campylobacter sp. RM19072
ATGCTTTTTTGGAGCTAGTTTAATGTCTATAATTAATTTATTATTAGATATACTAAATTTGGTATTGATAGTTGAGTTATGTTTGAGTAAATCATATAATCTATCAAATGCTAAATTAAATAAATTTTCATCTTTATCAATAATTTCCATTGTAGGTGGTATCTTATCTATAATCGAATATACTTCATCATTAAAAGATATACCACTATTTGAAACTTCTAAATCTTGGATATATTCTTCTAAGTCTTGGTTGCTTACATTTATACCATTTTTACAATAGTTAAACTCGTCTATGGACAACATATTGTCAAATTTAATACTATTGCTTAAAATAATATCTTTTAACTCATCTTTGCTTAATTTTTTTATGCTACACAATGAAGAGGTTAAGTTTAGCTCATTGACATATGTGTAGCGATCTTTTTGGTTTTTTAACACCATATCGCTATTAAATTCATAGTGGCAAGATTTACCAATAGCATCACATTTGCTATATTTAGTAGCAAGCATAATATCATTGATATAATTTTTTCCATAATAATCATTAGGTGAAAAAATCCCAAAAAACAACTCTTTACCCATCTCTATATTTGTTAATGCTTCTTCTACACTTTTAAATATATGAATGTAATTTTTCGAATTTTTCATATCTATATTGTTTAAATTAATAAGAAATAGAGTTTTATTTTGATAGGTTTGACTATCAAACATATTTAAAATTTTATTATATTCATATTCTGTTTTTATAATAGATAATATAATAGTATCTATCGTTTTATCATTAAAATTGCGGTTAAAAACTTTTAAAAATATGAATGAAAGCCTATCAGAATATGTATGCTCTTGCATAACTTTTCTAAGCCCAAGCAATCTAAATTTTTGATAGTAGAGCTCATCATCACATATATTTTGAATTTTTGAAGTTATATGTTTTTGATTGTCAGATGATATAACTAAATCGCCAAAAAAATTCCTAACTCCTCTAGAAAAATTACTAACAACAATCGTATTTGAAGCCATAAGCTCAAATACTCGTCTTGCAAACATTGTTTGAGATTGTTTAATAGTATTCATATTTACACCAAATTTATAGCCTTTATAAGCCTTATCAATCTCATTTGGAGCTAATTTTCCTAAAATCATTGGCTTAAATTTATCTGGAAATGTATAGTGGGGATGAGGATTGTCAAAATTTCTATCATAAATTTCAACTTCTTTAAAATTTTTAATAGAATTTATTAGAGTATTAAAATCTATCTGTCGTTGCGGGTATCGTAGATAATATGAACCAGCAAAGTTAAAAGCATCTTTTCTAGTATATTTTTCAATTGGATTATGAATCTCTGGTTGGGCTGCAAAAGGTAAAAGATATACATTATTATGCTTTAAATGATATTTATATTTACCAATGCAATCCATATCTGTTGTAAATACATAATCTACTATTTTTGCTACTGGCAAAAAGGTGTTAAAATGCACTGGATCTTCTTTATTCCAAAAAATCGTTTTTATTTTATTATTATTATTACACCATTGTATGAGCTCTATTAACTCTTTTGAGCAGTTACTTATTTTAGTCGCCCAAGAATCATCTTTGCCTTTCCAAGCAGACTCTATAAACACCATATCTGGATTAAAATTCGATATCTCATTTTTCCAGTTATTTAAGGTCAGTTGTAATAAATCACACTCATATTTGAATGAATTATAGGTAAATTCATCCATAATGGCAGCTATTTTAATCTTTTTTATATCATCTATGTGATCTATATTTTTTTTGGTTTTAAGATCTATTTTATTTTGTGTAATGTAATTTATATTTTTACTTGTAGATTTTATATATGATTTATATTTTCTATATTCATTATAGAAACTAAATGGGAGCTTTATAAAGCCTTTAAATGATTTAGTAGATTGGATAAGGGTATGCCCTAGCCTAAATGATAACATATTTTTGATTCTATAAATTTCATCATCTTTTTGGGATATAGTTTCTAATAGCTTTTTATTTCTAGCTTCCATACCTTCGAAATTTGTTTTTAATTTTTCAATGTTATTATTGAGAGTTTTATTTTTGGTTAATACGCTATTTTTATCTTGTAATTCTTTTTGATATCTAGCCTTCATGCCAATAAAATTTGTTTTCATTTTATCAAAGTCATTTTCTAGAGTTTCAATTTTGTCTTCTAATCTAGATTTTTCATACTTAATCTCTAATAATTCTTGATTTTTCTCATCTTGAATACTCAAAAAAGATTCTTTTTCTTTTTCTAGGGTTTCGATTTTGTCTTCTAATAATTTTATACTTTTAGTAGATAAATCTATAACTTTATTGATATCATTTTGATGTCTTTTGCTATAGTTTAATGATTGTTTTATTCTATAAGACTCAAATATCTGATGATTTAAACTATTAGTTAAAATATCCTTTTCACAAAGAGTTTCTTTAGGTAAAAATAGATGAGTGGGCGTAGCATTAAAAGTATCCCAATATACATAATTTAAATCATTTAATATATAAGATATATTTTTAAAAGAATCCATATTGATTGCTTCGATATAAAGCAACGGCCTATCTTTGGCAATTAATTTTTTAGCACCATTTAGAACATTGCACTCCATTCCTTCTACATCTATTTTAACTACTGCTACTTTCCCATTAAAATCTACATCATCTAAAGGAATGGTAGGTATATCGCCATCATCTGAAATTGCTAATGATTGACCACCTAAATTTGTTTCATCTAATTTTGAAAATTTAGCCTTAGAAACTGAATCTGAAACTGCAACATTATAACATTTGGTTAAATTATCAAATTTATTAAGCTTGATACTATCTTGCATTATATTAAATAATGCACTATTTGCTTCAAATGCATAAACAAAAAGATTATTCGCAGCAAAAAATATGGTATGGTTGCCAATATTTGAACCAACATCTACTATAATATCATTTGATTTGCATCTACTTATAATATCCTTAAGCATTGTTAATTCATATGGCTCTGTCTCTTTGTAAATTTTATTTTGTATGTAGTCGGTATCTTTATTTGGCAAATATATCATATATGAAATACCCCCCCCCATACTAAGATTTACAATATCTCTATTATCTATATTCATACTATTT
>NZ_JANQCU010000036.1:0-3082 GCF_024723485.1 Campylobacter sp. RM19072
ACCTTCATAGAGCGTTTTAGATGTTTTAAAAAGAAAAAACACGCCTACTATCAAAAGAGCGATGATACCACCACTCTCAAGTATTTTTAAAAGTTCATTGTCCATTGTTTAACGCCTCCATGCCATAGTTTAACTCCATAATATATAGATATAGCTCCCATACCATATCACTAGCCTCTTTTTCGTTTGTAGCCCTTTTACTAAAATCAATCTTAGTTGGCTGATATAGGCTCATTGGTATATGAGCTTTTGGCGTTGCTTGTGGTTGCGTTATTCTCACGCTCCCACAACCGCTCATAAACAGCATTAACAGCGTCAATACAGCTATTTGTATTATTTGAAACTTCTTTGACATATACCCTTTCTATCTCCTTCTTGCTCTTTAATTCGCTTAAGCTCTCTAGCCCTTTTGAGAATTCCAAATTTAGCTTTTCTATCTCATCTTGCCACCTCTCATTAGCCTTAGTAACTAAGAGATTTATAGTGTGTTGCTCTTTTAGCTCATCTTGTAAGCTATCATTTTGCCACCATAATAGGGCTAAGATTAGCCCCATAATACCATAGCCCCAAATCACTGCGTGGCCTCTTTTGGCACTTTAACCTTAACATTAGCTAGGTCGTGCGTCTCATAGTCATAGCTCCCACCAGCATACATTACAGTTGATACTACCGCATCATCTACTAAGATATCATACCCAGTAGCCTTTCCGTGTCCATATGGACTTTGGATATATTGCACCTTAGCTGGGACAAAGCTACACTCAAACTCTAAATGTACAACCCCACTACCTGTGAGATACTCATTGTTATATCCACCAGCAGCTGTATAGAACATCATCTTTTCAAATAGATAATTTCCACTATATTGAGGTGATATTCTCTTAGCTATTACCTTATACTCATTAGCAGCTTCATAGTCATAATCAGCTGGGATAGTATTAGCTACTTCAGTTTTTTCACTCTCATTTTTAGTTAGGATAAATGTAGCTACATTATCGCCACTAGTTACTTGAACATATTTAGGATATAGCCTAGCACCTTCGTGATTGAAAAACTCAACATTACTTATACCAGTACCATAGCTATCAGTATGTATTGCTATACCTTTTAGAGTGAATTTAAATGGCTTATCACCACTTACTTCTCCTATTAAGTCTAATAATTTACCTATAGTATAGTTAGGCTCATACTGTGATGGTACTATATTCCAAGCCTTAGCTAACTCTACATACTTATCACCATTTAGATTTAAGTTCATCTTATTAAAGTCTAATGATATAACCCTACTCTTATCGCCTTCATTAGCTGCTAGCTCCTCAGAGTAGAGCTCCCCAGCACTAACTACAAAGCTAGATTTAGTAATCAAATGGGTATTATTAGCATATCCTGTTCTTATCTCTAGCTTAGCTGGGGTAAAATCTTTAATAGTTATAGTTACTTCATCTTTATTTGCGGCACTACTAGCACTACACCAGCCACTACTACTACTAAATCTAGCACCTATTCTATATGCATTAAAGCCACTAAATGCTGATGTTGCCTTTATATCCACTTCTATCTCATCTTCGCCCTTGCTCCACTCACTACTTGTAGCACTCACGCTGCTTAGCTCAGGGATTACCCCATCATCTTTGGCTTTATAGACTAGCTTAGCATTAGTTAGTGAGCTATCGGTATAGCTATGCATTACATATTGCTTACCATCGCTACCATAAAGCTTTAGCTCACTTAGTGTTGCATAGCTATCATTTATACACTCTTTAATCTTTATCTTAACCACCGTATCACCACTGCGTTCTTTTAGGCTATAGTCTGAGTATATAGCAAGGCTTTTTGGCAAGCTAGCCCCACTAGAGCTATAGTTTAGCATCGCAGCTACTTGAGCGTATGTTGCACCTTGCATATTTGAGGCTAGATTTGCTACTACGCTACTTAGATTAGTGATGGTTTCATTAGAGGTTATAGCTGTTTGTAGCTGCTTAGCATCTAGTGAGCCACCACCTGTAGGAATGCTAGTAATAGCCTCTTGCAATTCCTCTTTAGTGGCTAAAGTAGCTAACTCTGCTTTAGTAGCTAAGCTCTCTAGACTACTTATATCAGCTTTAGCCCTTAGCTCATCTTTGGTTGCTAGATTTGCTATATCATCTACCCTTACAAAGCCATCTAGATTTACACTACCACCACTTACTGCAGTAGCTACTTTTTCATCTACCTCACTTTTAGTATATACTAAGGTACTTAGCTCATCTTTAGTAGCAAATGTAGCCTTATCAGTAGTATATGTAGAGCTATCTAGCTTAGCACTTACTTCATCTTTAGTAGCTAGATTAGTTAAAGCCTCATCTACTTCATCTTTGCTATATACTTCGGCTCTATCTACTTTATTAATGAGTGCTTGAGAGATTAGGGTTTGGATTTGCTCTTGGCTCATACCACTACCATTTAGCTCTACTGACCCACCAGCTACAACGCCTTTTAGCATATCCTTTGTAGCGTAGTTATTCTCTAGTACATTTGTATCTAATCTTAGCATAGCCTTTAGAGCATCATCAACTACCCAAAAGGTCTCCTTGGTTACAGTATTAAATACTTCAGCTATATATGCTTTTTCTATATCTGCGTTATGTTTATCATTTAATACCTTAATTACAGAGTTTATTAGATTTTCTTTGCTCATTTGTAAATCACGGTCATTTATGACTACTAATACTCTTTGTGTTATCATTATTACCTCCTATTATTTTTACCTATTTTTAAACACTTTAAACTTATGGTACCACTTCACCCAAAAGTAAAATAATTTAGCTTTCCACTTAGGCACCCCTATATCAATCATAGCGTCATAGAAGTATCTATCAGCCATCTCATACCCATACTCACTCACATTAGCACACATATAGTCGTGTATCACCACAGCACTAAGGTATTCAGGCGAATTTGGTGGGAAAAGGCTCCAAAAAAGCCTTGGTATATTAGCCCCATTTGTTACAAAGCCTTTAGGGATTGTATATCCATAGCATTTAAAATCCTTATACACTCTAAACCTATCTTTGGCTATTGGCTGGACTACTACCCTATCCAT
>NZ_JANQCU010000037.1:0-2122 GCF_024723485.1 Campylobacter sp. RM19072
TCAATCTCTCAAACCTAAACAAGCTGATTGAGACTATATTGAAGTGATAATTGTGAGATTATCACTTTGTACTCTAGAAAGGAGGTGATCCAACCGCAGGTTCTCCTACGGTTACCTTGTTACGACTTCACCCCAGTCGCTGATTCCACTGTGGACGGTAACTAGTTTAGTATTCCGGCTTAGAGTGAAATCAACTCCCATGGTGTGACGGGCGGTGAGTACAAGACCCGGGAACGTATTCACCGTAGCATGGCTGATCTACGATTACTAGCGATTCCGGCTTCATGCTCTCGAGTTGCAGAGAACAATCCGAACTGGGACATATTTTATAGATTTGCTCCATCTCGCGATATTGCGTCTCATTGTATATGCCATTGTAGCACGTGTGTCGCCCTGGGCATAAGGGCCATGATGACTTGACGTCGTCCACACCTTCCTCCTCCTTACGAAGGCAGTATATTTAGAGTGCTCAGCCTAACTGTTAGCAACTAAATACGTGGGTTGCGCTCGTTGCCGGACTTAACCGAACATCTCACGACACGAGCTGACGACAGCCGTGCAGCACCTGTCACTAAGTTCTAGCAAGCTAGCACCCTCGTATCTCTACAAGGTTCTTAGGATATCAAGCCCAGGTAAGGTTCTTCGCGTATCTTCGAATTAAACCACATGCTCCACCGCTTGTGCGGGTCCCCGTCTATTCCTTTGAGTTTTAATCTTGCGACCGTACTCCCCAGGCGGTATACTTAATCCGTTAGGTGCATTACTGCCATGACTAGCACAGCAACAACTAGTATACATCGTTTAGGGCGTGGACTACCAGGGTATCTAATCCTGTTTGCTCCCCACGCTTTCACGCATTAGCGTCAGTTAAGTTCCAGCAGATCGCCTTCGCAATGGGTATTCCTGGTGATCTCTACGGATTTTACCCCTACACCACCAATTCCATCTGCCTCTCCCTCACTCTAGATTATCAGTTTCTCAAGCAGTTTAATGGTTAAGCCATTAGATTTCACAAAAGACTTGATAATCCGCCTACGCGTCCTTTACGCCCAGTGATTCCGAGTAACGCTTGCACCCTCCGTATTACCGCGGCTGCTGGCACGGAGTTAGCCGGTGCTTATTCCTTAGGTACCGTCATTGTTCTTCCCTAAGAAAAGGAGTTTACGCTCCGAAAAGTGTCATCCTCCACGCGGCGTTGCTGCTTCAGGCTTTCGCCCATTGAGCAATATTCCCTACTGCTGCCTCCCGTAGGAGTCTGGACCGTGTCTCAGTTCCAGTGTGACTGATCATCCTCTCAGACCAGTTATGCGTCATAGCCTTGGTAAGCCATTACCTTACCAACTAGCTGATACAATATAGTCTCATCCTATGCCGAGAGCTCTTAGTAATACACATAAAAAAGGTTTTAAAATTATTTTTATTAATCTCTTTTAAAGAAAATATTTTTAATTTAAAAACCACTTTATAATTCAGAATTTTACAAAAATCTTTAAAAGCTAACTGCTTCACTTTTTCTTGCCTTACTACTTATGTAAGACTTCAAAAAAGTTTATTGTTATCTTTTTAGCTTTTTGTTTTAAAATCCATTTTATATGCATTACTAAGAGCTACTTTCCCAACTTAACTTGTGTTAAGAAGGAGTATGGAGTATTAGCAGTCATTTCTAACTGTTGTCCTCCAGCATAGGGCAGATTAACTATACATTACTCACCCGTGCGCCACTAACTTATAAGAGCAAGCTCTTACTTGTCCGTTCGACTTGCATGTATTAGGCACGCCGCCAGCGTTCACTCTGAGCCAGGATCAAACTCTCCATAAAAAAATACTTTACAAAAAATAGTAAAGTAAGATATTTATTATGAAGTTTTAATCTAAAAACTTAATTTTTTATAACTATTAAATTAGCAATTATTTAATTTAAATAATTAAAATTGCCTTTGGCTCAATCGATCACTTGTTTAGATTTCAAAGATTGACTATAAAAGATAGTTTAACATTATAAAAATTAAAAAACAGAAACGATAAAGAGATGATTTGTCCAACTATAAGAAGGTGTTTCTCAATTCGTGAGCTGGAATTATATAAGAGATATACTTAAAGTTTGCTGAATGATTGGGAGGGG
>NZ_JANQCU010000038.1:0-2104 GCF_024723485.1 Campylobacter sp. RM19072
AGGGAAATTAAATAACTTCACTTTTTAAGATATTCTTTAAAAGTGAGTTGGAATTATACAAGAGTAATGCTTAAAGAATTATTAAATATATAGTATTTTTAAAAGAAATTTTACTAGCGTTAAAACAACAAAAAACATAATAATAGCAATAAATATATCTATAATCCTGTTAATTATTGGTTTTGATAAGAAGTGACTAAATTTTTTAGCACCAAAGCCTAATGAAAAAAACCATATAAACGAAGCAGAAAGACTACCAAATGCAAAAAGTATCTTCTCTTTAATATCAAATGTTAAAGCTGAAGCTCCTACCACAAAAACAGTATCTAAATAAACATGGGGATTTAAAAGTGTAATACAAAGGGTTAAAATAATAGTTTTTTTAATAGAAAAATTTGAATGCTCCATTTCAAATTTCATACTATTTTTATTAGAAAAAGCTGAAATTAATGCTGTTATAGCATAATAGCTAACAAATAAAATTCCAAAAGTTGTGATTAATATATTTACTACCACATTTTTTGCTATAACTTCACCAACACCGAAAATTCCAGCTAATATCAATACAAAATCACATAAAAAACATACAAGACAAACATAAAATACATTATTTTTAGCTATACCTTGTCGCAAAACAAAAGCATTTTGAGCTCCAATTGCCATAATCAACGAAAGTGATAGAAAAAATCCTTTTAAAAAAATAAAATTTTGCATAACTATAATCCAAAAATTTTCTTTACTTTATCAAAATCATTTTTATTAACAAAAATATAATCTCTTTCGTAAGCTGATACAACTAATACACTTATACATTCTTCTTTAAGCGGTCTTAATAGCTCAAACAAGATACCGCTTTGTGAAAAATCAAAAATTTCATCTATATAAAATGCTTTAAAAATTTGCGTATTATATGAATTTTTTAATTTATTTTTTATAATTGTATAACAATCAAACTCATTAACTACGCAAAATAAATCATCAGATAAATTTATTGTGGCATTTTTATCTATTTTTTTTATTACGAATTCCCCACTTTGAATTTTTAATTTCATTCTAAAACCTCTATATCAAAACCTACACTAGACCTATAACCAACTTCGTTAATATTTATTTGAGAAATTTCTGTTACTTCATGCCATAATCCACTATTTAAATCTGGCTGAATAATTCCTTGACCATTTTTTAATATCGTTTCAAATATTTTTGTTTTTTTATCATTTTTATAGATTATACTTTTTGCACCATTGATATTTTGTCTATCGATAACAAAAGCAGACACTATAAAATCCATTCCATCTTGGTGTATTCCTTCTGGTGAATTTGTAGATTTTCTACCATTTTCACAGAATATAAAAGTATGATGAACTGTAATTGCAAATTTAGATTTTTTATATATCTACCTATTTTAAAAGAGACGAATTTAAGCATAGTTCTTAAATCATCATCAAATAAATTATCAGGCAATTCTTTAAATTTTCTTTCACTTTTTCTATAATCAAACTTTTCATCTGCTATAAATGCGAGAGATTGGAGAAAATTATTTGCAGGCATTCTTTCAATTTTAAAATTTTCATCTTTAATATCTATAATATATTTAGAAATAAGTCGTTTTCTACTAGGTATAAATAATGAAATTGTTTTTAAAACGCTACTATCTAAATTTATAGATGAAAAATCAAAATTAATATTTTTATACATTTCATCGTTATTAATTTTCATAAATTTAGAGATATAATCGATTTTGTTTTTATGTAACAAATATAAATCATCTTCATATTCATCATAATATGATTGTAGTTTATTTTGAATTTTTCCTAAATCCAAACCAATGTCAATGCAATCAACAATAGTAATAGGAAAAGCTATCTTACTCATTTCTTAACTCCTAAAAAATAGGAATTATATAAGATATAAAATAAATTAAAAATAGAAAATAAAATTCAAAAATAAATTTAAAAAAAAATTAAGAAATATAATAAAAATATTCATCAGTAGACAAAATATAAATGGTGGGCCTAACAAGACTTGAACTTGTGACCTCACCCTTATCAGGGGTGCACTCTAACCAGCTGAGCTATAGGCCCTTAAATAACTACTTTATAAA
>NZ_JANQCU010000039.1:0-1945 GCF_024723485.1 Campylobacter sp. RM19072
GTTTGTTTATTAAGAATATCAATTTCTAATTTTAATTTTTGTATTAGAACTTCATTAGATTTATTTGTATCTATTTGATTTTTTAAAGCTATTTGCTCATTTTGAAGTATTGATTTTAAATTTTCATTATTTTTTATGTTAGTTTCAATCTGAGAATTGATTTCATTAACAGAAACATTTAATTTATTGGTTATATTTATGTAATGATTTAATAAATTTTTTGCCTTATCATCTATGTTTAATCCTAATAAATAATTTGATAAATATTTTAATATACGACTTCTAGTCAATTTAGTATCTATAGATATTTTTGAAGCCATATATGAAATATTTAAATATTTTTCTTGCGAATATCCTATTATATTATTTACAAATACTTTATATATTGAATCTTTATACCTAATAATATACTTATACATCCAATCAAAATCTTTTAAATCAAATAATAAACCTAATGTATTATTAGCTTCGTCGTATTTTTTTAAATATATGTAATGATTAAACATATGCACAAGAAATGCACAATTATTTCTATCATAATTTATACCTTGATTTAAAATTGATATCAATTCATCTCTAGATACATGTTGCATAAGACATAAATTATGTAAAAACAGTAAAGAGTAAGATTTTTGATATTGATGCAAATTTAAATTATAATTAAAATATTTTTTAACTATAATTATCATTTCATCTATTGAAAAGTGAGTAAAATAATATTCAGGTATTTTGCCTAAACCTATGTACGATGCCGTCTTAGCAAATGAACTGCCTCCAGAGTATATCTCTTTGGCTTTAGACATAAATACAATGTCAAATATTACTCTTTTAATATCTATTATTGTATCATCAATAAAATCCTCTATCAAATATATTTTATTTTTATAAAATTTTTTAAGTTCTCTTAGTTGCGTAAAATCATCTCCAAAAAGTACAATATCATTATTAATTTTTAAATTTTCATCTATAAGAGCCATAGCAATTTCATTTGGCATCATTTTTCTATAAAAAGCATCCAATCCGCTTCTAATATAATCATAAACTCCATCTCCAGCTCTGATATGTATCGCTATAAATTTATTTGGAAAATATTTTTGTACTTTTTGGCTTACATTATCTATTATATCATTAACTGGTTTAGCAAATTTTATAGATTTCCATAATTTTGGATATTCCTTTAAATAATATTTATCTAATCCCTTTAGTTTCGATATATCATATGATATATGATATCCGAAATTTTCTTGGTGAGGTCTTTTTAAATAATCTTGTATATCATGATTTTCTGCGTGAATGTTTGCTGGAGAGATTTTACCTAAGTAAGAATATAAATTTAAGAATTCCTTATCAAATATAAACTCTTCATTTCCACCATATAGTCCTGCTAATTCATTATTATCTAATTTTTTTAAACTTGTTTGATCATAAGATGATTTTGGCCATACTATGCCAAATTTATATCCTAACTTACTAGATAGATACATAGCATTTAGTATAGGCATAAATCTAGCCCCAAATCCATCGCTTCTAGACGCTACCATCAATCCTGGAAATTTCCTATTGAGTATTTCTATTTTTATTTTATTTATATAATTTTCATCTTTAATATTTAATTTTATAAATTTTATTTGATATTTTTCATTAAGATTTATTTCTAATTTATCGTTATTAAAAATAAAATTTTTATTGGAAATTTCTATCCAATTTTCATTATCAAAAGAAATTTGTAATTTATTTATAATATTAATCCACTCATCTAAACTTATTATTAAATCAGATGATAAGCGAATACATTCAATAAGTCTATTGTCTATATTTAACTTGTGACCACTTTGTGATATATTACTTAAATCAATAAATATGATATTTTTATCCAACAAAGTTTGTTTACTTTCTTTGTATATGTCAAATAAATCTATATCCTTAAATATCATTAATTACTCCT
>NZ_JANQCU010000040.1:0-1831 GCF_024723485.1 Campylobacter sp. RM19072
TTATAAAAATTTAAGCTTAGATTAATGGGGGGGGGTATAATACCCACTTTAAATTTACAATTTTAAGGAGGCAATATGAAAATTTCTAAAATTACAAGTGCGGCTATAATTAGCTTTGGTTTAAGCGGCTCACTACACGCTAACTGGGTTTATGACCCTATCAACGACCCAAAAAACTCTAATAAATATATACAATACTTTTATGAGCTTGTAAATAATGGTGTGTGTTTGACTTGCACGCCTAAAACCCAAGAGCAACGCACTAATGAAATTAATGAGTTTAATAAATTGCCTAATCTAGATGCCAGCCAAATCCAAAGTCAAATCGATAAATACGCAGATATGATAGCAAAAACTCCAGAATTTTCTGACTTAAAAGCTCTTGGTGAGGCCTTGATAACTAATCAAAATACTCGCCAAAATCCTATCGATCGTGATGACTGGGTTTATGGAAAAAATGCTTATCAAATGGGTAAGTTTTTATTAGTAGAATTTATAGAAGACCCAAATGTAAATTTAGGAGTAGATATTAGTCAATATAGTAATAATGGTGGTGGCTATAAAGTTGCCGTAGAACTCGCCCAAGAAATCTTCAACACCGCCATCAAAGAACTACAATCTTTAGAGAAAAACTCAATCCAAAACTCCCTTGAAGCATTAAAGCTAAATACAAATATAAACTCTATAATAAGCTTAAGTAAAAATGCTCTTGATGCTAGGGTTATATCTTTATTAAATCCAAATAATAGTAGTATGGCTCTAGCCTCAGCTATAAAAAACCTTGATGGGGTAGAGTTTGCCTCTTGTGATGATGAGGCTTTAGCTTGTATGATTAGAGACTATACAAAGAGATTTGAAACTAATAATAATCTATGGGCTAATATCTTAGGAGCTAAAGCATATTTAAAAGATAATCCAGATACTAAGATATATGGTTTTATATTTGGATATGATTATGCATTTGATAGTGATATAGTTGGAGTATTCTTTAGCTATGCTAAAGCAAAAAGCAGTGGAGATAATATAGTAAATAGTAGTGATAACTACCAACTTGGTATCTACTCAAAAAGCTTCTTTGGAAATTCAGAACTAGATAGTAAAATCTACTATGGAATTAGTAAGAGTGATTATAGCAAGAATGTATTAAATAGTATTTATACAGCTGATTATGATACTAATTTTGCTGGGATTGAGCTAGAGTATGGATATGTATTTGATACTAATAATATATTTATAAAGCCACTTATTGGACTAAATTATAATTATATAAAAACAAAAGATTTTAATGAGAGTGGAGATATAAACTTACACTATAATAAAACAACTAATAAAAACGCCACTGCTAAATTAGGAGTTGAGCTTAGAAAATACTATGATGAGTATAGCTACTTCTATTTCAAACCAGCCCTTGAGAGAGATATATACAAAAGTGGCACAGATAGTGTAGCAAATTTCGTAGGAAATGAGTATAGTATAATAAGCCAAGCTGATGAGAAAAAACACACCTATATAAACACAACCTTAGGTGCTGAAGTATCTCTAAATAACTCATTTAGCATAAATGCCAACATAGGAGCAAAACTAAGAAATAATGAGAAAATCTATAATGGAACACTAGGGGTTAAGTATAAGTTTTAATTTAAAATAAATAGATAAAAAGAAAACTGAGCTATAGCTCAGTTTTTATAAAATAAAAATGCCAAACTGGGAAGGGGTTGGGATTTTTTAAGGAATAGGGGAAACTATTTTTAACTTCGCAGGTCAGCAAAGCCGACCTTTGCGACAAGGAGCTACGCTCCCTTGACCTACCTAAAGTCCCCACGAGTGGGGT
>NZ_JANQCU010000041.1:0-1767 GCF_024723485.1 Campylobacter sp. RM19072
TTTGCTGTAGCGTTTGGTACTACCACAGGACTGCTAAAAGTTTTAATTCCAGCTATTGTCTGATTACCAGTTAAAGTTACTACGGCGTTAGCATTAGCTTTAGCATTTATACTCCCAGTTAGCGTAGTATTTATCCCATCAATATAAGCCTTAGTAGCTAAGTGATTAGCCACTGTAGGTGCTACACTAGATATTGGAGCTTTATTATTAAAGGTTACTTGCCCAGTATTAAAGGTTACATTTCCACTGCTAGTTATAGCCCCTGTAGCAGTTACTGCACCTTTTAGCTGAGTAGCTCCGTTTATGACTGTAGCTGCTAGTGTCGTAGCCCCACTTAGGGTTTTATTACCAGCAATTGTCTGATTACCAGTTAGAGCCACCACGGCGTTTGAATTTGCTTTAGTATTTATACTCCCAGTTAGCGTATTCTTTAGCTCATTTACAAAATCCTTAGTAGCTAGCTCAGGGCTTTTTATAGCCTCTTGCTGAGTTTGCTTGTTTTTGGCTTGTTCTTTTAGCAAAGGTATCTGTCTTTTAATCTCATTTATCTGCCCCTCTAGTGTAGATATCTGCCTATTTTTAGTAGCTAGGTCTGCTACTCTTTGAGCCTTTGACGCTTCTAGTACTGTAGTGCTTCTACCCTCAGCCCTAGCCTGTGCTATTAAAGAATTTAGGTCTGCTATCTCTTGTTCTATAGTAGCCTTTTGCTGCTTTAGGTTTCTTAGCTCTTTTTCTTTTGGTGGTAGCTGTGCTTCCTTGGCTCTTATATCAGCTTCTATAGCCTCTACTTCCTTTAGCAAGGCCTTTTTAGCTGGGTCTAGAGGTATCTTAGCATCTACTTCATCTATCATAGCCTTTATATCAGCCTTGCTATAGTGTGAGCTAGCTACTGCATTACTCTTTAGCCCATACTCTACTCTTAGCTTTTCATTGATTACAATGTATTGGTCTCCAGCGTTATCCCCATTATCATATGCGTGTATTACGCTACATATATAGTCATTTGCTGGGTCTTTAGCTTCGTACTTTCTTATTTGGGCCAGTGCCTCAGCTACTATATCATTTTTACTCTTAGCACTGCTAAGAATTAGTTTTTCAAATTTTCTAGTTCCCATATCTACTCCACTATCTCAATATTATCAAACACAGTTGCTTTACTTACTTCATCTAGTATAAACTGCTTAGTCTCTTCTACTCTATCTAAAGTATTAGAGACAACTTCTTGAAGTCTCTCATTTAGCTTAGCAAAGTTATCATACTCCACACCACCTATCAAAAATCTAGATGGATTAGCACTTAATGAGCTTATTAGTGCGTTATGCACCTCTTTACCTATCCTACTAGCCTCTTGCCAGTGAGCTGCTACTGCATCTATCCTTAGTGTTAGCTCTTCAAGCTTTGCTGGTACTGATATGCTTAGATATCTTATTAGCTCATCTAGTTTATCATCACAGCAATTAGTAGTAGTTGGTTGATTTTGTGTAGGGGTTAGCCCTATACCACCACCAGCTAAGGCTGGGTCTATTATCATTGCACTATTTGGCATTACTCATCCTTTCCTATAAAGCTACTTAGATACATTATCTTATTATTAGCTTTTAGATTTTCTATAGTATTAGCATCACTTTGAGCTATATCTTCTAAGACTAAGCATATCACGCCACTATTTTTTAGCACTACTAGCTCACCCTCATATCCCCAAAATATGCTACTTTTATCCTCTAAAATCGGAGGCAAGCTCACAACCCCACGACGCAACTTCCCACC
>NZ_JANQCU010000042.1:0-1557 GCF_024723485.1 Campylobacter sp. RM19072
CTTTTAGGGCTGGGTTATTTGGGTTTTCCTCAATTCTAGAGTGGAGATTACCACCTTCTACTAAACTCGCGGTTTGTATGGCTGATTTGACAGCTTGATTGTCTTGGTTTATTCCATCTTGGATTTTTTTGATATTGCGGTTTAACTCTATAGCCATTATGCCTATCTCATCTTCAGCTTTTGGTTGTAGATATGCTGGTGGAGTTTTGCTCTCGTGATTTAGGAATTTAAAGAAGCCAAATAGTAGATTTGATATACTTTGGATTCTTCGGACTACACCTACATTTATGTAGTAAAATACAAATAGAGCGATGATAATTGAAGTTATGATAACGCCAATTATGATATCAAATATTAGCTCTCTAACTGGTGCTAAAACTGAGCTTTCTGGAGCAGCTGCGACAACGCCAAATGTAGTGCTACCCCTTGCAATTGAGATTGTTTTTAGGGCGGCTAAATTTTTCACGCCTGATACTGAGTAGTACTCAAATATTCCTGAATCTCTATTTTTTACCGCTTGTATCATTTGGATTGCGCTAGCGTCTTTATTGATAGATTGTAGATTGCTTCCTATATATTTAGCATCTATATCTACAGCTACAACTCCGTTGCTATTTATTACAAAAATTTGAGTTCCTTCGAATATTCTACGATCTGGACTATTCATTTCTGCTGAAATACTTCGTAAATCTGCTAGGAGGCCTAGGACTGCTATTACTTGACCATTTTTATCTTTTAAAGGGATATTCATACTAAGGACAGCTTTTGTTGAGTTTTCTATATTTAGTATAACTGGATTGCCTATGGCTACTTTGCCTGTGCGGATAGCTGTATTTAGCCCCTCTAGATTATTTATATTATTATCTGCTTGAATAGTTCTCATACCGCCTACACCAAGTAGATCATCATCTGTTTGTAGGATTAGTAATTTAGAGTTATTTAGCTTAAATTTGGGATTTTGTATATTATCTGTGTAGTATGGGTCAAGTATGTATAAGTAGCCATACAATGCCTCTCCAGCAGAATCTATAGTTCCCATTAGCTCATTTTCTAACTCTCTTTCACTAGCTCTTGATTGCAAGAGTTTCTCAAAGTGCTCTGCATTGCTCTCTATGGCTATATACATTTGAGACAAGAATGAATCGGCTAAATTCGAATCGCTATCAGATATGCTCTCTAAAAGCTTTTTAGCCTCATGGGTTTGAATGTTTGAGGTAATAGATATAATTACCCAACTCATAATTGCTAGACAAAATACCACTATAGATACTATAGAGGCGATAGTCTTTGTGCCAAGTTTAAGTTTGCTAAACATGATTAGCCTTTCAGTGTAAAATAAGAATATTTCACGCAAATGCTTAAAAGGCAGTGGGAAATAGACTAAAAATAAAATAGGCGTAATTGTAAAAAAAAAAAATGAATTTTGGCTTAAAAAGTTTAGTATATAAGTAAATTTAATATTAATATATTTTTGTTTATTTTTATTTATTTTTTGCGGAATTTGGTGGTAAAGCTGGGTTTGGCTCCATTGCGAAATTAAAATTTGCCGTGCGAAGT
>NZ_JANQCU010000043.1:0-1514 GCF_024723485.1 Campylobacter sp. RM19072
TTCCCACTTAAAATTCTTAACTTCGCATGGCAACAAGTCGCCGTTTGCGACAAAATTTTCGCAACAAAAAACTCGAAGGAGTTTTTGGCGAAAATTTGGAGTGTAACCCTTGACCCACCTCTTGTGTTTTACACTCTCTTTGAGAAAGTCCCTACTTTGTAGGGTTACCCTTAAAAAGAAAAAGAATTTCTTTTATATTTAAATTTTTATAAAAATCTAAAAAATTCTTATTATAAAATTTTCGCAAAGACTAGCTTAGCTTTAGCGAAATAAAAATAATTTCTATTTTGGGTATAAAATGAGAATTTAAGTTATATTTAATTGACAAAAATTATTAAATATAATACAATTTTGAATATCTATGAAAATACTATAATAAAAGGTAAATAGGGGGGGGGGTAGAGTGTGTCAAGTATTATATTTAGTAATGCCAAATCATTTGTAAATTTCACTATTTTACTCGATCCTTGTCTTCAATGCTTAAAAAATCATTAATTTCTCTTATCGCTTCTCAAACTTATCTATTTGGTGCTTGGATAAATTTAACCCCTTGTGGGTGGGATGATGATTGTGCTATTTCTAGCGATGTTAGCGTTGAAGGTGTTTATGGTGTTGGTGGTGGCAAACTAAGTATAAATCAAGGTGCCACTATAACTAATAGCGGGTCTGTAACAATTTATCATAATGGTGATTTTGATATTGAAAATAGTGGTAATATTGTATTTACAGAAAATTCGAGTAGTAATTCTGGCATATACGCATTTACCACAAATGATTTAAATATAAACAATAGTGGGACAATAGAGAATAAATCATCCAATAAAGCTGCCATATTGGTCGGTGGTGGCGGTAAAATAAACAGCATTACAAACTCTGGCACCATAAGTAGCAATGGATATGGTATATTGAGTGGTTCAGAAGATTCAAACTTTGGAGTAGATAGCATAGGTAAAATAACCAACACAGGCACCATAAGCACTACAAGCGGACAAAATGCCATCTATGGATTTGGCACGATAGAGAGTATCGATAATAATCAAGGTGGCAAAATCACTGGTATAAATGTCTCAAATACGATTACAAATTTAAATAATTATGGGATTATAGAGGGGAATGTAGTAGCTAAAAAGATAACAAAACTAAATAACGCTGGAAGTATTAGTGGAGATCTTATAGTAGAAGATGAGATAGAAAGCGTAGATGGCACGGGGAGTATAGGTGGTAGATTTATACTTGCTGGTGGGGATAATAAAGATATTAGCATCAAGCATAATCTAGGTAGCGGATTTGTCATACAAAGCGATAAAGATAGGATCACAAATGAAACTCAGCTAATATCAAATAGTGCAGTGGCGTTTGAAGTTAATGCTAATGTAGGAGAGATAATAAATAAAAATACTATACAAAGCAGTGCTAATAAACCATCTTTACAAGTGGCATCTGACAAGGTGGTTAAGAAGCTAGAAAACCAAAGCACCGGTAAAATCTTAGGCGAAGAGGGGATTGTAAATAGC
>NZ_JANQCU010000044.1:0-1491 GCF_024723485.1 Campylobacter sp. RM19072
AGCACTCGCATCAAAGCCAAAAGCTTTAGCACCAGCTTCTACAGCTGCAAATTGTGCATCATCTAGTGGTAAAGCACCAGCTGCTGCGGCTGTTCTAGCATTGTCTGCCCACATACTTGAGCCAGCATATTGAGCTTGTAAGCTTAGATCTATATCAGCTATATTAGCTCCTAGTGTTACATCAAGAGCATATAGTTGAGCTACGCTATCTAAAGCTGCATACCATAGCTGGAAGCTAACTGGATCATATGAGCCAATAGCAGCTACACCATATAGGTTTCTATCATATACAAATTCGCTAGAACCATTTTCGCCGATAAATAATCCTCTTGTACCGATATCGCCATCATTTTGAAGGTTATCAAATGCTATAGCAGCTAGAGTAAGACCGCTAATATCGCTATTAAGTAGTTTAATACCAGTACCTACCATATCATCAGTAAAGAATGTGCCTAGCACTTGACGACCAGCTGTGATAGTGGTGTTACCAGCTTTGTAACCTACATAGAATTGGCGAACATTGAATGTTTGACCATAATTATCAGCATTGTTGCCTTGATTAACTGTACCTACTTGAGTAGCAGCATTTACTCTCTCGCCTGATGCGTCACGGCTATCATATCTAAAGCCGATAACACCAAAGAAGTTATCATCTAGAGCAGATTTGAAGTTAATATCTGATGTAAATCTGTGGTAGTTATTTGTAGCACCTGTAGTGTTAGTTGTAGTATTTGTGCTATCAAATCTATATCTTGCATAGCCTGATACATCTACATTTTTAACAGCTTCTTCAAGTGATGCAGCACTTGCTACGCTTGAAAGGGCACCGGCAGCTACGATTGCAGCTAAGCTTAGTTTAACTAATTTCATTTTATCTCCTTATTAAAGTATAGGTTTGAAATTGTAATGGGTTTTTACTTAATATTTACTGAATTCTTGCCGAATTATTACCGATTATTTACCAAAATTTAAAAATTCAAAGAGTATAAATCATCAAATCTATACTTATTTTGCTAAGTTTAAAGCTTTTGATATTTTAAAAATTCTTGCGAGTTTTTTATTGCTATTCTTTATTTTTAACACTTCAAATTTTTGCAAACGGCAATTTATTGCCGTAAGAAGTAAAAAATAGTCAAGCGATAGCTTGACAACCTTGAAAGGTTTTTTCAAAATTTTCGCAAAAGCAAAATAACCTAAATGGTTGTTTTACGGCGAAAATTTTGTAAAAGCCTTTCAATGGGTGGCTTACGCCACTGATTTTGATATAGCTTTTTATAAAATAAAAATGCCAAACTGGGAAGGAGTTGGGATTTTAAGGAATAGGGGAACCCCATTTTTACCTACTTTTAACGGCGTAGCAAAGCCACGCCTAAAGTAGCAAACACTAAAGTCCCCATAAATGGGGTACCCCACTCGTGGGGACTTTAGCTTGATTAAACTTTTCTAAAGTTTATCGCAAAGGTCGGCTCTGCTGACCTGCGAAGTTAAAAA
>NZ_JANQCU010000045.1:0-1447 GCF_024723485.1 Campylobacter sp. RM19072
TATAAAACCTATTTAATCTTTTCTAATTGCTTAATTGTTGATTGATAAAGTTCATCGCAGTAGTGATACGGCGCCCCCCCCCATTTATGATTTGGGTCGCAAAAAAAGAGATTATTATCGTATGTTATAAACTGGCTTTTTGGTATGTATTGCTCTATTTTTTCATACATTTTAGATAAAAAAGCATTTGATTGCTCTAAGTAATCTTGTGATATTAAGTTTAAATTATTAGACCAAAAAACTTCATTTATATATATTTTGTCTAGTTTGTTTAAGGCTTTTAAGATACTTATCAGTCTTGAAAAACCCCTAAACCATAAATTAAATTTCTTTTCATGGTATCTATTAAGTAGCTTAACATTATTTTTTTGTGCGGTTTTATACTCTGCAGAGTAGGTTAGCATAGAGCCATCTTCATTTAAAACTAGATGAAATCTCTCTTCAATCAAATCCACAAGCAAAATATCAAATTCATTATTTTTAATATAATGATAAAAGCTCTTATTCATATCTTGTAAAACCATCTGTTTTTGAAATTTCGACTCAATAGAATTTATAACTTCTAAATCTATACATGGTTTTGAAATTAAAGAAGCAAAACTGCTTCTAGCAAAGTGGCCTACTAACTCAAATGAGTTATCTTTATCATATTCCAAAGCATCACGACTAACACAGGAGCCAAATATAAGCACTTTGCTCTTACTCACTTATTAGCTCCATCTCTTTTAATATAGTTTGTTTAAATCCGCTTTGAGATTTAACTCTATTGTTTCCTGCTTTTGATAGTTTTAAGAAGGCGTCTGGATTATGATATAGATACTCTATAGCATCTGCTAAGGCTTTAGGATTTTCTGGTTCTACTACAATAGCACAGCTATTATCTACAAACTCAGGTATAGCAGCTACATTAGTTGTGATAGCTACTAATCCACTACTCATAGCCTCATCTCTACTCACACCTTGAGAGTCCATTCTTGTAGGAGTTAGAAATATTCCATAATTATCATGATATGACTTTATCTCTTCTTGAGTTAAGAATCTTTTTTCTATCTTTACATTATTAAATTTTTTCAAAGGCTCTGTAGTCTCATCAAATAGATCCCCATCCCCCACAAAACAAAACTCTAAATCTTTAAAAAATGGTTTTGTGAATAGTATTTGCACTGCCTTAACGGCCATATCATTCGCGTACTTACGCGAATGATATGGCCGTATGGTTAAAATTTTGGTTCGTAAATTTTCTGATTTTTCTTGATATTTAAATATATTTTCATCTATATAATTATGTATTATGGAGTATCTATCTTTTGATAAGCTCAATCCCAAATCGCCCAAAGATTCATCTTTAAAATATTCACTAACAAAAACAAGATGTAAATTTTGATGAGGATTTTCAAGAAGTTTATGCCAAAACTTAACTCTATTGGCACTTAATTTTTTTTGTCTA
>NZ_JANQCU010000046.1:0-1378 GCF_024723485.1 Campylobacter sp. RM19072
ACAGTTACTGAAAATATCAAGCAACAAGCTCAAATTTTACTAGATGATAACAATGAATATAAAAAAATGTCAAATGCTATAAATCCTTATGGCGATGGAAAAGCGTGTGAAAAAATAATCGCTTTTTTACAACAAAATTTATAAATCTAAATAAAAAAGGTAAAAATATGGATAGTGTAAAAACAGTTTGCGTTATAGGTTTGGGGTATATAGGATTACCTACTGCGGCTTTACTAGCAAATAACGGCTATATAGTTCATGGTGTTGATATTAATCAAAATGCAGTTGATATAATAAACCAAGGTAAAATTCATATAGTAGAGCCAGAGTTGGATAAATTTGTATATCAAGCAGTAAAATCAGGTAAATTAAAAGCCGATACCAAGCCTTGTGAGGCAGATGTATTTATAATAGCAGTTCCAACACCATTTCACCACAATAGCAAAGATATTCCAATTCCTAATTTAGACTATGTTATGTCTGCTACTAAATCTATAATTCCATATATAAAAGATGGCAATATAATTATATTAGAAAGCACATCTCCTATTGGCACTACTCAAAGCATAGAGAACTTACTATCCAAAAACCAAGTAGATACCACCAAAATATATATATCCCATTGTCCTGAAAGAGTTTTGCCAGGATATATAATGAAAGAGCTAGTCCAAAACGACAGAATAGTAGGTGGCACAACCAAAGAAGCTACAGAAAAAACAGCTCTATTTTATAAAACCTTTGTAAAAGGAGAGGTATTAAAAACAGATGCTAAAACTGCTGAGATGAGTAAGTTAGTTGAAAATAGTTTTAGAGATGTTAATATAGCATTTGCTAATGAACTATCGATGATTTGTGATAAATTTGATATAGATGTATGGGAGCTAATAAAACTTGCAAATAAACACCCTAGAGTTAATATCTTAACACCTGGATGTGGAGTAGGAGGCCATTGTATAGCAGTAGATCCTTGGTTTATATGTAGTAGTGCACCTGAGAATTCAAATCTTATAAAAACAGCTAGATTGGTAAATGATTCTAAACCTAAATATGTAATATCAAAAGTAAAAGAGAAAATAAAAGATATTAAAAATCCAAAAATTGCTTGTCTTGGTCTTGCATTTAAACCAGATATTGATGATTTAAGAGAGAGTCCAGCTGTTTTGATAACGGAGGAGCTATCGCAAATACCAAATTCTCAAATTTACGCAGTTGAGCCAAATATAAAATCTCTACCAAAACAATTAAACAAAGATAATATTCATCTAACTTCATTAGATATAGCATTAAAAGATTGCGATGTTATAGTAGCCCTTGTAAAACATAATGAATTTATAGGACTTAAATCAAATAAGATTATGGATTTTGTGAATTTGTAAGG
>NZ_JANQCU010000047.1:0-1330 GCF_024723485.1 Campylobacter sp. RM19072
TAAAAAGCGTGGTGGGTATGTAGCAGTAACTGGTGGGGCAATAGATTTAAATAATGGTATTAACTTTAGTTTAAATCTAACAGCAGCTACAAATATTACTGTAGCTAACGCAGCGGCTAATGTAGGTCAAACTGGTGAGATATTCATAGCTAAAGGGGCTAATATCCAAGCTTTTTCAGCACCATTTAACTTTAGGATAGCTCAAAGTGGCTTTGGTAATAATGAAGTGTTTAGCTACACGGTTTTAAGTAAATCATTAGTTAGAATTGTAAGGAGCTAGGGGTGCTATTAAGTGGTGGAATTTTAAAAATAAAAGATATTGATGGAAATGTGGTTAGTGGGGTTACTGGGAACTACTTTAATTTATTTAGTGCTACTTTTACCACTTGTGGGAAAGTTATTAATTTACCATCACAAGCAGTAGGGAAGAAGGGTTTTATGGTGGTTAAGACTACTTGTAAAATAGGTTTTACCTATCAAGGGGTGTCAAATGGTGCGGCTTTAAATCGAACTTGGTGGGTGATGAGTACTTCTAAACATCGCTATGTAGGTGAGATAGCAAACCATCAATATGAAATCGCTACTCTTCCTTCTACTATGATATACGAAGAGTATAACACAGGCTCAAAGGGGTGGCATACTAGCAGTACAAGATATAAGATAGAGATACTAATATATTACTAAGGAGTTTAAATGTTTTATGATATAAATAAAAATGAGCTAGTTAGTCTAGAAATATACTATAAAGATGTTGAATTCAGTGATGAAAACGGAGAAAAGCATCAAGGAGTTGATACATACTTTTTAGATAACTGCGATGATGAGACGCTAAGGTCTTTAGGTTTTGCTAGAGTGGTGGAGCAAGAAGCCCCAGCAAATGATGATATATATAAAGAACCATCTATTCTAAAGAGCTATGATGAAACTAAGAATATCTATAATATCAGCTATGAGATAGCAGATGTGAGCCTAGAAGACGCTAAAGAGATAAAGCTAGATGAGCTCTCAAGTATTAAGGCTACAAAGCTTTTAACGCTAAATTATGAGGGCAATGTATATCAAGTTGATAGCGATAGCAAGATAAACATAAGTGGTAAAATAAGCCAAATTCTACTATCTAGCTCTAGTGGGCAAGATACTGGGGCTATAAACTGGATTACTAAAGATAATAAAGTAGTAAGCTTTAGCAAGGAAGAATTTATGGCTTTTGGTGTAGCAGTTGCAGCTCATACTGAGATGATATTATTTAAGCACGACCAGCTAAGAACTGCTGTAAATAATGCTACTAACATTGATGAGATAAAAGCTATAGAGTGGGTGGATTAAGCTT
>NZ_JANQCU010000048.1:0-1237 GCF_024723485.1 Campylobacter sp. RM19072
CCCCTAACCCCTTGTAAAAGCCTTCTAATGCTGCTGAGCTTTCGCTCAGAATTAATATAGAAGTTTAAAATTTAATTTACTGTAACAATCTTAATATATTTTGTTGAACTGCGTTAGCTTGGCTCATGGCATAACTACCACTTTGGGCTAGGATATTGAATTTAGAGAAATTCGCACTCTCACTAGCAAAATCCACATCCCTTATCTGACTTTCAGCTGATTTGACATTGACTTGGGTAACTGTGATATTATTAATAGTTGCTACTAATTGGTTTTGGACTGAGCCTAGATCTGCTCTTAGTTTATCTAGCGTTTTTCTAGCACTCTCAGCTACATCTACCATAGCTTGAGCTCCACCATAGGTATTTACGCCACCAGCTTGATCTGCTTCGCTATATACATTTGAGAAACCGCCATCGAAATACCCCATTGCTTTAGCAATTGAAAAATCAATTGTTCCTGAATTCATATATTTAAGGTTAATTGAAGCTTGATTATAAGTTGCCGTAGCAATTGAAGCTTCAGTAATGGCTGCTGCCGTCATACCGCTAATAGCTGACATACCATTTAATCCTACTTTAATATCTCTAGCGTCTTGGCGAACAAAGGTTATCTGACCCATTAATACAACACCTAAAGAAGCAGCACCTTGACCAGAAGCAGCTGAGGCTCCAGACAATCTACCACCTAATTTACTGTAACTTGTAGATATTGTTCCTATTCTAATAGCTCTACCATCTTTGGCGGCTAAAACTAAACGACCATTATCTAGACTTGCTTCTACTCCAGTTTCATCTTTTTTAGCGTTGATGGCTCCGATTAGTGTGTTATCGCTATCGTTGGCTTTAACTTCTATATTTCCTATAATAACACCATTTATTTGAAGTCCTTTTACTGTTCCAGCTTGAACTGCAGTAGACATAATTTGAGTATTATTTACATTTACTTTTACACCAGTTTTATCTGAAACTCCATTCATCATTTCAGCTACGGCTTTGTAGCCATCAGTGTATAAAGTACTGGCTTCTATTTTTTGAAATTCATAACCATTAGGAAAACCATCTATACCGCTTAATTTTACTTGAACGCCATCTGAAAACGCACCAGAAACGACAGAGAATATACCATTATTCGTAGTCTCAAACCTCGTATGCCCTATAGTATTTGAATTTGTAGCCCCTATACTTACCTTAGCAGTCTCATTACTATAAGCTCCTATTTGGAAGTTTTTATTACT
>NZ_JANQCU010000049.1:0-1221 GCF_024723485.1 Campylobacter sp. RM19072
CTATACTTCTGTATTAATATCAAAAAAATATAAGAATATATTTGATATAATTCCAATTTTTAAAATGATTGTTTGTATATGATGGGGGGGGATAGTGGCACTTTTAAATTTTCTTATTTCCCGCATTTATATAATATTTTTTGTAGTTTTATAAATGAAGTTTTGGCATGTTAATTTATATTTATAATATAAATTAAATTATTATATAATAATTATTAATGGTAACATATGAGAAAGATATTAGTTATTTTTGGTACTCGTCCAGAAGCAATAAAAATGGCTCCACTCGTAAAAAAACTAAGTAGTATTGTAGAATTTGAAACTAAAGTTTGTGTAACGGCACAGCATAGGCAAATGCTCGATCAAGTCTTAGAACTATTTGAGATAATCCCCGATTATGATCTAAATATAATGAAACAAAATCAAAATTTGCTTGATATAACCAAAACTGTGTTGTCTGGTATAAATGATGTTTTACTTGATTTCTCTCCTGATATCGTGCTAGTGCATGGCGATACTACTACTGCGGCAATTGCTAGTTTAGCAGCATTTTATAATAAAGTAAAAGTAGCACATATAGAAGCTGGTCTTAGGACAAATAATCTCTACTCTCCATATCCAGAAGAGGCGAATAGACAGATAGTAGGCGTTTTAGCTAATTATCACTTTGCACCTACACAAATCGAAAAGCAAAATTTGATTAAAGAAAATAAACTGGATAAAAATATTATAGTAACTGGAAATACCGTAATAGATGCTTTGCTATTTATACTAAATAAAATCTTAAATAACCAAACAATAAAAAATGATATTTTGCAATCCATTAAAAATGAAGGCTTTATTTACGATAAAAATAGAAAACTAATCCTTGTGACCGGACATAGAAGAGAAAATTTTGGCGATGGGTTTATAAATATTTGCAATGCTCTAAAAGATATAGCATTAAATAACCCTAATATAGATATTTTATACCCAGTCCATCTAAATCCAAATGTTCAAGTGCCAGTAAATAATATATTAAGTAAAATAAAAAATATATATTTAATAAATCCTTTAAGATATGAAAATTTTGTATATATGATGTATTTATCGCATTTTATCATAACAGACAGTGGTGGCATACAAGAAGAAGCCCCAAGTCTAGGAAAGCCAGTATTAGTAATGAGAGATACTACAGAAAGACCTAGTGCTTTACAGGCTGGAACTATAAAATTAGTAGGC
>NZ_JANQCU010000050.1:0-1173 GCF_024723485.1 Campylobacter sp. RM19072
AATAAAGCCCAGACTATAGCTAAACCCAAATGGGCTGATAAATTTAAAGCAAAAATGACAAAAATGGGGCAAGAATATAGCGATGAAAAAATCACTAACTTAGCAAACTGGCATAAAGATAGCCACGCAGTAACAAAAGAGAGTGATGGCTCACCAAAGGTATTTTATCACGGCACTAACGCAAATTTCAATGCTTTTGACATAAATAAATTAAAGGGTAGTTGGCTAGGTAAAAGCTTTTATTTTACAGATACTAAACAAAAAGCAAAAGGCTATGGCAAAAATGTAATGTCTATATATTTAAATATCAAAAATCCTTATATCTCAAAAGCAAATGATAATTATGGCTTTGTAAGAGAGGTCAAAGAGCAATTTAATGTAAAAGAAAATTTTGGTGAATTTGACCCAGCACAAGTGCTAAAAAAACACGGCTATGATGGCGTAGTATATAAAGATTGGAATGATGATATAGGCTATATATACACAGCTTTTAGCCCTAATCAAATAAAAAGCATAAGCAATAATGGAGCATTCAATCCACGCTCAAAGATGATGGACGCATACACCAAAGTAGGGCTACCTATCGCTCTTGTTGGTGGTGGGCTTGGATATATGGGAACTCAAAGTATAGTAGATGGGTATAAAAACAAAGATACCACAAATCAAACTAGAGCCAAGCAATATGCTAAATTTCTAGCTGAAGCTAATGAGCCAACGCAAGACGCACCAAATGAGCTTTATAAGGCTTATACAAAGGCTAAAAAAGATATAGAAAAACCAAGTAAAAAAAATCCGTATTTGTCGGATAGATAACTTAAGTAGGCGTGGCTCGTTAAATGATAAAATGGAGTGATAAAGAGTTGCGTAAAGCTAGAGACGCTAATCTAATATAAAGGAGAACAATATGAAACATTTTGTATTTTTAGTTATAATATTTTCATTTGGATATAGCTTTACTTTTGTTAGCCCAAATGCTATTAGACATAGTTTTTGCGATAATGAATGTAATCAAATAACTTCTAATAAAGCACGACAATATCGTAAAGATTTTAATAGAGAATATTTCAATAAATGCGTAAATGCTTGTATAAATTATCAAGATTATCGTAATTTAAAATAAAGGAGAAAAAAATGGCTGAAATTTTAAATTTAGACACAAATAAGCTAATTAGC
>NZ_JANQCU010000051.1:0-1124 GCF_024723485.1 Campylobacter sp. RM19072
TTATTTTGCTATAACTCCCTTATGGGGATATGCCATAGGGCTGGTACCACTATGGCAAATTTTGTCTCTATAGAAAGGAGATAAGCATATTCCATTTGTATTTGCGGTAATTATACTACTTTGTATAATTGTTGTCAAGGCTTATTAGTCTTGCCTCACGAAAGTGAGGAAATACAAACCCCCTATGGCTTCTTTTATTTTATCTTAAATTTTAATAACTCCAGCAAATTTTTATAATTGTTGCTTTTTATAGTAATAATTATATAGCAAGTTTCCACCACCACGCTCATATGAGTAACTTCTTGTTGCACAATGCCTATCATTTGGACTTAATTTATCATACTATGGTTATAGATATGAGCTCATAGGCACGATTAAAAATTTTCCAAGGCTTCTTAGCTTTAATAGCAAAAAAATCTAGCAAGTGGTGGATTGCATTCACTAGGGCGTGTTCCGCTTGAGAGGCAAAGCAACACTTCGCAAGCTGTTTTTCTATCGCCAGTTAAGGCATTTAAATTTGTAACAAATAATGAACTTAGCATAATTAAAATAGCTAAATTTGCTTTTTTATTAATTTAAATTTTAATTAATTATAATATACCAAGCTCATAATCAAAAATGTAAAACTTAAAATGACTTATTAATTCCATATTAAATATTATAAATAAAAGCAGTCTTATAACTTTTATAAGTTTAATCTAATAAATTACCAAACTACTCACTTTATAATAAGCATTCAACTTCCAAATATAAAATATTTTTAAAAATTTATAATTATTATTTGAATAATATAAAAATTAATAATAAGATGGTATCTAAATTAAATTCAAATATCAATCCTAACTATTTAAATAAAATAAAAAAGAATAAGGTTTTATTATTTTATATATTAAATAATTCTTTATAAATCTAAAAATATTTTAACTTTTTATTTATAAATACATTCATTGCTTTAAGAGTTAATCCATAGTCTAATTAATTATATTATATGGGTTGCAATACTATTTTAATATCTATTTTTAAAAATGTCAAGTTGCTTAATATTACAACTTTGATTTAAATTTGTTGTGTTAATAAATCACTATTATAATAACCATAATCACCATAAAATAAAAGCTCATTTA
>NZ_JANQCU010000052.1:0-1101 GCF_024723485.1 Campylobacter sp. RM19072
CTCAAACAAAAACTTCCAAATAGGTGCTTATAGTAATGAGACTGCTAAGGTAAGCATAGGTGCTACAAATTCAAATACTATAGGGCATACGAGGTTTGAGACATTAAATAACGCTGCGTATTCAGTTTTTTCTACTCTTTCAGGACAAACTTATACAGTTAAACTCAGCGGAGTTGATGGCTATCCTAATGGTTATGAATTTCAAGCTATCTCTGGAACAGTAATCCAAAAAGATGGTTATAAAGCAATTGCTGAAATGATGAATGGTGTAAGCGATAAAACTGGCATTAAAGTAACTGTAAATAATACGCAAATTATGTCTGGTGCTATTGCTGGCGGATCCTTGCAAAATTTAATGATTAATGGCGTAACAATCGGTAATGTAACTGTAAAAGCTAATGATAGCGATGGAGTATTAATCGGAGCAATCAACGCTAAAAAAGATGAAACCGGAGTAGAAGCTAGCGTTCAAAATGGTCATTTGGTATTAGCCGCTAAAGATGGTAGAGCCATTAGGATTGGGGCTCTTTCAACTCAAGCAAATACCGTGCTTGGCGGCGCAATATCTGGTGCTTCTACTGGTTCAGATGGTGGCGGTGCTGTATTTTTAGGAACTATGACATTTATCCGCCAAGATGCTAGAGATATTAAAGTTGGCATTAATGGATTATCTATAATGTCTGGCTTTACAAATGGTGGAAACACTATTAGTTTGGCAAGTTTAGCTTCAGATGCTTATAACCAAGCTAGTGTAAATTTAAAATATATGAATTCAGGCACGATTAGTGCGGCTTTAGCCAAAGCAATGGGATTTTTTGATGGTGGAGCTTCCGCAGCTGGTCTTGGCTGGGGCGACCAAGCCGGTGGCGTAAATACCTATGGTGGGGCTCAAGCTATGGTAGATGTAGCTGAGAGCGCTAGAAAAACGCTAGATAAACTAAGAGCAGACCTAGGCTCAGTCCAAAATCAATTAGTAGCTACTATAAACAATATCACAGTTACCCAAGTCAATGTAAAATCAGCTGAAAGCCAAATAAGGGATGTGGATTTTGCTAGTGAGAGTGCGAATTTCTCTAAATTCAATATCCTAGCTCAAAGTGG
>NZ_JANQCU010000053.1:0-942 GCF_024723485.1 Campylobacter sp. RM19072
TTCTACCACAACGGCTAATAAAAGTCAAGCCAAAAATATGATGGGTGGCTTTAGCACTATGGCGTTGCAAAAGGCTATATTACACCTAGGTAGTGGCGCTATAGGTGGAGCGATAAATGCCAATGCCGAACAAGACCCAAGTAAAAAACATGAAGCATTTGTGAAAGGATTTTTATTAGGAGCTGGTGGCTCAGTCGCAGCTATAAAAACGCTAGAAAGCTCAGCCAAATTAGCCCCACAATTAGCACGAATTAGCCAAGGGATAGCTAAAGATTTACCCATGATTTTAAATGATAGACCTGATATTGTGGGTAAAGCCCTAGGTAAATCGCCAAAGGATAATTATAATTATATTTTTGGAGGAGAGAACGCAATCGGAGCAAATAAGGCTAAACTACAAACCGCCAAGGATATGGCAAAAAATGGAGCAGATGAGAGCCAAATATGGACTAAAACTGGCTGGTATAAAGACATTGATGGCAAATGGAAGTTTGAGATAAATCCGCTTGGTGGCAAGTTTAAAAAAGTAATAAAAGATTTGTTTGACGCTAAGGCTTTTAAAGAAAAAAATAGAGAAAAACTAGAAGTCTTACAAGATAGAGCTAAAATAAATGATAAATACCAAGCCAATCTAAATAACTTAAACGCTACTTTAAGCCAACAATCTAGTATTATCACAAAGGCAAAAGATGGTTTAAAGCTTAGCGAAGTGCTAGATGATAAAAAGCTCTTTAATGCTTATCCACAGCTAAGAGATTTGAAAGTAAGATTTGATGAACTTGAAGGTCAAATGTCTATGTATGATGGATATTACAATAAAACGCTTGATGAAATAGTTTTAAACTCTAAACTCTATAATAAGCCTGAAATGCTAAGAAGTATTTTATACCACGAAATACAACATAAAATCCAAAGCATAGAGGGCTTTGCTAGTGGCGGTAT
>NZ_JANQCU010000054.1:0-865 GCF_024723485.1 Campylobacter sp. RM19072
CCCCTCATAAAGCATTTTAGAGATTTTAAAAGATGCTACTATACCCACCACTAAGAGAGCGACAATTCCGCCACTCTCGACCATTTTAATAAGTTCATTTTCTACCATTTTTAAACACTTTAAATCTATGATACCACTTCACCCAAAAGTAAAATAGCTTAGCTTTCCATTTAGCCACACCTATTTCAAGCATAGCGTCATAGAAGTATCTATCTGCTAATTCATAGCCATATTTAGCCACATTAGCACACATATAATCGTGGATTACCACAGCACTAAGGTATTCAGGCGAATTTGGCGGGAAAAGGCTCCAAAACACTCTAGGGATATTAGCCCCATTTGTTACAAAGCCTTTAGGAATATAAATCCCCTGATATGATAAATCCTTATATACTCGGAATTTATCTTTGTCGATTGGTTGAACTACTACTCTATTCATCATTCTCCTTTATAGATATTTAAACTAATTTTTTATACAATTAGCAAAAGGTAAAATATGGCTGAATTAGATAAACTACTTTTGACTTCGCAGCTGAGCAAAGCCCAGCTTTGCGATGAAGGGCTACGCCCTTTCAAAACCCCTAAAGCCCCATAAATGGGGTACCCCGCTTGCGGGGCTTTAGTGCGGGGTCAAGCCGATGGGGCTTGTCGCAAAGACGGACTTCGTTCGTCTGCGAAGTCAAAATAGAAGCTAATCCTAATTAGCTGTTTAATACCTTTATTGCTAATCTTATTTATCATAGTTTGCCTAAAGATAAAACAAAAGCAAAAAGATATAAAGGATACCAAATGATACCCATCATAACTGCTTCTATCTTAATCATCAGCACCATAATATTCCTATACTTTTTAGTAACACTCACTA
>NZ_JANQCU010000055.1:0-830 GCF_024723485.1 Campylobacter sp. RM19072
TTTTACTATATGCAAGAATAAATCTTGCATATATTTAAGGAGTAAAATGTGAGTGTGAAATTAGAATTTTTTCTTTTTAACTTCAGCTACTACAGCATCAGCTATGCTATCAACTTCATTAGCTACTATATTGCTGTTTTGAGCGATTTGTGTGTTTTGTCTCGTTAAGCCATCTACATTTACTATAGCTTCATTTATCTGATTTATAGCTTGAGTTTGCTCGCTTATGCTTTGGCTCATCTCATTTATACTTTGGCTTAGGATATTTACATTTGCCTCTATTTCGCCTAGTGATTTTTGAGTTCTCTCAGCTAGTTTTCTGACCTCATCAGCCACCACGGCAAATCCCCTACCATGCTCTCCAGCACGAGCCGCTTCAATAGCTGCATTTAGTGCTAGTAGATTTGTTTGGTCTGCTATATCTCTGATTATTGTGATTATGTTTTTAATATCTTCGCTTTGTTTGATTACTTCACTAGCTCTATCATTTATAGAGTTCATTGAGCTACTCATCTCTTCTACAGCTGCGGCGCTTTCTTGAAGTGATTCGCTTTGAGATTTGGCACCTTCATTTAGTGAAGTTACAAAGCCTTTTAGCTCATCGGCTTTATTTTGTAGGTTGCTAGCTTGTTCTAAATTTGCTTTTAGCATTTTAGTTACTTCATCGCCTAGAAGGTTAGTTACCATCTCTACTTCACCTTTTGGATTATCTATCCTTACGGTGAAATCTAGCTGTTTGAATTTATCAAATACACCTTGGATAGCATTTATATCGCTACCTACTTTTTGCTCTAGGACATCAAGCATTTTATTTAGGACATTTTTGAGCT
>NZ_JANQCU010000056.1:0-771 GCF_024723485.1 Campylobacter sp. RM19072
AATGATAGCGATGTGAGTGCTAGTTATACTCCAAAGCAAAAAGAAGTGCGTGGGGTAAGCGAGATGGATGCTAGAAATTTAGTAAAAAATATCTCTTTAAATAAAGATATAGCGATACAATTACAGCCTAAAGCTGATTTATTAAATTTAGCAAAAGATTTCTCAAATGTTATAAAAACGCCAATTTTTGATAGCAAAATATCAATCGATAAACTTTTAAATCATTTAGCAGATAAGACAGAAGCTGATAAAAGATTAGAATATTTAAATCTAATTAAACCTACTTTAGAAAATCCATTATTTATCACAAGAGAAAATAATAGATATAGATTTGTTAAAACATTTATAGATAGTGATAAAATAACTAAATTTTTAAGTGTTATAGAGAATGATAAAGGGGAATTCATAGGAATAACCGCAACACCGATAAAAAATACGGATTTAAAAAATCTTTTAAAGGGTAATATAGTATGGGGTGGGGACACACTCTCTACTTTAAGCACCCCACAAATAGCCAAACAAGAAGTAGAAGCTATGAATAAAACTATATCAAACCAAAGCTTAAAAAAAGCTCAAGTAGAACAAAAATCCAAACAATATGCTAAATTTCTAGCTGAAGCTAATGAGCCAACGCAAGACGCACCAAATGAGCTTTATAAGGCTTATACAAAGGCTAAAAAAGATATAGAAAAACCAACCAAAAAAATAAATAAAGATAAGGAGAAAAAAATGGCTGAAGTTTTAAATTTAGACACAAATAAGCTAATTAGT
>NZ_JANQCU010000057.1:0-649 GCF_024723485.1 Campylobacter sp. RM19072
TTAATTCATCTAGCTCTTTTAGTTTAGACGCAGCTGCTGCGTTACTAGCCTCTAGTAGTATGTTTAGCTCATCTAATCTATTTTGAGTTTGCTCTTTAATCTCTTTAGTCTCATCTTGCAAGGCTACTAGCTTTGGAATTTGGCGTTCATATCTAAGCCCTATAGCCTTAGCTGCCCCTGTAGCTATACTAAGCCCTAGTAACTCACTAGCTACCTTAGCCCTACCTAAGGCACTCTCGCCACGCACAAGGTATAGCTCATCACATAGCTCATCACCCTTTAGCTCATTTATCAAATCTCTAGCTATAGTGCTACGCTCATCTAGCTCCATTTTATGGATATTAGCACTCTTAAACTCTCTAGCAAAGTAATCACTAGCCCTACCCAGCTCACTCTCCACTAGATTTATTACTTCTTCTTTTTTGCTAGCTATCTCGTGTTTAGCTCTAGTAGCCTCTAGCTTTAGCTCATTAGATTTTTTAATCAAATGCTCACCAGCACTACTTAGCCTATCCTCTACTATATCAGCAAAATCTAAAATACCATACTTTAGCTCCTCAAGCTTTGCTGATATCGCCTGGCTAAGCTGCCTTATCTCTTCAACCTTATGGTTATACTCGTGGTTATACTCAGCCCTTTTTAGTAGCTC
>NZ_JANQCU010000058.1:0-639 GCF_024723485.1 Campylobacter sp. RM19072
CTCTAGAGGCTCATAAGATGATTAAAAATAGTGAATTTGGTAATTTATTAGGAGTTGTATTGTGAAATTAGATGGATATAGTTTTAGTGGAGATAAGACCGTTAGCTTCAGTAGCAATGCAGTAGTGAGCATAGGGCTATATAACGCCTTAGCCAGTCCAAAAGCAGTTACGATAGAAGTACTAGATGAGCTAGGCACATTAAAGGCGACTTTGTATCACGCAACGCTTGAAGGGTTTAAAGGGTATAACACTAAGATATTTGTAAGAAATGGCCAGAAGCTAAGAGTATCAGCTGATGCTGGTATAGGCGTAAATGTAGGAGTAATAAATGAAAGCTATGTAGCTAGAGGTGTCTTAACTACTGAGTATATAGCCTGCGTAGGTGATGGGGTTAAGAGCGAGTTTGGCTTAAATGGTATGAGTGTAAATAGCTTTAAAGAGCTTTGCATTATCTTTGATGGGGTTTATACTGCTGTTTTTGGTAAGGATTATACCCTAAGCGATGATGGTAGTGTAGTAAGGTTTAATAAAGTAGTAGCTAATGAGCTAGAGTTTGTAATGATAGTAACTAAGCAGGAGTGAGAATGAGACCAAAGAGTTATGATATAAGCCGTGGTGAGATAAATGGCGAGATTATC
>NZ_JANQCU010000059.1:0-633 GCF_024723485.1 Campylobacter sp. RM19072
TATGGCACTACCATCTATCTTGCCTGTAGATATATCATAACTACTCATTTTTACTCCTGTTTTGTTATAAAGACTATAAACTCTAGCCCATTAGCTGGTATTTCATAAAACACCACACCGCTCTTATCACTATTTAGCTCATAATCCTTAGCAAACACTGCTTCATATAAGCCATCAAAAACTATTCTAACCTCTTTAAAGCTATTAACGCTTAAGCCATTAAAGCTAAACTCATTTTTTACCCCATCACCAACACAAACTATATACTCTGTATTTAAAATACCTTTAGCGATATAGTTTTCGTTTAATATACCTACATTAAAGCCTACTTCGATACCAGCTTCAAACTCTAGCTTCTCGCCATTATTAGCAAATAGTTTTGCTTCATATGAGCTTTTAGCTTGTAGCTGGGCTTCATATATAATAGATTTTGTATTGCCTAGCTCATCAAGGATTTTTACCCTAATCTGTCTTGGTCTATCTAGCGAATTAAACGCTGATATATTAATAACTGCTTGGCTATTAATATTAACCCTCTTATTACCACTAAAACTAATTGATTGTAACTTCATATCATCACTCCTAAATAGTTATAAAACTGACTATTTCTAATCATAATATCAGCTTCTATAA
>NZ_JANQCU010000060.1:0-543 GCF_024723485.1 Campylobacter sp. RM19072
AAAAGCCTTTCAAGGTTGCTGAGCTACGCTCAGATTTATCATTTGATGGCACTACGAAAAATAAGAGCGAAGCTACCTTGCCCTTCCTACTTAAAAAAGAAAAATTTCTTTTATATCTAAACTTTTGAAAAAACCTTTTATGGTTCTCAAACTATCACTTGACGATTTTTTGCTTCTTAAAAAGCCCAAGCAATCTTTACAACACACTATTTATTACTAAAGATTTTATCAAAATTCGACTTTAGGAAATTTAAATTTCATTAATTAATTAAAATTACAAAGATAAGAAAAATAAAGAATTAAAAAAGCATAAAAAAGGGAGCCCAGCCATAAATAGCCAGGCTCCCCAAAGAGATTAAACCCTATTAAAATTAGAAGTTATATCTAGCTTCAAATCTTAGGTGTTTAGCATCTCCTTTATCGCCACTGTCTCTATCAATGTATGAGTACCAAGTTTTGAAGTTAAGTTTTTTGCTATATTTATAATCTACTCTAGCTACTGCTTCATACTCATCAACAGATACATTACCACTAGTTACTCTA
>NZ_JANQCU010000061.1:0-458 GCF_024723485.1 Campylobacter sp. RM19072
TATGGGGTACCCCGCTTGTGGGGACTTCAGTGCGGGGTCAAGGGAGTGTAACTCCCTGTCGCAAAGCTGGGCTTAGCTCAGCTGCGAAGTAAAAAATTATCGGCTTACGCCACAAAATTTTCGCAACAAAAAACTCGAAGGAGTTTTTGGCGAAAATTTGGAGTAAAAATAAAAATGCCAAATTGGGAAGGGACCCAGATCTTAAGGGTAACCCTACGCAGTAGGGACTTTAGTGTTTGCTACTTTAGCACGGACTTGTTCGTGCGTTAAAAGTAGATAAAAAATAGGATAGGGGAAACTGTTTTGGCTTTCAAATTTTAGTTTCCCTTGTCCCTTAAAGAAAAGAATTTAAAAAAAATTGGTCGTAAAGACTAGCTTGGCTCTAGTGAAGTATAAAATTCTTTTTAAGTGGGAAGGGGAGCGCTTTTTGGCAGATGAGTAGTGCAATAGTCAAACGA
>NZ_JANQCU010000062.1:0-449 GCF_024723485.1 Campylobacter sp. RM19072
CACTCACGCTGTGAATTTGGCTCAACTTAATACCAAAGCCAATGCTAATGCCGTAGTAGCCTTAACTGGCAATCAGACAATTGCTGGGGTTAAAACTTTTAGCAGTCCTATAGTAGTGCCAAATGCCACAGCAAACACTCACGCAGTTAATTTAGCTCAACTTAACACCAAAGCCAACGCTAATGCTACAGTTAATTTAACTGGTAATCAGACAATAGCTGGGGTTAAGACCTTTTCAGCAGTGCCTATATCAGCTACAAATCCAACAGCCAATAATCAGGTAGCTAATAAAGCTTATGTTGATAGCGTAGTAAATGCTAAAGCCAACGCTAATGCCGTAGTAACTTTAACTGGCAATCAGACAATTGCTGGAATAAAAACATTCTCAGCAGTGCCTGTGTGCTCTATACTACCTACAGCTGATACTCAGTTAGCTAATAGAAATTATG
>NZ_JANQCU010000063.1:0-436 GCF_024723485.1 Campylobacter sp. RM19072
AAGAAAGTTTGGTCGCAAAGCTGGACTTAGTTTTAGTGAAGTATAAAATTTATTTTAAGTGGGAAGAGGGACGCTTTTTGGCAGTTGAGTGGTGCAATAGTCAAACGATACTAACTATCGTTTGATGGCACTACGAAACATAAAAGCGAAGCTACCTTGCCCTTTCCCCTTAACAACCCCCAACCCCTTGAAAAAGCCTTTCAAGGTTGCTGAGCTAAAGCTCAGATTTTTATAAAACAAATTTGAACCAAATAGGGGTACCCCACTCGTGGGGACTTTAGTGTTTGCTACTTTAGGCGTGGCTTTGCTACGCCGTTAAAAGTAGATAAAAATAGTTTCCCCTGTCCCTTAAAGAAAATTTTCGCAGCAAAAAACTCGAAGGAGTTTTTGGCGAAAATTTGGAATATCAAAAAAATCTTTTCTTTTTAAGTGGGAA
>NZ_JANQCU010000064.1:0-418 GCF_024723485.1 Campylobacter sp. RM19072
GGGTAAAGATGGGCTAGAATATCGTAGATTAGCTGGTGAAGTAGAGGCTAGAAACGAGCAAACAAGGCTAATATCAAGTGAGCTAAATAACGCTAAGCTTGAGAGAACTACTGATTTAGATGATTTAGAAAAGATAGTAAAAGTCTTGCCAAAAAGCCAAGCTAACGAGCAAATAAGCAAAGAGCTAATAGCACTAAAAAAGCAAGATATGGCACTAGATAATGAGTATGGCAAAATCAGTCCGCAAAGGGATAAAGAGATAGATAGGCTAACTGATGAGCTAGATAATAGGTTTAATGCGTTAGTAGGACAAATAGATAAAGATGAGTTAGCAACTGCCTTGCTAAAAGTCTATAACAAAACAAAGCACCCAAATGCTACTGCTGATGTGATACCTGAGCTTAGAAAAGTGGTTTTT
>NZ_JANQCU010000065.1:0-404 GCF_024723485.1 Campylobacter sp. RM19072
AAGTTAAAAGCAAGTTAAAAGATAGTTAAGATATATTTCTAAGGTTTAATCAGAGAGTTTGCGTTTGAGCTTTCTGATTAGACTTTATAAATGGTCTAAAGTTATTTAATTTCCCTATTGTTAAAAGTCACAATCAAGTTTTAATATTTAAAACAATTTTACAGGACTTGTTAAAGCTTTAAATATAGACTTAGTTTAGCAAATAGTTAATTAAACAATCTGTTATCCCAATAACTAAATATATTAACTACCAAGTTTAACTTCACAATCTATTAAGTTTTAAAACTTACTTAATAGTAGTTAATGCTTTCCGTCTTATAAGTTAATATTTAAACACTATAAATTTAATAGTCATATCTTTAAATAAAAGGTATTCTTTTAATAAAGATTAACTAATTATCTTT
>NZ_JANQCU010000066.1:0-402 GCF_024723485.1 Campylobacter sp. RM19072
AATTTAAGCCAAATTTAATGAAAATTTGAAAAATTTATATTAAATTTGCACTTTTTTTAAAAAAAGTGTTAAATTCCCCCCCCCCCATATAAACAATTTAATCTACCTTGCGATATAATCAAATAAGCCTAAGCAAAGGATTAAGCTTAAGGCAAATTTCTTTTAAAAGGATATAATATGAGTTTTAGAATAAACACTAACATAGCAGCTATGAATGCTCATGCTAACTCAGTAGTAAATGATAGAGCTCTTAGTAGCTCACTAGGTCGCCTTAGCTCTGGTCTTAGGATACAAACAGCAGCTGATGATGCCTCAGGTCTTGTTATAGCTGATAGCTTAAAATCTCAAGCAAATTCTCTAGGTCAAGCTATATCTAATGGTAATGATGCTATAGGTATAGTT
>NZ_JANQCU010000067.1:0-368 GCF_024723485.1 Campylobacter sp. RM19072
ATCTTATCAAAACAATACCCAAGCTATGATAATCTATATAAATATGGATTTTTACATAGCAGAGTAAGGTCTTATAAAGATTCGAATTTTTTAGTAGATATATTTAGAATCAACAATCAATTTAATGAACCATTTAGAGAGTTTCAAGGTATAGATGTAGCTAGTGGAGACTCTACTCTTTTAGAGAACACCTTAAATATGGGTTATTATGATAAGGTTTTAGTCCATATGATTGACTCTAATATGTGGAAAGTACTTGAAAAATTTATAGATAAAATAAAAGTTATAGTATGGATCCATGGTGCTGAGATACAAGTATGGCAAAGAAGAGCCTATGAGTTTGAAAGGCTTAATCCTGATGAGATAGA
>NZ_JANQCU010000068.1:0-365 GCF_024723485.1 Campylobacter sp. RM19072
GCTATCTCATCAGAGCTTAATCTTTCAAATTCATATGCTCTTCGTTGCCATACTTGTATCTCAGCACCATGGATCCATACTATAACTTTTATTTTATCTATGAATTTTTCAAGTACACTCCACATATTTGAATCTATCATATGAACTAAGACTTTATCATAATGACCCATTTTTAAGGTGTTTTCTAAAAGAGTAGCATCACCACTTGCCACATCGATATCTTCAAATTCCCTATATATATTATTTGATTTATTTATTCTAAATATATCTACTAAAAGGTTTGAGTCTTTATAAGCTCTAATTCTACTATGTAAAAATCCATATTTATATAGATCATCATAACTTGGATACTGCTTTGTTAGAAC
>NZ_JANQCU010000069.1:0-326 GCF_024723485.1 Campylobacter sp. RM19072
AAAAATAGATAGCTAATCTTAAAATATAAAGAAGATTTTTACTAGATTTTACTAGATTTTTTACTACTCTTTTCTTTTATTAAAGATATGGCTATTAGATTTATAATATTTGAATTTAAATTTAATAAGACGGAAAGTATTAACTACTATTAAGTAAGTTTTAAAGCTTAATAGCTTGTGAAGTTAATATTTATAAACTATATCTTTTATATTATTGGGATAACAGTATTTGATATAGAATATTTGAAATTAAACTAAATTCAAAGCTCTAACAAGTCCTGTAAAATTGTTTTAAATATTAAAACTTGATTGTGACTTTTAACAAT
>NZ_JANQCU010000070.1:0-315 GCF_024723485.1 Campylobacter sp. RM19072
AAATACATATACACAGATAAGGTTTTTACTAAAGAAGAGTTAAATTTAGTTACAAATAGCACTATTAATCTTATCTCAACATTTACTTTAGAAAACTTATACACTGTATTTGAATTCCAAGATATAAATGGTAATAAAATATCTCACTCTATCAATAGAGCCGATGAAAAGCACACTATCGCCATTCCTAGCGAGTGTGAATATGTTAAATTTGGATTAAAATTAGTTGGAAGTGGAAAAGTTCAAATAGAAAAACTTATCTTAGATAATCTTATTCTTAATCCATACGCCTTACTACCAAAATCAAAAACCCTA
>NZ_JANQCU010000071.1:0-304 GCF_024723485.1 Campylobacter sp. RM19072
GATTATAAACAAATAGAAGCGTCAATCGTTAGTGAAAACTCGATATTTGATAAGGCTATTAAATATCTTAATGATAGCTTTAATGATAAAACCCTAGCCCCAAAAGATAAGATAACAATCCAATCAAATCTGATGAGTGCGATGGCTATTAATCTAACAGCAAAAGCATTAGAAACGGCTTTAAACTGGCAACAAATCAATAGTCAATTAGACTTATCAAAGCAAGAGTTAGCTTTAAAGAAAGAACAAACAAATTCACAACTTGACTTATCAAAGCAAGAGTTAGAGCTAAAAAAAGAACAAA
>NZ_JANQCU010000072.1:0-298 GCF_024723485.1 Campylobacter sp. RM19072
TAACTAGAAAAATAAAAATTTAAAAAATAAATCTATATAAAATATGTAAAATACAAGTTATCCATATAAAATAACACCTAAAAACTAAATTTAAAAAACCAATTAACTCTAATAAGTTGATTTTTGTTTTGATAATAATATGAAATAATATGAAATAATATGAAATAATATGAAATAATATGAAATAATATGAAATAATATGAAATAATATGAAATCTTTTAAAATTTCTAATAATTGTAAAATGATTTAATAAATTGAAAAATAATTAAAAGTATAAAAACCACTCACTAACAATCA
>NZ_JANQCU010000073.1:0-294 GCF_024723485.1 Campylobacter sp. RM19072
GAGTATGCTCTATTTACTAGATTTGTATCTGCTGCTGGTGCTACATTGCATATTGGGGCTTTGTTATTAAAGGTTACTTGACCAGTGTTAAAGGTTACATTTCCACTGCTAGTTATAGCCCCTGTAGCAGTTACTGCACCTTTTAGCTGAGTAGCTCCATTTATGACTGTAGCTGCTAGTGTCGTAGTTCCACTTAGGGTTTTATTACCAGCTATTGTCTGATTACCTGTTAAATTAACTGTAGCATTAGCATTAGCCTTAGTATTTAGCTGGGCTAAATTCACTGCGTGAGTA
>NZ_JANQCU010000074.1:0-294 GCF_024723485.1 Campylobacter sp. RM19072
GTAAAACAATCATTTAGGTTATTTTACTTTTGCGAAAATTTTGTCGCAAAGGTCGGCTTTACAGAAACCACCCTTTAGGGGTCGCATTCGCTAGTTTTGTGGGGGGGGGTGCTATAAAATTAAAAATTATATCTAGCCTCAAATCTTAAATGTTTATAATCTCCTATAATTGTATCTCTATTGATATATGAGTACCAAGCTTTAAAATTTAGCTTTTTGCTATATTTATAATCCACTCTAGCTACGGCTTCATACTCATTGGTAGTTGAGTTGATTCTTTTGCGTGTTACTTCG
>NZ_JANQCU010000075.1:0-251 GCF_024723485.1 Campylobacter sp. RM19072
CAAAGCACAAGAGGTGGGTCAAGGGAGCGGAGCCACCTTGTCGCAAAGTGGGGTTTAGCTCTACTGCGAAGTATGAAATTTATTTTAAGGGGGAAGGAGGGCGCTTTTTGGCAGACGCTATCCCTTCCCCCTTAACAACCCCTATCCCCTTGAAAAAGCCTTCTAATGTTGCCGAGCTAAAGCTCAGATTAAATAGATTAATAACCAAGCAATAGCTTTACTCTTAAGAGTGTTATACATAGATATAAACC
>NZ_JANQCU010000076.1:0-219 GCF_024723485.1 Campylobacter sp. RM19072
ATAAAAACTGAGCGAAAGCTCAGCAACCTTGAAAGGCTTTTTCAAAATTTTCGCAACAAAAAACTCGAAGGAGTTTTTGGCAAAAATTTGGAGTATTAAACCTTTTTTGATTTTATCCTAAAAGCCTAGTCTTAAAAATAAAACAACCTATATTAATTTTCTTTTTTAAGGGGGAAGGGGAACGCTTTTTGGCAGATGAGTAGTGCTATAGTCAAACAA
>NZ_JANQCU010000077.1:0-217 GCF_024723485.1 Campylobacter sp. RM19072
CTATCTTATCTAGCTTTGTATTTGCTAATTGCTCTAGCATTCTAATCATAGCCAGTTGATTAGTAGAGTTGCTCTCGCTTACTAAATGTTGCTTTTGCAATTCTGTTACAATAGCTTCTTTGCTAGATTTTATCTCACTTATAGCCGCATCTATCTTATCGCCTACTAGGTCTAATTGCTGCCTATTTAGCTTAGACTCTCTTAAATCTTGGATTCT
>NZ_JANQCU010000078.1:0-207 GCF_024723485.1 Campylobacter sp. RM19072
TCAAATTTAATCAACACCCACACTATAACCACGCTTAATAACTCAAATAAAATTGATAATATCAATAATCAAAAAGATATAAACAGTATTAGCAACCAAAGCAAGATAACTACAATCAATAATCAAGGCAGTATAGATGAGATAATAAATGAAAAAGATATAAATAATATCTCTAATAAGCATATAATAGATAGCATTAAAAATCAA
>NZ_JANQCU010000079.1:0-200 GCF_024723485.1 Campylobacter sp. RM19072
TTATTCAATCCATATTCTTTAATTTAACATAACTAGCTAAAAATACCATAGCATAAGCCATATAACCAAATAAGCTTTACCATACAATCAAATAAAAACACTATAATCTAGTATATACTATCTATATTTTAATAGGAATAAAGATAATATAATAAATTCAATCTCGATATAAAACAACAACACCTAAAAAATAAATTTAA